>NZ_JAUJRI010000029.1:0-70324 GCF_030504405.1 Burkholderia sp. AU44665 | reverse complement strand
GCGCAGGCCGGCGGCCGCGACGACGGCCGCGACGGTCACGGCCGCCGCCGCGAGCAGCGCGGCCGGCGGGAGTTTCGCGCGCAGCACGCGCCGCGCGGCGGCGGCGAGGCCGGTTTCGGCGGGCCGCATCGTCCGGATCGGTTGCATCGCGTGTCTCATTGCGTGAGGTCGATTTCGTAGGTCGCGAGGTTCTTGCCCGAGCCGTCGTCGGCCGCGACCTGCGTGATGCCGGTCAGGCCGGCCGCCGCCGCGTCGCCGAGGCGGTTCGGCGCGGACGCGAACCGCACGTGCGCGACCGAGCTCGCGAGCTTCGTGAAGCGCCAGCTGCGCTGCGCGCCGTCGGCCGCGCGCGTGATCGCGCCGCGCTTCTTGATGAACGCGATCAGCACGTCGCGGTTCGCGTCGGGCGACGCGAAGATCGTCTTGCTGCCGTCGAGGCCCGGGAAGTTGCCGCCGCCGCTCGCGCGGTAGTTGTTGGTCGCGACGATGAACTGCGCGTTCGGGTCGATCGCCGCGCCCTTGTACGTCAGGTTCCTGATCCGGCTGCCGACCGGCTGCGTGACGTCGATTTCATACGCGAGATCGGCCGACGTGAACATGTCGAAGTTGTAGCCGGGGAAGGTGCTGACGAGCGGCTGCACGGTCGCCTGCGTCGGGTCGATCCGGTTGAAGCGCTTCGCGGCCGTCTCGAGCCAGTTCTTCACGTCGGCGCCGCTCACCTTCACCGCGTACACGGTGTTCGGATACAGGTACAGGTCGGCCGCGTTGTTGATTGCGAGCGCGCCCGGCGCGACGTCGGTGTAGTCGGTGCCGCCGCCGAAGCCGCTCTTGAACGGCGCGCTGACCGACAGCACCGGCAGCGACGCGTACTGCGGCAGGTTCGCCTGCACGTACGTCTTCACGTAGTCGGCCTGCGCCTCGTTGACGATCTGGATCGCGCCCGGATCGCCGACGTCCGCGAAGTACGTGTTCATCCGGTAGTCGGTCGAGCCGATCGGCGTCTTCACGTAGTCGATCGTCGCCTGGTGCTCGGCCGCGATCGCGGCGGAGACCGACGGGTCGGCCGCGACGTAGCTCTTGTCGGCGTTCTGGATCGGCCGCGCCTCGACGGTCGTCTGCGATTTGTCGACGGCCCACGTCTTGCCGTCGAACTTCAGGCCGAGCTTGATCACGCCGAGGTGCTTGCCCCAGTAGTTGGCCATCACGGTCGGCACGCCGTTGACGGTGCCCTTGACCTTGTCGACGCCCGGCAGGTTGAACTGCGCCACGGTGCTGTTCGCGTCCGGGAACACCTGGTGCGAGTGGCCGATCAGCATCGCGTCGATGCCGGGCACCTTCGACAGCCACCAGCTGCCGTTTTCCATCGTCGGCGAGTACGCGGAATTGTCGAGGCCGCCGTGCGAGATCGCGACGACGAGATCGGCGCCCTTCGCGCGCATTTCCGGAATGTACTTCTCGGCCGCTTCCTTCAGCCCGGTCGTGTAGACCTTGCCGTCGAGCCAGCGCTTGTCCCAGTTCATGATCGCGGGCGGCGTGAAGCCGATGATGCCGATCTTCACGGGCGCGCTGACCGTCTTGCCGTCCGGCGTCGTGGCCGTCACCGTGCGCGTCAGGATCGTGTACGGCGCGAACAGCGGCGCGTTGGTCTTCGCGCTGATCACGTTCGCGAGCACCTGCGGGAAATTCGGGCCCGCGCATTTCTTCTGCTGGGCCGGCGCCGGCAGGCCGTCGACCTCGAACGTGTTGCCGGTCACCTGCGACAGGTACGGCAGCCCGTAGTTGAACTCGTGGTTGCCGATCCCGCCGCCGTCGAATTTCGCGGCGTTCATCACCTTGTAGATCGCGAGCGTCTGGTCGCAGCCGACCGGCTTCACGAGCGCCTGGTAGTCCGACAGCGCGGTGCCCTGGATCGTGTCGCCGTTGTCGAGCAGCAGCGTGTTCGGGTACTGCTTGCGCGCCTGCGCGATCAGCGTCGCCACGCGTTCGAAGCCGAGCGAATTGTCGGCGGCGAGCTTGAAATAGTCGTACGACAGCACGTTGGTGTGCAGGTCGGTCGTCTCGAGCAGCGCGAGCGTGGCCGTCGTGCCGGCGGGCGCCTGGGCCTCGGGCCGCGACGGCGGCGTGGCGGTGACGTCGTCGCCGCCGCAGCCGGCGAGGACGAAGGCGAGGCTGGCGAGCGCGGCGGCGGCCGGCGCGTGGCGGCGGGAAAGCGGGGGGAGACGCATCGGATGTCCTGTTCGGTGTTCTGTTTTATCAAACGCGAGGTACGCACGAATGGCGGCGCGGCGCGCCGACGGCCTGACGTGCGGCGCGTGAGAGTATCGAAAGGAAACGTGACGGAACAATGAAAGGTCGCGATACCGGCCACGGGCCCAGGCCCGTTATCGGCATGAACAGGCCCCGCGACGCTCGGCGGCGTCGGGGCACGGCCCAGCCGGCCCGGCTCCGGCCCGGCGCCCCGGCCGCGCACCGAGCCCGGTGCCCCGCCCACATCCTCACGTCGCGGCGCCGGGCGGTTCGCTACAATGGCCGCTGTCATCCTTTTGCAAACAACCTGCCCTTGGACTTCGAGACCCCTCCCGGCCTGTCGGTCGACGCCGGCGGCCAGGGCCAGACGGTGCGCCTGACCGGCCAGTGGACCGCGCTCTCGCTCGCGCGCAACCGCGGCGCCGTGGCGCGCCGCATCGCGAGCATCGCCGCCGGGCGCGTCATCGAATGGGATCTGTCCGGCGTCGAGCGGCTCGACCACGTCGGCGGCCAGGCGCTGTGGCGCGTGTGGGGCCGCAAGCTGCCGGCGGGCGTCGCGCTGAGCGCCACGCAGCGCACGATCTTCGAGCGCATCGAGCGGCTCGACAGCGCGCGCGAGGCGCCCGAGCGCGTGGTGCGCGTCGATCCCGTCACGCGGCTCGGCCAGGCGATCTTCGCGTTCGGCGAACACCTGCAGGGCGGCATCGCGATGTTCGGCCTCGTGATCCTCGACGCGCTGTCGGTGCTGCGCCGCCCGAAGACGATGCCGTGGAAGGAAACCTCGGCGAACATCTACAGCGCCGGCGCGCAGGCGCTGCCGATCACCGCGCTCGTCGCGTTCCTGATCGGCATCGTGCTCAGCTACCTGTCCGCGCAGCAGCTGCAGATGTTCGGTGCGAACCGCTACATCGTGAACATCCTCGGGCTGTCGGTGATCCGCGAGCTCGGCCCGGTGCTGTCGGCGATCCTCGTCGCGGGCCGCTCGGGCTCCGCGATCACCGCGCAGATCGGCGTGATGCGCGTGACGGAAGAGCTCGACGCGATGCGCGTGATGGGCATCCCGCACGGGCTGCGGCTGATCCTGCCGCGCGTGCTCGCGCTCGGCGTCGCGATGCCGCTGCTCGTGATGTGGACCAACATCATCGCGCTGACGGGCGGCGCGCTCGCCGCGAAGATCGTGCTCGGCATCGACATCAACTATTTCGTGCGTTCGCTGCCGGGCGTCGTGCCGATCGCGAACCTGTACATCGGCGTCGGCAAGGGCGTCGTGTTCGGCATGCTGATCGCGCTGGTCGCGTGCCATTTCGGCTTCCGGATCAAGGCGAACTCGCAGAGCCTCGGCGAAGGCACGACCACGTCGGTCGTGTCGTCGATCACGGTCGTGATCCTCGCCGACGCGGTGTTCGCGATCCTGTTCCAGAACGTGGGGCTCGGATGAACGCATCGAACGAAACGACCGCGCATGCCGCGGCCATCGGCGCCGGGTCGGTCGGCCCCCGGCCGGGCACGGCCGTCGATGCCGGCGATCTCGTGATCGAGGTGCGCAACCTGACCAAGCGCTACGGGCGCAACATCATTCACCAGAAGCTCGACTTCGACGTGCGGCGCGGCGAGATCGTGTCGATCGTCGGCGGCTCGGGCTCCGGCAAGACGACGCTCGTGCGCCAGATCCTCGGCCTCGAACGGCCGACGTCGGGCACGATCAAGGTGTTCGGCGAGGATACGGCGACGATCGACGACGCAAGCGCGCGGATGATGCGCACGCGCTCGGGGATGCTGTTCCAGCAGGGCGCGCTGTTCTCGTCGATGACGGTGTTCGACAACGTCGCGCAGCCGCTGCGCGAGCTCGGCCGCGTGCCGCCGGATCTGCTGCACGACATCGTGATGCTGAAGCTCGAGATGGTCGGGCTGCCGTGCAAGCACGCGTCGAAGATGCCGGCCGCGCTGTCGGGCGGGATGGTGAAGCGCGTCGGCATCGCGCGCGCGATCGCGCTGGAACCCGAGCTGCTGTTCCTCGACGAGCCGACGGCGGGCCTCGATCCGCAGGCGTCGGACGAATTCGTCGAGCTGATCGCGACGCTGCACCGCACGCTCGGGCTGACCGTCGTGATGGTGACGCACGACCTCGACACGATGGTCGCGCTGTCGACGCGCGTCGCGGTGCTGGCCGACCGCAAGGTGCTGGTCGCGGCGCCCGTCGAGGAGGCCGCGAACGTCGATCATCCGTTCATCCACGAATATTTCCTGGGGCTGCGCGGGCGCCGCGCATTGCAGGCGCTGCCGCCCGAGCGGCGCGCGAAGCTGCCGAAGGCGGCCCTCGAACCGGCGCTGTCGAGCGTCGAGCTGTAGAAGCAAGGAACCCGCGAATGGAAAACAAATCACATGCGTTCTGGGCCGGCCTGTTCACGATCGCGCTGACGCTCGCGATCGCGGGCACCGTGTTCTGGTTCAACGTCGACCGCACCGTGCGCGTGCCGTACGACCTGCTCGCGCGCACCAACGTGACGGGGCTCTTTCCGGACGCGGCCGTGCGCTTTCGCGGCCTCGACGTCGGCAAGGTGCAGTCGATCGGCTTCGACCGCACGCATCCGGGCCAGATCCGGATCCGCATCCTCGTCGATCACGACGCGCCGATCACGCAGTCGACCTACGGCAGCCTCGGCTTCCAGGGCGTGACCGGCATCGCGTTCGTGCAGTTGGAGGATACGGGGCGCGATCTGTCGCCGCTGCCGTCGTCGCCGAAGGCGATCGCGCAGATCCCGATGCGGCCGAGCCTGTTCGACCAGATCCAGGAACGCGGCGACGTGCTGCTGCGGCAGCTCGAACTGGCCGCGAAGAGCGCGAACGCGCTGATGTCGCCCGAGATGCGCGAGCAGCTGCGTGCGACCGCCGAAAGCCTGCAGCACGCGGCCGACGGCGCCGCGACGCTGACGAAGCAGCTCGGCCCGGCCGTCACCGCGCTGCCGGAGACGATGCACGAGGTGAACCGCGCGATGGCGTCGGCGAACACGCTGCTGCAGCCGAACGGGCCGCTCGTGTCGAACCTGAACAAGGCCGGCACGGCCGCCGAGCAGGTCGGCGTCGCGCTGAACGGCCTCAACGCGCGCGTGCAGTACGACACGCTGCCGCGCTTCAATGCGCTGGCCGACAGCGTCGGCGACGCGTCGCGGCAATTGAAGGACGTCGCCGGTGAACTCGGCCGCAACCCGCGCAGTCTGTTGTTCGGATCGCCCGGCGCGGCGCCCGGGCCGGGCGAAGCGGGCTTCGTCTGGCCGGGTGCGACGGCCGGGCACTGACGCCCATCGAAACCGGAAACCTTACGCAGGAATACGCCATGCCACGAATCCTTGACCGCGCGCTGCGCCCGGCAGCGGCCGCGCTTGCCGTACTGACGCTCGCGGCGGCAGCCGGCTGCGCCGGCAACAGCGCGGTGCTGTCGAACATCCGCTACGACCTCGGGCCTGCGTCGTCGGTGGCGACCACCGGTTCGGGCCCCGCGCTGAAGGTGCTCGACGTCGCCGCGCCCGACGCGCTCGATTCCGACAAGTTCGCGTACCGCCTCGCCTATGCCGATGCGCAGCACGTGGCCGTCTATCGCGACAGCCGCTGGACCGCGCCGCCCGCGCAACTGCTCACGCAGCGCCTGCGCGGCGCGCTGTCGTCGCGCGGCACGGTGCTCGAAGGCGTCGACGGCGTGCGCGCGCCGACCCTCAAGGTCGACCTGAGCGAATTCGAGCAGGTCTTCGACGGGCAGTCGCAAAGCCACGGCGCGGTGACCGCGCGCGCGACGCTCACGCTCGACGGCAAGGTGCTCGGCCAGCGCACGTTCGTCGCGCGCGCGCCGTCGAGCACACCCGACGCGGCCGGCGGCGCGCGTGCGCTCGCCGCGGCCAGCGACGAACTCGTGTCGCAGATCGCCGCGTGGGTCGGCGTGCAGGCGTACGCGGGCACGCCGTGACGCCCGACGCGCAGCCGCGATTGCATCCGCGATTGCATCCGCGATGAACGTGCCGGGCACGCATCGCGCGTCGCCGCTCGCGCGGCAGGCGTTTGCCGCTTACGCGGCGCTGATCGTCTATGCGTCGCTGTATCCGTTCGATGGCTGGGTGTCGCTCGGCATCGGTCCGTTCGATTACCTGCTCGCGCCGATGCAGCGGTACGTGACGGCGTTCGACGTGGTCACGAACGTGCTCGGCTATCTGCCGTTCGGCGCGCTCGGCGTGCTGGCGCTGCACCCGCGCTGGCGGGGCGTGGCCGCGACGCTGATCGCGGGCGCGCTCGGCGTGCTGCTGTCTGGCGCGTTGGAAGCGCTGCAGACCTACCTGCCGACGCGCGTCGCATCGAATCTCGATCTCGGCGCCAACGCGCTCGGCGCGCTGCTGGGCGCGGCGCTCGCTGCGCCGGCCACCGGCGCGCTGCTCGACCGCGGCGTGCTGCGCCGGCTGCGCTTCGCGTGGCTCGAGGCCGACGGTTCGACGCCGCTGCTGCTCGCCGCGCTGTGGCCGTTCGCGATCGTGTTTCCGTCGCCGTTCCTGTTCGGCATCGGCGACTGGCCGGCCGCGCTGTGGGAGCGCGCCGACGCGTCGATGCAGGACGCGCTGCTCGCGTGGCTGCCGGCCGCGTGGCACGTCAGCGAATGGCCCGAGCGGGTCGACGGCTGGCTGTCCGATTCCGCGTGGGAAGCCGTGCTCGGCGGGCTGATGCTGTTCGCGGCGCTGGCGATCGCGTCGCTCGCGATGCGCCCGCGCGCGCCGCGCATCCGGCTGCTCGTCGCGCTGGTGGTCGCCACGCTCGTGCTGAAGGCGGCCGCGACGTTCATGCAGTCGGCCACCGGCCTCGTCGTCGTGTGGGCGACGCCCGGCGCGCGGCTCGGCATCGAGCTCGGTTTCGCGGCGGCGCTCGTCGCGTTGCGCGTGCCGGCAACGTGGCGCGCGATGCTCGCGGCGCTCGCGCTCTTGGCCGGCGTCGCGCTCGTGAACCTGCTGCCGGTCAACCCGTTCTTCGACTTCACGCTGTCGGGCTGGCGGCAGGGCCGCTACGTGCACTTCAACAGCCTCGCGCGCTGGCTCGCGTGGATCTGGCCCTACGCGGCGCTGATCTGGCTCGGCCAGCGCGTCGAGCACGCGTGGCTGCCGGCCGCGCTGCGCCGCTGACGCGGCAGCCGGCGGCGGCCGCGCCGCGGGCAGCCGCGTGCGCCGGTCGCTATAATCGTCCGCATCCTCCGTTGCCGCGTCGCGCAACGGCAATTCATCGCCCCTCTTTGCGCACGGCCTCGCGCCGGGCCGCTCGTCATCACCATGGATTCCTACTACCAGCACCACGTCTTCTTCTGCCTGAACCAGCGCGATCCGGGCGCCGAGCGTCCGAGCTGCGCGCAATGCAATGCGCAGACCATGCAGGAATACGCGAAAAAGCGCGTGAAGGAGCTCGGTCTCGCGGGGCCCGGCAAGGTCCGCATCAACAAGGCCGGCTGCCTCGACCGCTGCGAGGAAGGGCCGGTGATGGTCGTGTATCCGGAAGGCACGTGGTACACGTACGTCGACCAGGCCGACATCGACGAGATCGTCGAGTCGCACCTGCGCGACGGCAACGTCGTCGACCGCCTGAAGATCTGAGCGGGCCGGCGCAATGAACGTTCATACGCAGAAATCGCTGATCGCGGGCCCGGTCGGCCAGATCGAAATCGCGGTCGACCTGCCCGACGCCGTGCGCGAGGGCGGCGACGCGCCGCGCGGCATCGCGCTCGTCGCGCATCCGCATCCGCTGTTCGGCGGCACGATGGACAACAAGGTCGCGCAAACACTGGCGCGCACGCTCGTGCAACTGAATTACGTCGTCTACCGGTCGAACTTCCGCGGCGTCGGCGCGACCGAAGGCGTGCACGACAACGGCACGGGCGAGGCCGACGACCTGCTCGCGGTGCTCGCGCACATGCGCGCGCAGCCCGCGTATGCGGATCTGCCGCTCGTGCTCGCGGGTTTCTCGTTCGGCACCTTCGTGCTGTCGCACGTCGCGAAGCGCCTGCGCGACGCGGGCGAGACGATCGAGCGGATGGTGTTCGTCGGCACGGCCGCGAGCCGCTGGCAGGTGGCCGACGTGCCCGAGAACACGCTCGTGATCCACGGCGAGACCGACGACACGGTGCCGATCGCGTCGGTGTACGACTGGGCGCGGCCGCAGGAGCTGCCGGTCGTCGTGATTCCCGGCGCCGAGCATTTCCTTCATCGCAAGCTGCACGTGCTGAAGCGCATCATCGTCGACGCGTGGCGCTAGCCCGCATGCGGGCGCCGGCCTGAGCCCGGTGCCCGTATCACGTACCGGCGCATCCGGTCGGTGCGCACTCCTTGCCGCGCGCAACCTCGCGCGACATCGCGCCACACTGCGCGGCGCGGTGCCGGCTCGGGGGCCGCGCAACGCGACTTGCACGCCGCCTGCGCCCGCCTTTCGCGCGGCTTCGCGCATGCCTGCCCGCTGCATTCCCGTGTCATGCTTTCGCAGCCAATAGCCGGGCGCCTGCCGCCCGGTTCGCGAAAACGCCGTTCGCGGCCACGTATAATGGCCGCTTCCGCGTTGCCCGCGGCCCGGCTGGGCCCATGCGGCGCTCGTTTCGCCGCCTGTCCGCCCGCTCGCGACGGCCGCGAACCGAACGCGCCCGCACGAGTCCAACCGGCGCGTTTCGCGTCGCCCGACGGTGTCGGGCGAGCGCCCGACACGCCCGCCGCCTTGCCGTTCAACCCTGCGCGTTTCGCACCGCACTTTCTGCCATCAGCCTGAATCGATCATGCGTCTGTCTTCCCAAGGCCTCAAGTCCCTCGCTTCCTCCATCGCCTTCGGCACCGCCGCGCGCAACGTCGCGCTCGGCGTGATGCTGCCCGTCGCGCTCGCCTCGACGATCGTCGTCGCCGAGGCGAAGCCGGCCGCCAAGGCCAAGGCCGCGCATGCGGCGCCGGCCGCCGAGCAGTTCACCGGCGCGCCCGCGACCTACATGCCGGGCGCGGTGCCGCCGCCGGGCGTGAACGCGCGCTCGTGGGTGCTCGTCGACGCGACGAGCAACACGGTGCTCGCATCGGGCAACGCGGACGAACGCGTCGAGCCGGCGTCGCTGACGAAGCTGATGACGGCGTACCTCGTGTTCGAGGCGCTCGACAAGAAGAAGATCTCGATGGAGCAGATCGTCACGCCGAGCGAGGCCGTGCGCCGCGTCGGCCGCGACGAGTCGCGCATGTTCATCGAGGCGAACAAGCCGGTGTCCGTGCACGACCTCGTGTACGGGATGATCATCCAGTCGGGCAACGATGCCGCGATCGCGCTGGCCGAACTCGTCGGCGGCAGCGAAGGGCAGTTCGTCACGCTGATGAACGACGAGGCGCAGCGCCTCGGCATGAAGGGCACGCACTTCGCCGACGTGAACGGCATGCCCGACCCGAACCACTACACGACGGCCGGCGACCTCGCGAAGCTGTCCGCCCACCTGATCCGCGATTTTCCGCAGTACTACGGCATCTTCTCGGAGAAGGAATTCAAGTACAACAACATCCGCCAGGGCAACCGCAACCGGCTGCTGTGGCTCGACCCGACGGTCGACGGCCTGAAGACGGGCCACACGCAGGCGGCCGGCTACTGCCTGATCGCATCGGCCAAGCGGGCGATTCCGGGCGTCGACGGCCAGCGCCGCCTCGTGTCCGTGATGATGGGCGAGCAGAAGGAAAGCGATCGCACGCAGGACAGCATGAAGATGCTGAACTACGGCTACAGCGCGTTCGATTCGGTGCGCCTGTTCAAGGGCGGCCAGGCGATCTCGACGCCGCGCATCTACAAGGGCAAGGACAATACCGTGCAGGTCGGCGTGAAGAGCGACCAGTGGGCAACCGTGCCGCGCGGCCTCGGCGACAAGGTCAAGACCGAAGTGGACGTCAACGCGCCGCTGATCGCGCCGCTCGCGCAAGGCCAGCAGGTCGGCACCGTGAAGATCGTCGCCGACGGCAAGACGCTGTCCGAATTCCCGGTCGTCGCGCTGCAGGCCGTGCCGGAAGCGGGTATCTTCGGTCGTATCTGGGACTCGATCCTGCTGATGTTCAGCAAGAAGAAGTAAGCGCGACGGGCCTTTGTTTTCACGACTTCATCCCCATCTGACATAGCCATGAGCCAAGCCGAATTCGAACCGATCGTCTACCTCAGCGTCTCGTCGCAGGAGGAACTGGTGCCGCTGTCCGAAGCCCGTGTGCCGGTGCTCGACCGCGGATTCATCTTCGGCGACGGCGTGTATGAAGTCGTCCCCGTTTATGCGCACGACGGCGCGCACGTGCCGTTCCGGATCGAGCAGCATCTGGAGCGGCTCGCGCGCAGCCTGAAGAAGATCGGCATCGACAACCCGCACGACGCGGCGGGCTGGCGCGCGCTGATCGAGCGGCTGGTCGCGGCGAACGCCGAAGGCCTCGGCGACGGCAACGCGCTCGTCTACCTGCAGGTCACGCGCGGCGTCGCGAAGCGCGGCCACGCGTTCCCGGCGAACGCGGTGCCGACGGTGTTCGCGATGACGAGCCCGCTGCGGCTGCCGTCGGAAGAGGAGCGTGCGAGGGGCGTGCGCTGCGTGACGGCCGAGGATCGCCGCTGGCTGCATTGCGACATCAAGTCGATCTCGCTGCTCGGCAACGTATTGATGGCGCAGCATGCGGCCGAACGCGATGCGTTCGAGACGATCCAGCTGCGCGACGACAACGTGACCGAAGGGTCGTCGTCGAACGTGTGGATCGTGAAGAACGGCGAACTGTTCGCGCCGCCGCGCAGCAACAGGATCCTCGAAGGGATCCGCTACGCGCTCGTCGAGCAGTTGGCCGAGGAATGCGGGATCCGGTTCGTCGCGCGCGAGATCAGCGAGGTCGAGCTGCGCTCGGCGGACGAAATCATGATCACGTCGGCCACGAAGGAAATCCTGCCTGTCACGTCGCTCGACGATCTGCCCGTGCAGGGCGGCAAGCCGGGGCCCGTGTTCGCGGCGTTGTACGACGCGTACCAGCGTGCGAAGGCACGCGAGTTTGAACAGTTTGACCTAACCCGGAGAAAGTGATGAGCGAACCGACCAAAACCGTCGAGGTGACCGGCGCGATCGAGACCCGGAAGGAGTCGCTGCTGGAGTTTCCGTGCGATTTCCCGATCAAGATCATGGGCAAGGCGCACCCCGAGTTCAAGGACACGATCTTCAAGGTCGTCGCCGTTCACGACAACGAGATCGACGTGGAGAAGATCGAGGAGCGCGCATCGAGCGGCGGCAATTACACGGGCCTCACGATCACCGTGCGCGCGACGAGCCAGGAACAGCTCGACAACATCTACCGCGCGCTGACCGGCCATCCGATGGTCAAGGTCGTCCTTTAAGCGTCCGTTCCGGCGTGCGGGATCAGCGCAAACGGCCGCTGATCCCTTTCCATCCGCCCTCCAGCGCGCACTCGGCGGGGCATTTCCCCGCCGCGCGCCGCGCGTCCAGCTCGTCGCACAGCCGCTTGAATTCGGCCACTTCCTCGAACAGCCAGGTCCGGAACGCCTGCACGCGCGGCGTGTTCAGCAGCGGCGGCGGACACACGAAAAAATAGTGCCACGGGCTCGGCCCGTCGATGTCGAACAGGCGCACGATGCGCCCGTCGAGCAGGTCGTGCACCGCGAGCGAGCGGCGCACCAGCGCGATGCCCTGGCCCTCGATCGCGGCCAGCAGCAAGTTCGACGAATCCTGGTACAGGATCCCGCGTTTCGGCTCGGTCAACGTATCGAGCC
Organism: Burkholderia sp. AU44665; assembly: GCF_030504405.1. NCBI lineage: Bacteria > Pseudomonadati > Pseudomonadota > Betaproteobacteria > Burkholderiales > Burkholderiaceae > Burkholderia > Burkholderia sp. AU44665. Next base: position 58,309 of record NZ_JAUJRI010000029.1, on the reverse strand, counting down.
CGGCCGCGTCGAACCACGGCCGCCACAGTTCGTCGTCCGAGCGCAGCAGCGGGTAGTGCACGAGATCGGCGGGCGTCTGCGGCAGCTTGCCGCCGTTCAGCGTCGGCGCGCACGCCGGAAAGAACACCTCCTCGAACAACGGCTCCACATGGAGCCCCGGATAGCTGCCGAAGCCGAAGCGGATCGCGAGATCGACGTCGTCGCGCGCGAAATCGGTGAGCGAGTTGGTCGACTGCAGCTCGACGTCGATTTCCGGATGCCGTTCGATGAACGTGCCGATGCGCGGCGTGATGAAGCGCGCGGCGAACGACGACAGCATCGACACCACCAGCCGCCGGTCGCGGTCGCTCGCGCGCACGTCGCGCGTCGCGTCGGCGATCACCATCAGTGCGGTGCGGATCTGCTGCGCGTAGCGCATGCCGGCGTCGGTCAGGCACAGCCGCTTGCCGTTGCGGGTGAAGAGCTGCACGCCGAGCTCCTCCTCGAGCGCGCGCACCTGGTGGCTGACCGCGCCGTGCGTGACGAACAGCTCGTCGGCGGCGCGCGAGAAGTTCTCGTGGCGGGCGGCGGCCTCGAACGCGCGAATCGCGTTCAGCGCCGGGAGCTGGCGGAGGTCCATTTGCTAATTTTCCTCACATCGTCGTGAAAATTGGTCGTTTGGTCGGACGCCTTTGAATGACTACGATTGTAGCCATCGAAGCACTTATTGGCGGAGTCGATCATGCAAGAAATCTCTTCAAGCATCACGTTCGAAATTCCCCCGGGCGAAACCGTGCCGATGAAGGTGCAACGCAGCACGCGGCTGACCGTCCAGTGCGGGCCGGTCTGGGCGACGCGCAGCAACGACGTCGACGACTACTTCCTGGCCGACGGCGAGACGCTCAAGCTGCGCCGCGGCGAACGGCTGTGGCTCAGCGCGGAAGGCCGCGAGGGCGCGTGTGTCGCGTTCTCGGTGTCGCGGCCGCCGCGGGAGGTCGCGCTCGGCGGGCTGACCCGGCTGCGCGAACGCGTGAGCGCGCTGTTCCACGACGGCTGGCGCACCGTCTGACCCTCGTTTCATCCGACGGATACCGGCGATCCGTCCCCCTGCCCAGGCCGGCGAGACCCACGGGTTTTCGGTAAACTACCGCCCATGTCCGTTTCGCCGGTTTCCATCGTGTCCACGCCTGTCGCCGTTTCCGCATCGCCCGCCGGAGCCCCGGATCAGCCGGTCACCGTGCGGTGGCGGGGCCGCGAGGCGTACGAAGCGAGCTTCGACGCGATGCGCGCGTTCACCGACACGCGCACGGCCGACACCGGCGACGAGATCTGGGTGGTCGAGCATCCGCCCGTCTACACGCTCGGCCAGGCCGGCGACCCCGCGCACCTGCTGGTGGCCGACAGCGGTGTGCCGCTCGTGAAGGTCGACCGCGGCGGGCAAATCACCTACCACGGCCCCGGCCAGATCGTCGTCTACCTGCTGCTGGACTTGCGCCGGCGCAAGCTGATGGTGCGCACGCTCGTGACGAAGATCGAGGAGGCCGTGATCGAAACCCTCGCGGCGTATAATCTCGCTTCGGTCCGCAAGGCGGGCGCGCCGGGGATCTACGTGGCATCCGGCGTGCACGAGGGCGCGAAAATCGCCGCGCTCGGCCTGAAGATCCGCAACGGCTGCAGCTATCACGGGCTGAGCCTGAACGTGAAGATGGATCTGCGCCCGTTTCTTGCGATCAATCCGTGCGGCTATGCCGGACTGGAAACCGTCGACATGGCGAGCCTCGAGGTTGCCGCCGACTGGAACGACGTCGCCCACACGCTGGTGGGGCGTCTGATCGCCAACCTCGACGGCGCACCCGCGGCCGCCGACAAGCCGCACGCACTGGAACAATCGAATGACTGACGTTACCGCTTCTCCCGCACCGGCCGATTCGGCCGCGACCCCGGCCTACGATCCGACCGCCAAGCAGAAGGCGCAGGCGAAGACGGCGCGCATCCCGATCAAGGTCATTCCGATCGAGAAGCTGAAGAAGCCCGAGTGGATCCGCGTGAAGGCGGCCACCGGCAGTTCGCGCTTCAACGAGATCAAGACGATCCTGCGCGAGCACAACCTGCACACCGTGTGCGAGGAAGCGAGCTGCCCGAACATCGGCGAATGCTTCGGCAAGGGCACCGCGACGTTCATGATCATGGGCGACAAGTGCACGCGCCGCTGCCCGTTCTGCGACGTCGGCCACGGCCGTCCCGATCCGCTCGACGCGGACGAACCGAAGAACCTCGCGCGCACGATCGCCGCGCTGAAGCTCAAGTACGTGGTGATCACGAGCGTCGACCGCGACGACCTGCGCGACGGCGGCGCCGCCCACTTCGTCGAATGCATCCGCGAAGTGCGCGAGCAGTCGCCCGACACGCGCATCGAGATCCTGACGCCGGATTTCCGCGGCCGTCTCGACCGCGCGATCTCGATCCTGAACGCCGCGCCGCCCGACGTGATGAACCACAACCTCGAAACGGTGCCGCGCCTGTACAAGGAAGCGCGCCCGGGTTCGGACTACGCGCACTCGCTGAAGCTGCTGAAGGACTTCAAGGCGCTGCATCCGGACGTCGCGACGAAGTCGGGCCTGATGGTCGGCCTCGGCGAGACCGAAGAGGAAATCCTGCAGGTGATGCGCGACCTGCGCGCGCACGACGTCGACATGCTGACGATCGGCCAGTACCTGCAGCCGTCCGAGCACCACCTGCCGGTGCGTGCTTACGTGCATCCCGATACGTTCAAGATGTACGAGGAAGAGGCGTACAAGATGGGCTTCACGCACGCGGCCGTCGGCGCGATGGTGCGCTCGAGCTATCACGCCGATCTGCAGGCGCATGGGGCGGGGGTGGTCTGAGCGCCGCGTTCGCGTCCATCGGCAGAAGTCCCGCAATTCACAAAGCCCGCAGCGATGCGGGCTTTTTCGTTGGCGCGGCGGTTATCCGTGCCTGCGCACGGCAATCGTTACCCGACCGGACGCGCAATCCGGTCGAGCATGAAAAGCAAAGCTGAAACGGCATCGATAGCTTCGCAGGATAAGTTCGCTCCCGCCGCGCGCAAAGCCCGTAAAGTCGGCTCTCCCGCAGCAATGCCCGTATTCCGAAGGAGAGCCGCATGTCCCGTTTCAGCTTCATCCGCCGCGCCGTCGTTGCGCTGACCGCCTTTGCCGCGCTCGGCGCGGCGCACGCCGAATCGCGCGAGGTCGTGATCGCGTACCAGGACATGGTCGTGCCGTGGCGCTACGCGCAGGCGAGCGGTGAAGTCGAAAAGGCGACCGGCTACAAGGTCACGTTCCGCAAGCTCGACAGCGGCGCCGACGTGATCCGCGCGCTCGCGTCGGGCTCCGTGCAGCTCGGCGAAGCCGGGTCGAGCCCGATCGCGGCCGGCCTGTCGCAGGGGCTCGACATCTCGCTGTTCTGGGTGCTCGACAACATCAACGACGCCGAGGCGCTCGTCGCGCGCAACGGCTCGGGCGTCACGAGCATCGCGGCGTTGAAGGGCAAGAAGATCGGCGTGCCGTTCGTGTCGACGTCGCATTTCCATACGCTCGTCGCGCTGCAGGCCGCGGGCGTCAATCCGAACGACGTGAAGATCGTCAACCTGCGCCCGCCCGAAGTCGCGGCCGCATGGACGCGCGGCGACATCGACGCGACCTATATCTGGGATCCGGTGCTCGCGAAGGTCAAGCAGTCGGGCACCGTGCTGACGACGTCCGGCCAGGTGGCGAAAGAAAGTGGCAAGGCGACCTTCGACGGCTTCGTCGTGAGCCGCAAGTTCGCGCGCGAGAACCCCGAATTCGTCACGCGTTTCGTGAAGGTGCTCGCGGCGGCGGACGCCGACTACCGCGCGCATGCGGCGGCGTGGAAGGTCGGCTCGCCGCAGGTCGCGGCGGTCGCGAAGGTGTCCGGCGCGAACGCGCAGGACGTGCCGGCCAGCCTCGCGCTCTACGCGTTCCCGACGGCGGCCGAGCAGGCTTCGCCGACGTGGCTCGGCGGCGGCGCGCAATCGGGCGCCGCGAAGTCGCTCGCGGCCACGGCCACGTTCCTCAAATCGCAAGGCACGATCCAGACGGTGCTCGCCGACTATTCGGTCGGCGTCGATCCGCAGTTCGTGCAGAAGGCTGCGCGCTGAGCGCGGCCGTTCAGCCCACTCGTCGCGGAGCCCTTCGATCATGAGCACGCTGGAAGTCCGTCAGGTATCGGTCGCCTACCCGGGCGAGCGCGGCAGGCCGACGACGCAGGCGCTCGCGCGCGTCGACCTGCGCATCGATGCCGGTGAATTCGTCGTCGCGCTCGGTGCATCCGGGTGCGGGAAGACGACGCTGCTCAACTGCATGGCCGGCTTCGTCGCGCCGACGACGGGCGACGTGCGCGTCGACGGCGTGCCGGTCACGGGCCCCGGCGCCGATCGCGGCGTCGTGTTCCAGAAATACGCGCTGCTGCCGTGGCTCGACGTGCTCGACAACGTCGCGCTCGGGCTGCGCTTCGCGCGCGTGCCGAAGGCCGAGCGCGAAGCGCGGGCGCGCGAGATGCTCGCGCTCGTCGGCCTCGAGCGTCATGCGCATGCGCGCGTGTACGAGCTGTCGGGCGGGATGCAGCAGCGCGTCGGCATCGCGCGCGCGCTCGCGAGCGACCCGCGCGTGCTGCTGATGGACGAGCCGATGGGCGCGCTCGACGCGATGACGCGCGGCACGATGCAGGCGCTCGTGCTCGACGTGTGGGCGCGCACCGGCAAGACGGTGTTCTTCATCACGCACGACGTGGAGGAGGCGTTGTTTCTCGCGACGCGTCTCGTCGTGATGACGCCAGGCCCCGGCCGCATCGCAGAAACCTTCGCGCTGCCGTTCGCTCGGCGTTACGTCGAATCGCGCGATGCGCGCGCGGTGAAGTCGTCGCCGGAATTCATCGGCTGGCGCGAGCGGCTGATCGCGTATCTGCATCGCGACGACGCGGTCGCGGAGCCCGCGTGATGAGCGAGCTCGCGCGACACGGCGTGGCCGTCGGGCGCGGCCGGAACAGCACTTTGCACAGGCAGGACGACATGAGCACGCAGGATTCCTGGGCGGCCGATCGCGCGCCCGCCGATTTCGAAGAACGGGATGCGCGCGCGGCGCAGCGGCGCCACGCGGCGCATCCCGCACGCCCATCGCACCGCTACCGGTTGCCGGGGCAAGGGAAAACGGCCGCGCTCAGCACGGCGACGATCGCGGCGCTGGCCGTGCTGTGGTGGGTCGCGACGCATCTGCAGTGGCTGCCGCCGCTGTTCCTGCCCGCGCCCGAAGCGGTGTGGACCGCGTTCGTCGACGCGTGGCACGGCCGTATCCAGGGCGGCCTGCCGCTGTCCGACCATCTGTTGTGGAGTGCCGCGCGCGTGTTCGGCGCGTTCGTGCTCGCAACCGCGATCGGCGTGCCGGCCGGCATCCTGATGGGCGTGAGCCGCGTCGCGCGCGGCGTGCTCGATCCGCTGCTGGAGTTCTATCGGCCGCTGCCGCCGCTCGCCTATCTGCCGCTCGTCGTGATCTGGTTCGGCATCGACGAGACGGCGAAACTCGTCGTGATCTTCCTCGCGTGCTTCGCGCCGATCGCGATGGCCGCGCGCGCCGGCGTGCGCGCGGCGACGGTCGAGCAGATCAACGCCGCGTATTCGCTCGGCGGCAGCTTCGCGCAGATCGTGCGCCACGTGGTGCTGCCCGCCGCGCTGCCGGAGATCCTCACCGGGCTGCGGATCGCGATCGGGTTCGGCTGGACGACGCTCGTCGCGGCCGAGATGGTCGCCGCGACGGCCGGCCTCGGGCAGATGGTGCTCAACGCATCGAGCTTCCTGCGCACCGACATCGTCGTGATGGGCATCCTGATCATCGGCGCGATCGCGTGGCTGTTCGATCTCGCGATGCGCTGGGTCGAGCGGCGCGTGGTGCCGTGGAAGGGAAGGGGTTGACGTCATGCAGGCAGCGGCGGCGCACGCGCGTCGCCGCTGCCTGTCGCACTCAATCCCCCATCGCGACCCCTTCGCGCCGCGGATCGGCCCCGCCGAACCACACCGTCTGCCCCTGCACGTTCAGCCGCTGGATGCCCTGCAGCCCCGAGTTCATCTCGACGACCTGCACGTCGTGCCCGCGGCCCTTCAGCCCGTCGGCGAGCGCGTCCGACACGCGGCCGCGTTCGAGCTGCGTCGGCCCGTTCATCGACCCGAAGTTCGGCAGCGCGATCGCCTGCTGCATCGTCATGCCCCAGTCGAGCACGCCGACCAGCGTCTTCGCGACGTGATTGATGATCGCGGGGCCGCCGGCAGAGCCGACGATCATCGTCACCTGCTTCGTCTTCTTGTCGAACACGAGTTCCGGCGACATCGCCGAGCGCGGCCGCTTGCCGGGCTGCACGCGATTGGCGACCGGCCGGCCGTTCTCGCTCGACACGAACGAGAAATCGGTCAACTGGTTGTTCAGCATGAAGCCGCGCACCATCAGCCGCGAGCCGAACGCATCCTCGATGCTGGTCGTCATCGACAGCGCCTGCCCGTAGCGGTCGACGATCGCGATGTCGGACGTCGACGGCAATTCGGGGCTGCGGCCGTCGGCCAGCGCGAGCGTCGCGCCCTGCGGCGTGCCGGCCTGCGCGACGCCCATGCTGGTGTCGCCGATCAGCCGCGCACGCTGCGCGAGATAGGCCTTGTCGGTGAGGCTCGCCCAGTTGCCGCCCGGCAGCGGCACGAAATCGGGATCGGCGACGTAGCGCGCGCGGTCCGCATACGCGAGGCGCCCGGCCTCGCTGAACAGATGCGCGGCGAACGGCGTCGGCTCGTAGCCGACTTCGTTGCGCACCGGCTTCTGCGCGCCGATCTGCTGCCAGTCGGGCATCGCCTCGAGCATGCCGAGCATCTGCGCGATCGCGAGGCCGCCCGACGACGGCGGCGGCATTCCGCACACGACCGAGCGCCGGTAGTCGGCGCACAGCGGCGCACGCACCTTCGCCTGGTAGCGCGCGAGATCCTGCAGCGACAGCAGCCCGGGGTTGGTCGGGTGCTTGCGCACCTTCGCGACGATGTCGCGCGCGATCGCGCCGTTGTAGAACGCGTTCGCGCCGCGGTCGGCGACCTGGCGCAGCACGGTCGCGAGCGCCGGGTTCTTCAGCACCGTGCCGGCGGCCTTCGGCGTGCCGTCGGCGTTGTAGAAATAGGCGCGGGCGGCCGGATCGTTCTTCAGGTACCTGTCGTTCGCGATCAGCATCGCCAGGCGCGGGCTGATCGTGAAGCCGCGCTCGGCGAGCCGGATGGCCGGCTGGAACAGCCGCCGCCACGGCAGCTTGCCGTGCGCGCGGTGTGCGGCGTCGAGCATGCGCAGCACGCCGGGCGTGCCGACCGAGCGTCCGCCGACGACGCCTTCGTAGAAACTCATCGGCTGGCCGGTCGGCCCGTAGAAGAGGCGCTCGGTCGCGGCGGCCGGCGCGGTTTCGCGGCCGTCGTACGCCTGCGTCGCCTTGCCGTCGAAGTACAGCATGAACGCGCCGCCGCCGATGCCCGACGATTGCGGCTCGACGAGCGCGAGCACCATCTGCGTCGCGATCGCCGCGTCGATCGCGGTGCCGCCCGCCTTCAGCATGTCGTAGCCGGCCTGCGTCGCGAGCGGGTTCGCGGCCGCGATCATGAAGTGCTGCGAGGTCCAGCCCGGCTTGTCGGTCCAGCCAGACGACAGCTCGGGCGCGTGGAAGCCGGGCAGCGGCACGGCCGCGCCCGATGCGGCGGCGACGGGCACCACCGCGCTGGACGACGGCGCGGACGGGGACGTGCAGCCGGCGCCGAACGTGACGAGCGCGACGGCGGCAGCGAGCGTCCAGGGACGCGAATGCGGACGAATCCGGTCGAACATTGAACCCTCGGCGGCAGTGAATTCGAACGAGACGGCGGCGTCGATGTCGACGTTGCCGTCGGCACGGGCGCAGCGGCGCCGCCCGCCCCGGCGCGCTATTGTCGCCGCGCGCCCGGCGGCTTGTCATCCGACAGGAAACCCTGACGCATCCCGCCGGGCCCGCCCCGGCCGGTCTTTCCGGCCTGTTCGAGGATGAACTCTATGAACGTGGCGGTGGCGCGCGTGTGGTGGCGGTTCGGCATGTACAGCATGTACATGTGCGTGCCGAAGATACTGAGCCGGTATGCGTCGAGCGACGTGACGACGGTGCCGTGCCGCAGGTCGTCCTGCATCACGTAGTCGGGCACGATGCCGACGCCGATCCCCGCGAGGATCGCCTGGCGCAGGAACAGGAAGTTCTCCGAAATCAGCGTCGGTTCGAGCAGCACCTCGTGGCGCTCGTCGCCGAGATACGCGGCGATTCGCAACTGCCGGCCGAGCACCGTCGCGGTGACGACCGGCGCGGCGGCCAGCGCGCCGAGCGTCGCCGGCATCCCGTGCGCGGCCGCGAACGCGGGCGACGCGCACGCGACGTAGCGCACCGCGCCCATGTCGCGCGCGACGAGGTTCTGCGGCGGCTCCGACATCACGCGGATCGCGATGTCGACTTCGTCGCGCATCAGGTCTTCCACGCGATTCTCGAACACCACGTCGAGCACGATGCCCGGATGCAGCCGCTTGAACGCGAGCAGCCACTCGGACATCACCATCTGCCCATAGCCGCTCGGCACCGACAGCCGCACGCGGCCCTGCAGGTCCTGCCCGAGCGTCGTCACCGATTCCTGCGCGGCCAGCAATTCGTTGCGGATGCGCCGGCCATGCTCGTACAGCTTGAGCCCGATCTCGGTCGGCTCGATGCGCCGCGTCGTGCGCCGCACGAGCTGCTGGCCGATCGAGCGTTCGAGCTGGTTCAGCCGGTAGCTGACGTTCGCCCGGCTCATCTTGAGCCGCTGCGCGGCCTTGCTGAGATTGCCCGCGTCGAGGATCTCGACGAGCAGCGTCAGCGCGTTCAGGTCCATCCGGGGTCTCCTGATCCGTCCCGCTTAAAGGGCCGAAACAACGGGCCGAAACGGTTCGAAAGCATTCAATGTCAAGTCCGGCTTGACAGCTTGTAAAGGCGCGCGGGAATTGTCAATGAATCTCGATCAATCGAGAATCGAGTCATGCCCGGCAACCACGCCGGACCGTTTCCCGCCGCGCGGGACCCCGCTCGCGAACCGGCGTCGCCCGCCGAGCCGGCGGCCGGTCCCGCCCGCCCGGCGCACCGCACCTGGAGACACGATGAATTCACCCGCTTCCCCCGAAACATCCGCCACCGGCACCGTCACGCGCGAGCGGCGCGACAAGGTGCTCGTCGTCACGATCGATCACCCGCCCGTCAACGCGTTGTCCGCCGACGTGCGGCGCGGCCTCGCCGACGCGATCGACGCCGCGCAGGCCGACGACGCGATCCGCGCGGTGCTGATCGTCGGCGCCGGCCGCAACTTCATCGCGGGCGCCGACATCCGCGAATTCGGCAAGCCGCCCGTGCCGCCGTCGCTGCCCGACGTGTGCGAGCGGATCGAATCGGGCGCGAAGCCGGTCGTGGTCGCGCTGCACGGCGCGACGCTCGGCGGCGGCCTCGAAGTCGCGCTCGCCGCGCATTACCGGCTCGCGGTGCCCGGCGCGAAGCTCGGGCTGCCCGAAGTGACGCTCGGCCTGCTGCCCGGCGCGGGCGGCACGCAACGCGCGCCGCGCCTGATCGGCGCGAAGGCCGCGCTCGACCTGATGCTGACGGGCCGCCATGCGAGCGCGGAGGAAGCGCTCGCGCTCGGCCTCGTCGATCGCATCGCGCACAGCGACGACACGCTCGCCGAAGGGCTCGCCTATGCGCAGGAACTCGTGTCGCTCGGCGCGCCGGTGCGCCGCACGCGCGACGCGCAGGGCCTCGCCGACCGTGCGGCCGCGCAGGCCGCGATCGATGCGGCGCGCGCGGAATTGCCGAAGAAGTCGCGTGGCCTTTTCTCGCCGGCGAAGATCGTCGACGCGGTCGAGGCCGCGCTCACGCAGTCATTCGACGCGGGGATGAAGCTCGAACGCGGCCTGTTCCTGCAGTGCGTCGACAGCCCGCAGCGCGCGGGCCTCGTGCATGCGTTCTTCGCGGAACGCGAGGCGGCGAAGGCGCCCGAGGCGCGGCACGCGAGCGCACGGCCGGTCGAGCGGATCGGCGTGGTCGGCGGCGGCACGATGGGCGCGGGCATCGCGGTCGCGGCGCTCGACGCCGGGCTGCCGGTGACGATGATCGAGCGCGACGAAGCGTCGCTCGCGCGCGGCCGGGCGCACGTCGAGAAGGTGTACGACGGCCTCGTCGCGAAAGGGCGGATGACGCCGGCCGCGCACGCGGCGCGCCTCGCGCGCTTCAAGGGCAGCACGTCGTACGACGCGCTCGCGCAGGCCGACGTCGTGATCGAGGCCGTATTCGAGGACATGGCCGTGAAGCAGGCGGTGTTCGCCGAGCTCGCCCGCGTGTGCAAGCCGGGTGCGGTGCTCGCGACCAACACGTCGTATCTCGACATCGACGCGCTCGCCGCGAGCATCGACCGGCCGGCCGACGTGATCGGCCTGCATTTCTTCTCGCCGGCCAACGTGATGAAGCTGCTCGAGATCGTCGTGCCGGCGCGCGTCGCCGCGGACGTCGTCGCGACCGCGTTCGCGCTGGCCAGGCAGTTGAAGAAGACGCCGGTGCGCGCGGGCGTGTGCGACGGCTTCATCGGCAACCGGATCCTCGCCGTCTACCGGACGGCGGCCGACTATCTGATGGAAGACGGCGCGTCGCCGTACCAGATCGATCGCGCGGTGCGCGCGTTCGGTTTCCCGATGGGCCCGTTCCAGGTCGTCGACCTCGCGGGCGGCGACATCGGCTGGGCGACCCGCAAGCGCCGCGCGGCGACGCGCGATCCGAACGCGCGCTACGTGGAGATTTCCGACCGGCTGTGCGAGCGCGGCTGGTTCGGGCAGAAGACCGGCCGCGGCTACTACCTGTATCCGGACGGCGCACGTGTCGGCACGCCCGACCCGGAAGTCGAGGCGATCGTCGCGGAAGAACGCGCGAAGAAGGGCGTCACGCCGCGCACGTTCACCGATGAAGCAATCCTGCGCCGCTACCTCGCCGCGATGATCAACGAAGGTGCGAACGTCGTGCACGAGAAGATCGCGCTGCGCCCGCTCGACGTCGACGCGGTGTTCCTGTACGGCTACGGTTTTCCGCGTTACCGCGGCGGCCCGATGCACTACGCGGACACGGTCGGCCTCGCGAACGTGCTCGCCGATATCCGCGCGTTCGCGAAGGAAGATCCGCTGTTCTGGAAGCCGTCGCCGCTGCTCGTCGATCTCGTCGCGCGCGGCGCGGATTTCGCGAGCCTGAACCGCATCGACTGAACGCCCACCGCATCCGCAACGGACCTACGATGAACCTCGATTTCACTCCCGAAGAGGAAGCGTTCCGCACCGAAGTGCAGCGCTTCCTGCAAGCCGAACTTCCCGAGCGCATCGCGCGCAAGGTGAAGGGCGGCCTGCATCTCACGCGCGACGACATGCGCGAATGGCACGCGATCCTGCATGCCCGCGGCTGGCTCGCGAGCCACTGGCCGAGCGAATACGGCGGCCCCGGCTGGAGCGTCGCGCAGAAGTTCCTGTTCGACAACGAATGCGCGCTCGCCGGCGCGCCGCGCATCGTGCCGTTCGGCGTGAACATGCTCGGCCCCGTGCTGATCAAGTACGGCAGCGACGCGCAGAAGCGTCACTGGCTGCCGCGCATTCTCGACGGCACCGACTGGTGGTGCCAGGGCTACTCGGAGCCGGGCGCCGGGTCCGATCTCGCGTCGGTGAAGACCACCGCGGTACGCCACGGCGATCACTACGTCGTGAACGGCCAGAAGACATGGACCACGCTCGGCCACTACGCGAACATGATCTTCTGCCTCGTGCGCACCGCGACCGACGTGCGCAAGCAGGAAGGCATCAGCTTCCTGCTGATCGACATGAACACGCCGGGCGTCGAGGTCCGCCCGATCATCACGCTCGACGGCGAGCACGAGGTGAACGAGGTCTTCTTCACCGACGTGCGCGTGCCGGTGGAGAACCTGGTCGGCGAGGAGAATCGCGGCTGGACCTACGCGAAATATCTGCTCACGTACGAGCGCACCAACATCGCGGGGATCGGCTTCTCGACGGCCGCGCTCGACCGGCTGCGCGCGGTGGCCGCGAAGGTCATGAAGAACGGTCGGCCGCTCGCCGACGATCCGTTCTTCGCGGCGCGCGTCGCACGCGTCGAGATCGAGCTGGAAAACATGCGCACGACCAATCTGCGCGTGCTGGCCGCGGTCGCGGGCGGCGGCGTGCCGGGCGCGGAAAGCTCGATGCTGAAGATTCGCGGCACGCAGATCCGCCAGGAGATCACCGCGCTGATGCGGCGAGCGATGGGGCCGTACGCGCAGCCGTTCGTCGATGAAGCGCTCGATGCCGATTACGACGGCGAACCGGTCGGCCCGGAAGAAGCCGCGAGCGCCGCGCAGCAGTATTTCAACAACCGGAAGCTGTCGATCTTCGGCGGCTCGAACGAGATCCAGAAGAACATCATCGCGAAGATGATGCTCGGGCTGTGACGAGGGACGCGACGATGGATTTCCAGCACACAGAAGACCGCCGGATGCTGGCGGACACGTTGAACCGCTTCATCGCCGAACAGTACGCGTTCCCGGTGCGCGACCGCATCGCGCAGTCGGCTGAAGGCTTCGACCGCGCGATGTGGCGGCGCTTCGCCGAACTCGGTACGGTCGGCGCGCTGTTCGCCGAAGCCGACGGCGGCTTCGGCGGCGCGGGCTTCGACATCGCCGTGGTGTTCGAATGCCTCGGGCGCGGGCTCGTCGTCGAGCCGTTCCTCGGCGCGCTGCTCGCAGGCCGTGCGCTCGCGCTCGCCGGCGGCGATGCGCATCGCGAGCGGCTCGCCGCGCTGATCGACGGCAGCGCGAGCGCCGCGTTCGCGCACGACGAACCGGGCTCGCATTACGAGCTGACGACCGTGCGCACGCGCGCCGAACGTGCGGGCGACGGCTGGGTGCTGACGGGCGCGAAGGGCGTCGTCGACCAGGCCGCGCAGGCGGCGTTCTTCGTCGTCAGCGCGCGCGTGTCGGGGCGCGACGACGATGCGGCCGGCATCGGCCTGTTCGTCGTGCCGGCCGATGCGCCGGGCGTGTCGCTGCGCGATTACAAGAAGATCGACGGCGGCCGCGCGGCCGAAGTGCGCTTCGAGCGCGTCGCGCTGCCGGCCGACGCCGCGCTCGGCGCGCCGGATGCGCTCGACGGCGAAGCGGGCGCCGAGTTGCTCGAGCGCGTGCTCGGCTACGGGCTGCTCGCGCTGTCGGCGGAAGCGCTCGGCGCGATGGACGTCGCGAAGGCGCACACGCTCGACTACCTGCGCACGCGCAAGCAGTTCGGGATGCCGATCGGCAGCTTCCAGGCGCTGCAGCACCGGATGGCCGATCTGCTGCTCGAAGTCGAGCAGGCGCGCTCGGCCGTGATCAACGCGGCCGCGCAGCTCGATGCGCCGCGCGTGGTGCGCGAGCGCGCGCTCGCCGCGGCGAAATACAGCATCGGCCGGATCGGCACGCTCGTCGCGGAGGAAAGCATCCAGCTGCACGGCGGGATCGGGATGACGTGGGAGCTGCCGCTGTCGCATTACGCGAAGCGTCTCGTGATGATCGATCACCAGCTCGGCGACGAGGATCACCACCTCGCGCGCTACATCGCGCTGTCGAAACAATAAGCGGCGAAACGCGAATGGAGGAGACAAGGATGACGAACGACACGCGCGCGCTGCCGCTGGCCGGCGTGAAGGTGCTCGATTTCTCGCGCGTGCTCGCGGGCCCGTGGTGCGCGATGGTGCTCGCCGATTTCGGCGCGGAGGTGATCAAGGTCGAGCATCCGGCGCGCGGCGACGATACGCGCGACTGGGGGCTGCGGATCGGCGACACCGAAACCACCTATTTCAACAGCGTGAACCGCAGCAAGCGGTCGATCTGCGTCGACCTGCAGACGGAAGCCGGCCAGCGCATCGCGCGCGAGCTGGCCGCGCAGGCCGACGTGGTGATCCACAACTTCAAGTGCGGCGGCGCGGAGAAGCTCGGGCTCGGCTACGACGCGCTGGCCGAACTGAATCCGCGGCTCGTGCATTGCGCGATCTCCGGCTACGACCGCTCCGGCCCGGAGGCCGGGCGGCCCGGCTACGACCTCGTCGTGCAGGGCGAGGCCGGGCTGATGGCGCTGAACGGCGAGGCCGGCCAGCCGCCGCTGAAGTTCGGCGTCGCGGCGGTCGACCTGTTCACCGGCATGTATTCGGCGCAGGCGATCCTCGCCGCGTTGTACGAACGCCATGCGACCGGGCGCGGGCGGCGCATCGAGATGGCGCTGTTCGACTGCGGGCTGATGATCACCGCGTACTACGGGCTCGACGCGCTGCTGATGGGCGAGGACCCGCCGCGCTACGGCAACGCGCATCCGTCGATCGTGCCGTACGGCGTGTTCGACGCGGCCGACGGCCCGCTCGTGATCACGGTCGGCAACAACACGCAGTTCGCACGCTTTTGCGATGCGATCGAGCGGCCCGATCTCGCGGCGGACGAACGCTACAGGACCAACCTCGGCCGCTCGGAGAATCGCGCCGACCTGCTGCCCGAGATTCGTGGCGAACTCGCGCGCCGGTCGCGCGCGACGCTGCTGGCGGCGCTCGCCGAGGCGGGCATTCCGTGCGGCGAAGTGCTCGGATTGCACGAAGCGCTGACGTCCGAACGCGCGACCCGCGCCGGGCTCGTCACGCGGCAGCCGCATCCGGTCGCGGGCGGCGTCGACGTGCTCGCGCCGCCGTACCGCTTCGACGGCGCGCGGCTGCCGGTGCGCGGCGCGCCGCCGGTGCTCGGCGCGGATACGGAGGCGGTGCTCGGCGGCTGGCTCGGGATGTCGGCGGAGGACGTCGCGCGGCTGCGGGCGGATCGCGTCGTGTAACGCATTGATGTGCCGCCACGGCGCGGGCGGATGCCGATCACGCGCCGATCATCCACAAGACAGCTCTCGCGACGACGAGGCGACTTGCCCTGCGGGGACCTGAGTAGGCGCTGAAGCGCCAACTCAGTTCGACCGCGAAGCATGGGACTGGAGTAAGCGCTAAAGCGCCAACTCCGGTCGACCGCGAAGCATGGGACCGGAGTAAGCGCTAAAGCGCCAACTCCGGTCGACAGGAGACAACATGGAGCTTTCCGTCATCGAATCGGTCACGGCGCGCCGCGACTACCAGCAACTCGTGCGCGCACGGCGCCGCTTCAGCTTCACGCTCACCGCGCTGATGATCGCCACGTACTACGGCTTCATCCTGCTCGTCGCGCTCGCGCCGCACGTGCTCGCCGCGCCGCTGTACCGCGGCGCGACGACGACGGTCGGGATCGCCGCGGGCGTCGCGATCATCCTGATCGCGATCGGCCTGACCGCGTGCTACGTGCTGCGCGCGAACCGTGCGTTCGACCGCCGCGTCGACGCGATCCTGCAACGTCCGTGACGGAGGCCGACATGCGATTCATTTCGAGCGCGCCCGTCGCGCTGGCCGTTCTCGTTGCCTCCACCGCCCATGCGACCGGCGTCGCCGGCCCGATGCCCGACAAAGTCGAGCTGAACCCGGTCGCGATCGCGATGTTCTTCGCGTTCGTGTTCGCGACGCTCGCGCTCACGCGCTGGGCCGCGCGCCGCACGCGCTCGACGCGCGATTTCTACACCGCCGGCGGCGGCATCACCGGGCTGCAGAACGGGCTCGCGATCGCGGGCGACTACATGTCGGCCGCGTCGTTCCTCGGGCTGTCGGGGATGGTGTTCATGTTCGGCTTCGACGGGCTGATCTACTCGATCGGCTTCCTGGTCGGCTGGCCGTTCGTGATGTTCCTGATCGCCGAGCCGCTGCGCAACCTCGGCAAGTTCACGTTCGTCGACGTCGTCGCGTATCGCTTCGCGCAGCGGCCGATCCGGCTGCTGACGTCCGCGAACGCGCTGACGATCGTCGTGCTGTACCTCGTCGTGCAGATGGTCGGCGCGGGCAAGCTGATCCAGTTGCTGTTCGGGCTGTCGTACGGCACGGCCGAGCTGATCGTCGGCGTGCTGATGGTCGTCTACGTATTCTTCGGCGGAATGACCGCGACCACCTGGGTGCAGGTGATCAAGGCCGTGCTGCTGCTCGCCGGCGCGACGCTGCTCGCGTGGCTCGCGCTCGGCGAATTCGGCTTCAGCATCGACGCGATGTTCCGCCGCGCGGTGGCCGTGCATCCGGGCGCGCTGTCGATCATGGGGCCCGGCAAGCTGATCCGCGATCCGGCCAACGCGCTGTCGCTCGGCATCGCGCTGATGTTCGGCACGGCCGGCTTCCCGCACATCCTGATGCGCTTCTTCACGGTGCCGAACGCGAAGGAGGCGCGCAAGTCGGTGCTGTACGCGACCGGCTTCATCGGCTACTTCTACCTGCTCACCTTCGTGATCGGCTTCTCGGCGATCGTGCTGCTCGCGCAGCATCCGGAGTTCTTCAAGCTCGGCGCGAACGGCACGTTCAACCTGACGCACGACCTGCTCGGCGGCTCGAACATGGTCGCGGTGAAGCTCGCGCAGGCGGTGGGCGGCAACTGGTTCTACGGGTTCATCGCGGCTGTCACGTTCGCGACGATCCTCGCGGTGGTCGCCGGGCTGACGCTCGCCGGTGCGACCACGATCTCGCACGATCTCTATGCGCAGATGTGGGCGCGCGGCAAGCCCGACGAGCGGCTGGAGATGCGCATTTCGCGCGCGGCGACGATCGGGCTGTCGGCCGTCGCGATCGCGCTGTCGATCCTGTTCGAGCACGTGAACGTCGCGTTCATGGTCGGGCTCGTCGCGGCGGTGGCCGCGAGCGCCAATTTCCCGGTGCTCGCGATGTCGATCTTCTGGCGCGGGATGACGACGCGCGGCGCGGTGCTCGGCGGCGGCCTCGGCCTCGTGTCGGCGGTCGCGCTCACGGTGCTGTCGAAGTCGGTGTGGGTCGACGTGCTGCACCACGCGCATGCGGCGGTGTTCCTCGACAATCCGGCGCTCGTGTCGGTGCCGCTCGCGTTCGTCGGGATCGTCGTCGGCTCGCTCCTGGATCGCGGCGAGCGCGCGCGCCGCGAGCGCGACGCGTTCGCGCGGCAGGAGTTCTACGCGCAGACGGGCGTGCTCGCGAGCCGGGCCGTGCAGCACTGATTCGTCCGATGAAACGATGGATCCGTCCGGATCGCCGGACGGATATTTTCCGGAAATCCGGAATACCGGATTTCCTTGCCTGCCGCATTATGAGAAATACAATGAAAACAACGGCTTGAGGGGTTCCGGAAACCTGGCATCGACCTTGCGATATAAAACGCACGGCCATCCCCCGGCCGAACTACTACAGCAAGCAAGGAGACAACCGATGACCAATGCCTTCCTCCCCCTCCGGATGTCCTGAGGCATCGCTTGTTGCGGCACGGCAGCCGCGCGGGCGAATGCCTTCGGGGGGGATTGCCCCCCGTTCTCATTCATCCCTGCGCGCGTGACGCCGTTTCCACCGGCTCATCTACTTCAGCAGGAACCATCGTGAAGAAGAAACCCTTCTACAAAGTGCTCTATGTGCAGGTGATCTTCGCCATCATCGTCGGCGTGATCCTCGGCCACTACTACCCGTCGATCGCCACCGACATGAAACCGCTCGGCGACGGCTTCATCAAGCTGATCAAGATGGTGATCGGCCCGATCATCTTCTGTACGGTCGTCACCGGCATCGCCGGCATGGAGGACATGAAGAAGGTCGGCCGCGTCGGCGGCAAGGCGCTGCTGTACTTCGAGATCGTGTCGACCTTCGCGCTGCTGCTCGGCCTCGCGGCCACGCACCTGCTGCGCCCGGGCGTCGGCTTCAACATCGATCCGGCGACGCTCGACGGCAAGGCCGTCGCGTCGTACGCGGCGAAGGCGCACGGGCAGTCGACGGTCGACTTCCTGATGCACATCATCCCGAACACGATGGTCGATGCGTTCGCGCAGGGTGAAATCCTGCAGATCCTGCTGATCGCGCTGCTGTTCGGCAGCGTGCTCGCGCACCTCGGCGAGCGCGGCAAGGTCGTGACCGACTTCATCGACGGCCTGACGCGCGTGCTGTTCGGCATCGTGCACATCGTCACGAAGCTGGCGCCGATCGGCGCGTTCGGCGCGATGGCGTTCACGATCGGCAAGTACGGCGTCGGCTCGCTGGTGCCGCTGCTCAAGCTGATCGGCACGTTCTACCTGACGTCGCTCGTGTTCGTGCTCGTCGTGCTCGGCGCGATCGCGCGCTTCACCGGCTTCTCGATCATCCGCTTCGTGTCGTACATCAAGGAAGAGCTGCTGATCGTGCTCGGCACGAGCTCGTCGGAAGCCGCGCTGCCGCAGCTGATGGAAAAGCTCGAGAAGGCCGGCTGCTCGCGTTCGGTCGTCGGCCTCGTCGTGCCGACCGGCTATTCGTTCAACCTCGACGGCACCAACATCTACATGACGATGGCCGTGCTGTTCATCGCGCAGGCGACCAACATCGAGTTGACGTGGATGCAGCAGCTCACGCTGCTGGCCGTCGCGATGCTCACGTCGAAGGGCGCGAGCGGCGTGACCGGCGCGGGCTTCATCACGCTCGCCGCGACGCTGGCCGTCGTGCCGACGATCCCGCTGTCGGGCATGGTGCTGATCCTCGGCATCGACCGCTTCATGAGCGAATGCCGCGCGCTGACCAACATCGTCGGCAACGGCGTGGCGACGGTCGTCGTGTCGGCGTGGGAGAAGGAGCTCGACCGCAACAAGCTGCGCCAGGCGCTGAAGGGCGGCGGCGAAGTCGCGCCGACCGAGACGACGGCCGGCGTCTGACGGCATGAGCGAGCAGGCGGCGGTGTCGCCCGCGGGCGGCGCGCCGCGCGGCGGCCCGGGCATCGATGCGGAGCCCTATGACACAATAGGCGATCCGCATCGTCAGGAAGCCTCGACCGTGACGCGCCGCCTGCTCATCCTCGTCGTGCTCGCCGCCGCGCTCGCCGCGGCGTGCGCGCTGACGTGGACGATCACGTGGCAGCGCGGCGTCGCCGAGCTGCAGCGCAATGCCGCGGTGCGCGTCGATCGCACCACCAACGCGCTCAAGAGCACGCTCGACCGCTACGAATCGCTGCCTTATCTGCTCGGCAGCCATCCGTACGTGCAGGATCTGCTCGCCGAGCCGAAGCGCACCGACTACACCGCGCGCGTCAACCGCTATCTCGAAGACCTCAACGAGCACGCGCACGCGACCGTCACCTACGTGATCGGCGCGGACGGCCTGTGCGTCGCCGCCAGCAACTGGCGCGCGCCCGACAGCTTCGTCGGGATCGAATACCGTTTCCGCCCGTATTTCCTCGATGCGATGAACGGCCGGGTCGGCCGCTTCTTCGGGATCGGCACGATCTCGCGCGACCCCGGCTACTACATCTCGCAGCCGGTGTGGCGCGACGGCAGGATCGCGGGCGTCGTCGTCGTGAAGCTCAATCTCGAATGGTTCCAGGGCGCCGATGCGTCGGAGCCGCTCGTTGTCGCTGACGATCACGGCGTCGTGTTCCTGTCGTCCGTGCCCGCGTGGAAGTACCACACGCTGCGCCCGCTCACGGGGCCCGTCGCCGCGTCGATCTACGAAACGCGCCAGTACGCGCAGCAACCGGTCACGCCGCTGCCGCTGCGCGTCGAGCAGACGCTCGGCGCCGATGCGGAAATCGTGCGCCTCGGCGCCGGCCGGCGCGCGCCGCGCTTTCTCGCCAGCAAGCGCCGGATCGGCGAGCCCGACTGGCTGCTCGTCACGCTCGCGCCGATCGCGCCGATCGATGCCGACGCGCGCAACGCGACGATCGTCACCGGCTTCGGCTTCGTGTCGGTCGCGCTGCTCGCGTTCTACTGGCGGATGCGCCGTGCCCGCGTGCGCGAGATGATCCGTGGCCGCGCGCTGCTGCAGCAGGCGTACGCGGAGCTGAACCGGCGCGTCGAGGAGCGTACGGCCGATTTGTCTGAAGCGAACGAGCAGTTGCAGAAGGAAGTCGGCGACCGGATCCGCGCGGAGCAGGAACTGCGCGCCGCACACGACGAACTGATCCAGGCGAGCAAGCTCGCCGCGCTCGGCCAGATGGCGGCCGGCATCACGCATGAACTGAATCAGCCGCTCGCGGCGCTGCGCAGCTTCTCGGACAACACGCGCGTGCTGCTCGATCGCGGCGAGCAGGCCGCCGCGCGCGAGAATCTCGAGGCGATCGCCGCGCTCACCGAGCGGATGGGCAAGATCACGAACCAGTTGAAGCTGTTCGTCGGCCGTGCGAAGCCGCGCAACGAGCAGGCGCTCGTCGTGCGTGCGCTGCGCAGCGTGCTGTCGCTGCTCGACGAGCGCCTGCGCGGCGTCGCGCTCACGCTGACGCTGCAGGATGCCACCGTGTCGCCCGCGCGGGATGCGCCGCTCGATCTGGCGCGCGACTATCCCGAACTCGTCGCGCGCTGCGAGGATCTGCGCCTCGAACAGGTGCTGATCAATCTGCTCGGCAACGCGCTCGACGCGGTGGCCGGCGTCGCGGCGCCGGCCATCGAGGTGACGATCGCGGTGTCGGCCGCGACGCTCGCGGTCGAGGTGCGCGACAACGGCTCCGGCATCGCGCCCGATTTGCTGCCGCGCCTGTTCGAGCCGTTCTTCACGACCAAGGAAATGGGGCGCGGGCTCGGGCTCGGCCTCGCGATCTCGTCGTCGATCGCCAGCGACGCGGGCGGCGCGCTGACCGCCCGCAACGCCCCGTCGGGCGGCGCGCTGTTCGTCTTGACGCTGCGGCGCGCCCGCACGCATCATCCGGACTCCGTGTCCGAGCCGGCGGGCTCGCATTAGCCTGGACGGTCGGCAGGATGCAGGCCCGGTCGGCGACGACCGGCATCAACGAGAGCCGCGCGGGCGCCGCGCGGCCTGTCAGGAGCAAGTGACCAAGATGGCCAACCGGCTGCAAGTGATCTATATCGAAGACGATGCGCTCGTGCGCCGGGCGAGCGTGCAGAGCCTTCAACTGGCGGGCTTCGACGTCGCCGGCTTCGAGTCGGCCGAGGCGGCCGAGAAGGCGATCGTCGCGGATACCGCCGGCGCGATCGTGAGCGACATCCGGCTGCCGGGTGCCAGCGGGCTCGACGTGCTCGCGCAGTGCCGCGAGCGCGTGCCCGACGTGCCGGTGATCCTCGTCACCGGGCACGGCGACATCTCGATGGCCGTGCAGGCGATGCGCGACGGCGCGTACGACTTCATCGAGAAGCCGTTCGCGGCCGAGCGCCTGATCGAGACGGTGCGCCGCGCGCTCGAGCGCCGCGAGCTCGTGCTCGAGAACCACGCGCTGCGGCGCGAGCTGGCCGGGCAGAACGTCGTCGCGCCGCGCATCATCGGCCGCAGCCCGGCGATCGAGCAGGTGCGCAAGCTGATCGCGAACATCGCGCCGACCGACGCGTCGGTGCTGATCAACGGCGACACGGGCGCCGGCAAGGAACTGATCGCGCGCAGCCTGCACGAGCTGTCGCCGCGCCGCGACAAGCCGTTCATCGCGGTCAATTGCGGCGCGCTGCCCGAGCCGATGTTCGAGTCGGAGATGTTCGGCTACGAGCCCGGCGCGTTCACCGGCGCCGCGAAGCGGCGCGTCGGCAAGCTCGAATACGCGTCCGGCGGCACGCTGTTCCTCGACGAAATCGAAAGCATGCCGCTCGCGCTGCAGGTGAAGCTCTTGCGCGTGCTGCAGGACGGCGTGCTGGAGCGGCTCGGCTCGAACCAGCCGATCCGCGTGAACTGCCGCGTGGTCGCGGCCGCGAAGGGCGACATGAGCGAGCTCGTCGCGGCCGGCACGTTCCGGCGCGACCTGCTGTACCGGCTCAACGTCGTGACGATCGCGCTGCCGCCGCTCGCCGAGCGCCGCGAGGACATCGTGCCGCTGTTCGAGCACTTCATGCTCGATGCGGCCGTGCGCTACGGGCGGCCCGCGCCGGTGCTGACCGACCGGCAGCGCGCGAGCCTGATGCAGCGCGACTGGCCGGGCAACGTGCGCGAGCTGCGCAACGCGGCCGACCGGTTCGTGCTCGGCGTGGCCGACATGCCGCAGGAAACGGGCGCGGGCGACGCGGCCGACAACGACCAGACGCTGAAGGAGCGCATCGAGCAGTTCGAGCGCGCGGTGATCGCCGAGGCGCTGAACCAGACGGGCGGCGCGGTCGCGGCGACGGCCGACCGGCTGCATGTCGGCAAGGCGACGCTGTACGAGAAGATGAAGCGCTACGGGCTGTCGGCGAAAGGCGAAACCGAGCGCTGAAATGCAAACGGACCGCGGTGCGGTCCGTTTTGCGGAGCAGGGCGCGGTGTGCGGCCCTGCAAGTCCTGCCGTGCGGTGTGCGGCGCTCAGGCCGCGTTGCCGTCGAGCGCCTTCTTGAGCAGCGCGTCGAGTTCCGCGAATTGCGGCGCGCCGACGTAGCGCTTCAGGATCTTGCCGTCCTTGTCGACGACGAAGGTCGTCGGCGTGAGCTGCACGTTGCCGAACTGCTTCGCGACGCTGCCGTCGTCGAGCGCGACCTTGAACGGCAACTGGCGCGTCTGCGCGTAGTTCGCGACGTACATCGGCGGATCGTAGTTCATCGCGACCGCGACGAATTCCAGCCCCTGACCCTTGAAGCGATTGTAGGTATCGACCATCTGCGGCATTTCCTGCATGCAGGTCGCGCAGCTCGTCGCCCAGAAGTTCACGAGATAGACCTTGCCCTTCAGGTCGCCGGCGGTCGAGACCTTCTGGCCCGACAGCAGCGTGAAGGTCGCGTCCGGCACGCTGGACTTGCCGTTGAACGCGAAAAAGCCGGCGACGGCGATCGCCGCGACGACGGCGGCCGCGACGAGGTAGCGCACGGGGCCGGCACTGCGGCGGGTGGAAGGCGTGGTGTTCATCTGGTGCTCTCGGAGTCGATGACGCGGATCGATGCAAATGACGTCGACGAAAAGGACGTCGAAATTCGGCGCTCATTTTAGCGCGAATGCGGCGCGCGCACCGGCGGCGGCCCCGCGTCCCGGTTTTCGGGTTCGGCGGATAATGGCCGTTTTGCCTGCCGCAATCCACGCCATGCCGAAGGAAGTCATCGATTCGTTGCGCCCCCGTTTTCGTCCACTGCGACACTTCGCCGCGCTGGCCTGCCTGAGCGCCGCCCTGGCCGCGTGCTCGCCTTCGTACGACTGGCGCACGCTGCACAACGATGCGGGCTACACGATCGACCTGCCGGCGAAGCCGACCGTCGAGGAGCAGCCGGTGGTGCTCGGCGGCACGTCGATGCCGATGCGGATGCAGGCCGCGCACGTCGACGGCGCGGTATTCGCGGTCGGCACGTTGACGCTGCCCGACGATCGCGACGACACGCGCCGCGCGGCGCTCGAATTTCTGCGCGCCGGGCTGTCGCGCAACCTCGACGGCGCGCCGCGGACGGCGGCGGTGCCGGTGCCGCTCGCGGCCGGCGGCGCGGTGAACGGGGTCGAGCTACGCATCGCCGGCGCAGCCGCCGCCGGAGGCGATCGCGCCCGCAAGACGATCGTCGCGCGGCTCGCCGCGCGCGGCCGGCACGCGTACCAGGCCGTCGTGATCGCCGACGGGCCGCTCGCGCAGGAGCAGCTCGACCAGTTTTTCGGCTCGTTCAAACTCGATTGACGACGGCCGGCGAGGGCAGCTCAGACACGCTGCGACAACTGAAAGTTCATTCGCAGCTTTCGACGCTAATCGCCGGATTTTGCGAGGGTTTTTCGACTATCCACAGCGCATGTGGATAACTTTGTTGAAAAGTGGCGCGCATTTCTCGCAAAGCCGCGCCGGACGGCCTTCCGGCCCGTTTGGTCGCCCGCTCGCGGTTTGAGAAAAACCAATTAAAACAACGGGATACGAATTCCCTCCGGCAAAGGCCGCGGCGAGCCGCGATCCGGGGCCGGATTCGCGAAATTGTGCATAAGTCAAGTCTTGACAGCCTGATTTTGTCCTCCTCGCGCGCTCACAGCGCCGTCAACGCGCGCCGGTAGCGGATCGCCTCGGCGATCTGCGCGGCCGTCGGCAGCGGCTCGCCGGCCAGGTCGGCGATCGTCCGCGCGACTTTCAGCACGCGGAAATACGCGCGCGCCGACCAGCCGAAGCGCTCGCCGGCCTCGCGCAGCAACCGCTCGCCTTCGTCGGTCGGCCGGCACAGGTCGTCGGTTTCGCGGCCGCTCAGCATGTGATTCGTCTTGCCCTGCCGCTCGAGCTGCAGCGCACGCGCCTGCGCGACCCGGGCGGCCACCGCCGCGCTCGGCTCGCCGGGCGCCGTCGCGCGCGTCGCGAGCTCGGCCGGCGACAGCGCGGGCAGGTCGATCTGGATGTCGATGCGATCGAGCAGCGGCCCCGACAGCTTGCGCAGATAGCGGGCGGCGACGTCCGGCGAGCAGCGGCAGCGCCCGGACGGATCGCCGTGCCAGCCGCACGGGCACGGGTTCATCGCGGCGATCAACTGGCACGCGGCAGGGAAGTCGGCCTGCTGGGCCGCGCGCGAGATCGTGATGCGGCCGGCTTCCAGCGGCTCGCGCAGCATTTCCAGCACGTGCCGGTCGAATTCCGGCAGTTCGTCGAGAAACAGCACGCCGAGGTGCGCGAGCGTGATTTCGCCCGGCTGCGGCGGATTGCGGCCGCCCACCAGCGCGGCGGCGCTCGACGAGTGGTGCGGTGCGCGGAATGGCCGGCGGCGCCACTGCGCGGGCGAGAAGCCGAGCCGGCTCGCGGACAGCAGCGCGGCCGAGGTCAGCGCCTCGTCGTCGGTGAGCGGCGGCAGCAGCCCCGCGAGGCGCGCGGCCAGCATCGACTTGCCGGCCCCGGGCGGCCCGACCATCAGCATGTGATGGCCGCCCGCGGCCGCGACTTCGAGCGCGCGCCGGGCGCCCCGCTGCCCGACGACGTCCGCGAGGTCGGGGGCGGCCGGCGCCGGCAGGCCGTCGAGGCAGGGCGCCGCGACCGGCGCGAGCCGCCCGTCCGGCGCATCGGCGAGGTGCGCGCACAGTGCGGGCAGGTCGCGTGCACCGAATACGGTCACGCCCGGCACGAGCGCGGCCTCGGCGGCGCTGTCGAGCGGCAGATACAGCTCGGGCGGCCGCGATGTCGCGGTGCAATCGCGCGAGGCGGGGAAATCAAGGCTCGGGCCGCCGGCGCTGCCAGCGCCGGATTGCGCCGCGCGCCAGTCCCGCGCGGCGCCGCAGGCCATCGCGAACGCGCCGCGCATCGGCCGCAGCGCGCCGGTCAGCGACAGCTCGCCCGCGAACTCGCGGCCGGCCAGCGCGTCGGCCGGGATCTGGCCGTTCGCGGCAAGGATGCCGAGCGCGATCGGCAGGTCGAAACGGCCCGATTCCTTCGGCAGATCGGCCGGCGCGAGATTGACGGTGATGCGGCGCACCGGGAATTCGAATCCGCAGTTCTGCAGCGCGGCGCGCACGCGCTCGCGGCTTTCGCGGACTTCGAGATCGGGCAGCCCGACGATCGAGAACGACGGCAATCCGTTGGCGAGATGGACTTCGACGGTGACGTCCGGCGCGCGGCCGGAGGCGGGCGCGCGACTGCGCACCACGGCGAGCGACATGGCGAGGCTCCTGCATGACGGGCGGACGACGGCCGTTCGGGGCCGCACGCCGCGGAAATCGGAGAAATCGGTGCGCGCTTGCCGGCGTGGCGCGGGGAAAGAACGAGGTGTTGCGAACGACGAACTGCGAAGAGCGATGGACTGCGAAGAGCGGAGGATGCTGCGAAGAACGATGAACGGCGAAGAGCGGAGGTACGGCGAAGACCGACGGACGACGAAGCGGGGAGGAAGGTGGCGGGCGCAGGCCGCACGTGGCGGCCCGCGCCCGGACCTTGCGGCCGGGTGGGGCGTCAGGCCTGCGGGGCGGCGAGCTTCTGCTCGAGTTCCGCGACGCGCTTTTCGAGTTCCTCGAGGCGCACGCGGGTGCGGGCGAGCACCTGTGCCTGGGTGTCGAATTCCTCGCGCGTGACGAGATCGAGCTTCGAGAAGCCTTGCGACAGCATGGCCTTCACGTTGCGCTCGACGTCCTTGGCCGGCGAGTTTTTCAGCAAATCGCTGACGCGCGATTGCAGGTCGTTGAAAACGTCGCTGGGTTGCTTCATGGTGATTCCCCTTCCTTGCACAAAAAATGTGCATCTTCAGTTGCGTACGTGCCCATGATGCACGCATGACCGGAAATGGTGCGCGCGGGGCGCGAATTCCGGGCATGGCGCCCGCATGGGTGAATGGCCCGGCGTTCCGGGACGTGCGTGCACTCTAGCAACGATCCTTTCGCCGCGCCAGCAAAGCGGCCCATGTTGGCCATTCGGCCGGGCTTCCGCGCCTTACACCACGCGATGTGACCCCGTTCCGAAGCCGTTCGAGACGGTGTTCGGGCCGACATGGCATGCGAGTTGCTGAGAAGAGTCCGTTACAACATTCCAACCAATTCGACGGGACAACCCAGCGAGAGGACTTCATGAAACTCATTACCGCAATCATCAAGCCGTTCAAGCTCGATGAGACGCGCGAGGCGCTGTCGGCGCTTGGCGTCTCGGGCATCACGGTGACGGAGGTGAAAGGGTTCGGGCGCCAGAAGGGGCACACCGAGCTGTACCGCGGCGCCGAATACGTGGTCGATTTCCTGCCGAAGATGAAGATCGAGGCGGCCGTCTCCGACGATCTCGTCGACCAGGCGGTGGAAGCGATCGAGCGGGCGGCGCGCACGGGCAAGATCGGCGACGGCAAGATCTTCGTCACGCCGATCGAACAGGTGATCCGGATTCGCACCGGGGAGACGGGCGCCGACGCGCTGTAACAGAACAGACAAGACAAGCGACAAGAGGAAACCCAAGATGCGCAAACTTCTGATGTCCCTGCTGATGGCAGGCTCGCTGATCGCGGCCGGCGTCGGCTCCGCGCTCGCGGACGACGCGGCGTCCGCCGCGGCTGGTTCCGCGCCCGCCGCCACCGCTTCCGACGCATCGGCTGCCGCAGCTCCGGCTGCCCCGGCCGCTTCCGCACCGGCCGCCGACGCATCCGCCGCCGCACCGGCTTCGGGCGCGGCCGACGCTTCGGCTGCCGCCGCCGCGTCCGCGCCGGCCGCCCCGGCCGCACCGACGGCTCCGTTCTCGGTCGATTCGTCGAAGATCAGCGCGGGCGACACCGCGTGGATGCTGACGTCCACCGCGCTCGTGCTGTTCATGACGATCCCCGGCCTCGCGCTGTTCTACGCGGGCATGGTCCGCAAGAAGAACGTGCTCGCGACCGTGATGCAGAGCTTCGCGATCACCGCGCTGATCACGGTGCTGTGGACGGTGGTCGGCTACAGCCTCGCGTTCACGCCGGGCAACGGCTTCATCGGCGGCCTGTCGCGCGTGTTCCTGCACGGCATGGCCTACGTGAAGGGCGACAAGGCGACGACGCTGACGGTCAGCCACCTCGCGTCGACGATTCCGGAATCGGTCTACTTCGTCTACCAGATGACGTTCGCGATCATCACGCCGGCGCTGATCTGCGGCGCGTTCGCCGACCGGATGAAGTTCTCGGCGATGCTCGTGTTCATGACGCTCTGGTCGCTGATCGTCTATGTGCCGATCGCGCACATGGTGTGGGAGCCGACCGGCTGGCTGTCGGCCGACGGCGTGCTCGACTTCGCGGGCGGCACGGTGGTGCACATCAACGCCGGTATCGCGGGCCTCGTGTCGTGCCTGGTGCTCGGCAAGCGCGTCGGCTACGGTCGTGAATCGATGGCGCCGCACAACCTGGTGCTGACGATGATCGGCGGCTCGATGCTGTGGGTCGGCTGGTTCGGCTTCAACGCGGGTTCGGCGGTCGCGGCCGACGGCCGTGCCGGCTTCGCGATGCTGACCACGCAAGTCGCGACCGCCTGCGCGGCGCTCGGCTGGATGTTCGCCGAGTGGATCGCGAAGGGCAAGCCGTCGGTGCTCGGCATCGTGTCGGGCGCGGTCGCGGGTCTCGTGGCGATCACGCCGGCAGCCGGCTTCGTCGGCGTGGCGGGCGCGCTCGTGATCGGCATCGCGGCGGGCGTGATCTGCTTCTGGTCGGCCACCTGGCTCAAGTCGAAGCTCGGCTACGACGATTCGCTCGATGCGTTCGGCGTGCACGGCATCGGCGGGATTCTCGGTGCGCTGCTGACCGGGGTATTCGCGGTCAAGGACATCGGCGGTTTCGACGGCAGCCTGCTGCTGCAGGCGAAGGGCGTGCTGATCACGCTGGTCTACAGCGGCGTGCTGAGCTTCGTGCTGCTGAAGCTGATCGACCTGACGATCGGCCTGCGCGTGACCGAAGAGGAAGAGCGCGAAGGTCTCGACGTGATCCTGCACGGCGAGCACGTGGAATAAGTCACACGAATCAACGGCGGGCCGCCGCGACGACGGCGCCCGCTCCGAATGAGCGCAGCGACTTCGGCCCGCCTCACCGGCGGGCTTTTTTTCTCCTGTCACGCGCTGCCGTAGCGGATAACCCTTCACTCTATCGGGTCAATAGCCGAAAACTGCCTCCATAATCCTTGTGAAGCCGGGAACAATCCCCAAATGGGCAAGGCAATTGCTCTACAATCTTCATTCTCCCGCTCGCGAGTGATTCATGGTTCCCCACCTCGTTACCGCGTTGAACGGTCCGCTGCTCGAACTCGAGCAGAAGATCCTCGACGCGACGCCTGCGATCGAACGCTGGTTCAGGCTCGAATGGCAGGAACACACCCCGCCGTTCTATTGTTCGGTGGACCTGCGCAATGCCGGCTTCAAGCTGGCGCCCGTCGATGCGAACCTGTTTCCCGGCGCATTCAACAATCTGCCGTCCGAAGTGCTGCCGCTCGCCGTGCAGGCCGCGATGGCCGCGATCGAGAAGATCTGCCCGGACGCGAAGAATCTGCTCGTGATTCCCGAGTTGCCGACCCGCAACGCGTTCTATCTGGAAAACGTCGCGCGTCTCGCGACGATCATGCGCCAGGCCGGCCTGAACGTGCGCTTCGGCTCGCTCGACCCCGGCATCACCGACATGACGCCGATCACGCTGGCCGACGGCCAGAAGATCGTGCTCGAACCGCTCGAGCGTTCGCAGCGCCGCCTCGGCCTGAAGAATTTCGATCCGTGCTCGATCCTGCTGAACAACGACCTGTCGGCCGGCATCCCGGCCGTGCTGGAAAACCTGCACGAGCAATACCTGCTGCCGCCGCTGCACGCGGGCTGGGCCGTGCGCCGCAAGTCGACGCACTTCGCGTGCTACGACGACGTCGCGAAGAAGTTCGCGAAGATGGTCGGCGTCGATCCGTGGATGGTGAATCCGTATTTCGCGCACGTGGAAGGCGTCGACTGGCAGGCGCATGAAGGCGAGCAGGCGCTCGCCGACGCGATCGACGGCGTGCTGAAGAAGATCGCGCGCAAGTATCGCGAATACGGGATCAGCGAGAAGCCGTACGTCGTCGTGAAGGCCGACGCGGGCACCGCGGGCCGTGGCGTGATGACCGTGCACGACGCGGCCGAGATCGGCCGCATGACGAAGGCCGAGCGCGCGCAGATGGCCGAATCGAAGGCCGGCCTCGCGGTGCGCGACGTGATCGTGCAGGAAGGCGTCTACACGTTCGAGCGCGTCGGCGACGAAGTGGCCGAGCCGGTCGTGTACATGATCGACCGCTACGTGGTCGGCGGCTTCTACCGCACGCACGGCGGCCGCGAGCGCGACCAGAACCTGAACGCGCCCGGCATGCACTACGTGCCGCTCGGCTTCGAGCACACCGCGCTGCCGGATGCAGGCGCCAAGCCGGGCGCCGCGCCGCCGAACCGTTTCTACATGTACGGCGTCGTCGCGCGGCTGTCGCTGATCGCGTCGTCGATCGAACTGGAAAAGACCGACCCCGAAGCCATCCAGGTGTAACGGACCTTCGCTACGTACAGGACCCGCATGGACATTCTTTTTATCGCCGACCCGCTCGAGCATTTCAAGATCTACAAGGATTCGACCTACGCGATGATGGCGGAGGCCGCCCGGCGCGGGCATGCGGTGTACGCGTGCGAGCCGCGCCACCTCGCGTGGACGGGCTCGGCGGTCGAGGCCGACGTGCGGCGCATCGCGTTCGTCGGCGAACTGGACGACCTGCATCGCGACACCTGGTTCGACGCGGGCCCGGTCGACGCGCGCCGTCTCGAATCGTTCGGCGCGGTGCTGATGCGCAAGGATCCGCCGTTCGACATGGAATACGTGACGTCGACGTGGCTGCTCGAGCTGGCCGAGCGCGCGGGGGCACGCGTGTTCAACAAGGCGCAGTCGATCCGCGATCACTCGGAGAAGCTCGCGATCGGCGAGTTTCCACAGTTCGTCGCGCCGACGCTCGTCACGCGCGACGCGAAACGGCTGCGCGCGTTCCACGCCGAGCACGGCGACGTGATCCTGAAGCCGCTCGACGGGATGGGCGGGATGGGCGTGTTCCGCGTGAAGCCGGACGGCATGAACCTCGGCTCGATCGTCGAGATGCTGAGCCACGACGGCACGCGCTCGGTGATGGCGCAGAAGTTCATTCCCGAGATCAAGGCCGGCGACAAGCGCATCCTGCTGATCGGCGGCGAGCCCGTGCCGTATTCGCTCGCGCGGATTCCGCAGGGCAGCGAGGTGCGCGGCAATCTCGCCGCGGGCGGCCTCGGCGTCGCGCAGCCGCTGACGGAGCGCGACCGCGAGATCGCCGCGACGCTCGGGCCCGTGCTCGCGTCGCGCGGGCTGCTGCTGGTCGGCCTCGACGCGATCGGCGACTGGCTGACCGAGGTGAACGTCACGAGCCCGACGTGCTTCCGCGAGATCATGGAGCAGACGGGCTTCGACGTCGCCGCGATGTTCATCGACGCGCTGGAGCGTGCGGCCGCGTAGGCCGCCGCCCGTGCAACCCCGGCGGCGGCCGCGCAGGTCCCCCGTCGCCGGAGCCGCTTGACCGGCCTGCTACAATGCCCGCTTGCCCGGTGCCGTGATCGGCGCACCGAAGGCCCGGCGGTCGGGCCGACACTGTTGCAAGGCTGAACATGAAACGTTCCCCACACTCGCTACGCTCATTGCCCCGCCGCGGGGTATCGGCCCGCCAGGGGCGGCCGGGAGCGATCTGACATGGCCGGGATCCTGATCATCGCGCACGCCCCGCTCGCCACCGCGCTGCGCGACTGCATCGCGCACATCTACGGCGGCGTGCCCGCCCGCATCGGCTGCATCGACGTGATGGCCGACAGCGATCCGGCCCAGGTGATGGCGTTTGCGCACGCGGAACTCGCGCGGCTGCGCGAA
Organism: Burkholderia sp. AU44665; assembly: GCF_030504405.1. Classification (NCBI taxonomy): domain Bacteria; kingdom Pseudomonadati; phylum Pseudomonadota; class Betaproteobacteria; order Burkholderiales; family Burkholderiaceae; genus Burkholderia; species Burkholderia sp. AU44665. The sequence goes on along the minus strand of NZ_JAUJRI010000029.1, from coordinate 26,972 downwards.
GACAACGGCGTCGTCGTGCTGACCGACATGTACGGCGCGACGCCCGCGAACATCGCGGGCCAGCTCGCGAAGCTCGACAACGTGCGCGTGCTGGCCGGCGTGAACCTGCCGATGCTCGTGCGGGCCGTCTGCTACCGCACCGTGCCGCTCGACAAGCTGGTCGACAAGGCGCTGTCCGGCGGCGCGAAGGGCGTGCACGAGGTGTCGTCCGGCACGCCGCCGCCGCCGACGGAAACCGGCTGCGGCCAGTGCGCGCCGATTCCGCCCGAACCGCAGCCGCGTACCCCGAGCGAATCGCACTGAGCATCCGTTTTCCGTTTTAGACGACCCGCCGGCGCGCGCCGCCGGCGGTCCCGACCGACCCGACCGAGAATCATGCTTCAACAAGAAACCACCATCGTCAATAAATTGGGGCTCCATGCGCGCGCATCGGCCAAGCTCACGCAACTGGCCGGCAACTTCCAGTCGGAAGTCTGGATGACACGCAACGGGCGCAAGATCAACGCGAAGAGCATCATGGGCGTGATGATGCTGGCGGCCGGTATCGGCAGCACCGTGACGATCGAGACCGAAGGGCCCGACGAGCGGGAAGCGATGGACGCGCTGCTGAAGCTGATCGCCGACAAGTTCGGCGAAGGTCAGTGATCGCCGCGCGCGATCGTTGCCGTTTCGACTGAGAATGCCGCGGGTTTCGCGGCATTTTTTTCGTCGGAAGCATTGATGCGAAATGCGCAATGCTGCGGTGCATGCAGTCAGCAGGGAGTCGCGGAATTTATAATCGCTAACCGGGGTCATAAGCGCATCGCAGCAGTGTGCCGCGGCTTTACTTGTACAGAGGAGGTGCGCGTGTCCTTCACGCTGCATGGCATTCCCGTCTCACGAGGTATCGCGATCGGGCGAGCGTATCTGATCGCGCCGGCGGCGCTCGACGTCGCCCATTACCTGATCGAGGCCAACCAGATCGACGCCGAAGTCGAGCGATTCCGCACGGCGCTCGACGTCGTGCGCCGCGAGCTCGAAGCGCTGCGCGCCGACCTGACCGACGACACCCCGAGCGAAGTCGGCGCTTTCATCGACGTTCACACGATGATCCTGAGCGACGAGATGCTCGTGCAGGAAACCATCGACCTGATCCGCACGCGCCGCTACAACGTCGAATGGGCGCTGACCGAGCAGCTCGAGCTGCTCACGCGCCATTTCGACGACATCGAGGACGAATACCTGCGCGAGCGCAAGGCCGACATCGAGCAGGTGGTCGAGCGCGTGCTGAAGGCGCTCGCCGGTGCGCCGTCGGCGTCGCAGGCGCTCGACGGCGCGGCCAGGAACGGCACGAACGAGATGATCGTGGTCGCGCACGACATCGCGCCGGCCGACATGATGCAGTTCAAGACGCAGTCGTTCCAGGCGTTCGTCACCGATCTCGGCGGGCGCACGTCGCACACCGCGATCGTCGCGCGCAGCCTCGGCATTCCGGCCGCGGTCGGCGTCCAGCATGCGAGTGCGCTGATCCGCCAGGACGACCTGATCATCGTCGACGGCGACGCGGGCATCGTGATCGTCGATCCGGCGCCGATCGTCCTCGAGGAATATTCGTACCGCCAGTCCGAGAAGCTGCTGGAGCAACGCAAGCTGCAGCGCCTGAAGTTCTCGCCGACGCAAACGTTGTGCGGCACGAAGATCGACCTGTACGCGAACATCGAGCTGCCCGACGACGCGAAGGCGGCCGTCGAGGCCGGCGCGGTCGGCGTCGGCCTGTTCCGCTCCGAGTTCCTGTTCATGCATCAGAAGGAGATGCCGGAAGAGGAGGAGCAGTTCGCCGCGTACAAGCGGGCCGTCGAGTGGATGAAGGGCATGCCGGTGACGATCCGCACGATCGACGTCGGCGCCGATAAACCGCTCGAGGCGCTCGACGAAGGCTACGAAACGGCGCCGAACCCGGCGCTCGGGCTGCGCGCGATCCGCTGGAGCCTGTCCGAGCCGCAGATGTTCCTCACGCAGTTGCGCGCGATCCTGCGCGCGTCCGCGTTCGGCCAGGTGAAGATCCTGATCCCGATGCTCGCGCACGCGCAGGAAATCGACCAGACGCTCGACCTGATCCGCGAGGCGAAGCGCCAGCTCGACGACGCGGGGCTCGCGTACGATCCGAACGTGCGCATCGGCGCGATGATCGAGATCCCGGCCGCGGCGATCGCGCTGCCGCTGTTCCTGAAGCGCTTCGATTTCCTGTCGATCGGCACGAACGACCTGATCCAGTACACGCTCGCGATCGATCGCGCCGACAACGCGGTCGCGCACCTGTACGATCCGCTGCATCCGGCGGTGCTGCACCTGATCGCTTACACGTTGCGCGAGGCCAAGCGCGCGGGCGTGTCGGTGTCGGTGTGCGGGGAGATGGCGGGCGATCCGGCGCTCACGCGCCTGTTGCTCGGGATGGGGCTCACCGAGTTCTCGATGCATCCGAGCCAGTTGCTCGTCGTGAAGCAGGAGATCCTGCGCGCGCACCTGAAGGCGCTCGAAAAGCCGACGGCCGACGTGCTGGCCGCGTTCGAGCCGGAAGAAGTGCAGGCGGCGCTGCAGCGGCTGTCGGTCGCCGAGCCGCGCGCGGACGCGGCCGCCTAGGCGAGCCTGGCGCTTGGGCGTTCAGCCGCCGCTGGCCGCGAACTGTAGCGAAGTGCCACGCATACGCGGTCCGGCGCGTGCGTGATGCGCGCGTCAGTGCCGCCCGCCGCACACGGGGCAATCGGCCTGGCGCGCGATTTTCATCGTCGTCCATTCCATCCGCAGCGAATCGAGCATCATCAGCCGCCCGTTGAGCGTCTTGCCGATGCCGCCGATCACGCGCAGCGCCTCGGCCGCCTGCATCGCGCCGATGATCCCGACGGTCGGCGCGAACACGCCCATCGTCGAGCACGCGACTTCCTCGAACGGCTGGTCTTCCGGGAACACGCACGCATAGCAGGGCGCGGCCGCGTCGCGGAAGTCGAACGTGCTGATCTGGCCGTCGAAGCGCAGCGCGGCGCCCGACACGAGCGGCACGCCGTGCGCGACGCACGCACGGTTGATCGCGTGCCGCGTCGCGAAGTTGTCGGTGCAGTCGAGCACGACGCTCGCGTGCGGCACGTGCGCGTCGAGCCATGCATCGTCGACGCGCGCCGCGACCGCGTTCACCTTCACCTCGGGATTCAGTTGCGCCAGCGCGTCGCGCCCCGACTCGACCTTGCTGCGCCCGACCGATGCCGTCACGTGCAGGATCTGCCGCTGCAGGTTCGTGAGGTCGACCGTGTCGGCGTCGACGAGCGTGAGCGTGCCGACCCCCGACGCCGCGAGGTACATCGCGGCGGGCGAGCCGAGGCCGCCCGCGCCGACGACGATCGCATGCGCGTCGAGAAAGCGCTGCTGCGCCTCGATGCCGATTTCGTCGACGAGGATGTGGCGGGAGTAGCGAAGGAGTTGATCGTCGTTCATGGGCAGTCGTGGGCGAGGCGGGCGGACGTTCGTTATTTTAGGCGCGCATGAAAAACGGGCCATCGCGGTCTTCCCGCGATGGCCCGTCGGATGCCGGCCGGCGCTTACTTCGGCGCGGAGGCGGGCTTCGGTGCGGAAGCCGGCTTCGCGGCGCTCGCGCCCGATGCCTTCGCGCTCGCGGCAGCCTTCGCGGCCGGGCTCTTCGTCGTGCTCTCGGCGAGCAGCGACTTCGATTCCTGGACCGGCTTGCCTTCGAGCTTGTTGAGCGCCTGCTGCATCATGAAGTCGTCGGCGCTGCCGAACTCGATCGGCTTGCGATCGCGATCCTTCTGGCGTTGTTCCGGCGTCTTCTTGTCGTTCTGCTCTTCGAGCACGCGCAGCTGATCCATCCGGCGCTGCTCGCGCTCTTCCTGTTCCTTCTTCTCGTTCGGATCCTGCGTGTTCGCGAGGTGGTTCGTGTAGTCGACCTCGCGCGTCACGAGCACGTCGTCGGGATCGCCGTCCGCGTACTGATCGACCGGCACGTCCGGCGTGATGCCCTTGTTCTGGATCGAACGGCCGCTCGGCGTGTAGTAGTACGCGGTGGTCAGGCGCAGCGCGGTGTCGGCCGTCATCGGGCGCACCGTCTGCACCGAACCCTTGCCGAACGTCGTCTTGCCCATGATCTGCGCCCGCTTCGAATCCTGCAGCGCACCGGCGACGATTTCCGACGCGGACGCCGAATATGCGTTCGTCAGCACGATCATCGGCACGGTCTTGAAGACGGGCGGCAGGTTCTTCAGCGGATCGCCGTCGAAGGACGGAAGGCGATAGTTGTCGTACGTGTCGCGGTAGACCTGCTTCGAATCGGGGATCTGGCCGTTGGTCGACACGACGACCGAGTCGGGCGGCAGGAACGCGCCGGCCACGCCGACCGCGCTCTGCAGCAGCCCGCCGCCGTTGTTGCGCAGGTCGAGGATCAGGCCCTTCAGGTTCGGCTGCTGGCGCGCGATGTCCTGCAGCTTCTGCGCGAGATCGGGCGTCGTGCGCTCCTGGAAGCTCGTGATGCGGATATACGCGTAGCCCGGATCGAGCATCTTCATCTTCACGCTCTGGACCTTGATGATCGCGCGCGTGACCGTGACCGGGAACGTGCGGTCGTCGCTCTTGCGGAAGATCGTCAGCGTGACCTTGGTGCCCGGCTCGCCGCGCATCTGCTTGACGGCCTTGTCGAGCGTCATGCCGCGCACCGGCTTGTCGTTGATGCGCGTGATCAGGTCGCCCGGACGGATGCCGGCGCGGAACGCGGGGGTGTCCTCGATCGGCGAGATCACCTTGACGAGGCCGTCTTCCTGCGAGATCTCGATGCCGAGACCCGCGAAACGGCCCTTCGTCTGCTCCTGCAGCTCGTCATAGTCGGTCTTGTCGAGGAACGACGAGTGCGGATCGAGGCTCGACACCATGCCCTTGATCGCGGCCGTCAGCAGCTTCTTGTCGTCGACCGGCTCGACGTACTCGCGCTTGATCTGCCCGAATACTTCCGCGAACAGGCGGAGCTGGTCGAGGGGAAGCGGCGCCGTGGCGGTCTGCTCGGCCGATGCGGAAACCTGCAGCGTGGCGAATACGCCCGTGGCGAGGCCCGCGGCAATCAGGCCGATGTTCTTCAAATTCATTCGCATAGAGAGTCGGGTGCGGTCGGGAAGCGCGTGGCGGTAGCGGGGATGTAGCGGACAAGTATAACTGTTCGTCCGATAACTCAGTGGAACGGCGCGAAAAGCGCCGCAACGGCCGCTGAGGGCCCGGCAGGGCGCCGCCGGGCGCGCAGCGGAGTTCGAAAGCGGATTCGACCGCGGCAGGGCCGCGAAGGTTCGCGCGGCGTGCGGGCCGCGGCCCGAACCGCGGACGGACGGCCGCGCCGGGACGCGGGCCGCCCGCCGCGACGGGCGTCAGCCCGCCTTGCCCTGCTTCGCGACGGCGGCCTGCGCCTGCGCGATCGCTTCCTGGTCGCCGAGGTAATAGTGCGTGATCGGCTTCAGGTTCTCGTCGAGTTCATACACGAGCGGCACGCCGTTCGGGATGTTCAGGCCGACGATGTCGCTGTCCGAGATGCCGTCGAGGTACTTGATCAGCGCGCGCAGCGAGTTGCCGTGCGCGGCGATCAGCACCTGCTTGCCGGCGCGCACCGCGGGCGCGATCGACTCGTTCCACAGCGGCAGCACGCGCGCGACCGTGTCCTTCAGGCATTCGGTGAGCGGCAGTTGCTCGCGCGGCACCTTCGCATAGCGCGGGTCGCCGAACGGCGCGCGTTCGTCGGTCGGCTCGAGCGCGGGTGGCGGCGTGTCGTAGCTGCGGCGCCACACGAGCACCTGCTCGTCGCCGAACTTCGCGGCCGTTTCCGCCTTGTTCAGGCCCGACAGCGCGCCGTAGTGGCGCTCGTTCAGGCGCCACGAGTGGACGACCGGCAGGTACATCAGGTCCATCTTGTCCTGCACGTGCCACAGCGTGCGGATCGCGCGCTTGAGTACCGACGTGTACGCGATGTCGAACGTGTAGCCGGCCTCCTTGAGCAATTCGCCGGCCTGGTAGGCTTCGTTGCGACCCTGTTCGGTCAGGTCGACGTCGACCCAGCCGGTGAAGCGGTTTTCCTTGTTCCACGTCGATTCGCCGTGGCGGATGAGAACGAGTTTGTACATGGATCTTGCGGTCGGTAGTGAGAGGGAAGCGGGGCGCGTCGCGCGGCGCCCGGTTCGGGCCCGCCATCGCGCAAGACGGTTATTTTATAATGGCGGGATTGTCCTCATCCGATTTCTCTTTTCCGGCGACATTCCGTGACGTTCTTTACCAATTACACGAACCTGGCCCTTATCGCGATCCTGCTGGTTTCCGGCGGCCTGCTTGCATGGCCGGCGCTGCGCCGCGGCCGCGGCGGCTTGTCGGCCGCGGAGGCGACGCAGCTCATCAATCGTCGCAACGCGGTCGTGATCGACCTGCGCGCGCCGTCCGATTTCGCCGCCGGCCATCTGCCGTCGGCGCGTCAGGTCGCCGCGGGCGAGATCGGCGCGAAAATTGCGCAGGTCGCGAAGAACAAGAGCACCCCGGTGCTGCTCGTCTGCCAGAACGGCCAGCAGTCGCAGAAGGCGGCGCGCGAGGTCGAGGCGGCGGGCTACGCCGAGGTGCACGTGCTCGAAGGCGGCGTGGCCGCCTGGCAGCAGGCCGGGATGCCGGTCGTCAAACAAGGAGTGGCGAAGTGAACAAGGTTTTGATGTACAGCACGCAGGTGTGTCCGTATTGCATGCAGGCCGAGCGCCTGCTGAAGCTGCGCGGCGTCGAGCAGATCGAAAAGGTGCTGATCGATCGCGATCCGGCCCGCCGCGAGGAAATGATGACGCGCACGGGGCGCCGCACGGTCCCGCAGATCTATATCGGCGACACGCACGTTGGCGGTTACGACGATCTGTCGAAGCTCGACCGCGAAGGCGGCCTCGTGCCGCTTCTGCAAGCGGCCTGATTAGGGCAGAATGGCCGCCGGCCGCGCCGCGGCTTGGGCGCGCACGATACATCCGTGGCGGCCGGCGAACAGCCGGGCCGCCCCGTCACCACTTTTAGGGAAACACCATGTCCGACGTCGAAAACCAACCGTTCTTCAACATCCAGCGCGTCTACCTGAAGGATATGTCGCTCGAGCAGCCGAATTCGCCGGCGATCTTCCTCGAGCAGGACATGCCGTCGGTTGAAGTCGAAGTCGACGTCAAGGCCGACCGCCTCGCGGAAAGCGTGTTCGAAGTCATCGTGTCGGGTACCGTCACCGCGAAGGTGAAGGACAAGGTCGCGTTCCTGATCGAAGCGAAGCAGGCCGGCATTTTCGACATCCGCAACATTCCGGACGAACAGCTCGACCCGCTCGTCGGCATCGCGTGCCCGACGATCCTGTTCCCGTACCTGCGCTCGAACATCGCCGACGCGATCACGCGTGCCGGCTTCCCGCCGATCCACCTGGCCGAAATCAACTTCCAGGCGCTGTACGAGCAGCGTCTCGCGCAGCTTCAGCAGCAGGCCGGCGCCGCGGCAGGCGCGAACGGTGCGCCGAACGGCACGACGCTGAACTGACGTTTCACTCCGGACCGGTGCTGGGTATGAAAGTAGCCGTTCTCGGCGCCGGTGCCTGGGGCACCGCGCTCGCGGGCCATCTGGCCGCGCGGCACGATACGCTTCTGTGGGCGCGCGACGCCGCGCTCATCGCCGGGCTGCAGGCCCGGCACGAAAATTCCCGCTATCTGGACGGCATCGCGCTGCCTGATGCGCTGCGCTACGACGCCGATCTCGGCGCCGCGCTCGCGCATGGCGCCGCTCACGACGCGCTGTGCGTGATCGCCGCGCCGGTGGCCGGGCTGCGCACGCTGTGTCGCGCGATGCGCGATGCAGGCTGCGTGCCCGCGCACATCGTCTGGGTCTGCAAGGGCTTCGAGGCCGACACGCATCTGCTGCCGCATCAGGTGATCGCGGCCGAGCTGCCCGAACAGCGGAGCAACGGCGTGCTGTCGGGCCCGAGTTTCGCGCGCGAGGTCGGCCAGTCGCTGCCCGTCGCATTGACGGTCGCGAGCGCGTCGGCCGAATGCCGCGAGCGCACGCTCGCCGCGTTCCATCACGGCGCGATGCGGATCTACACGGGCGACGACGTGGTCGGCGTCGAGGTCGGCGGCGCGGTGAAGAACGTGCTGGCGATCGCGACCGGCATTTCCGACGGCCTCGGCCTCGGGCTGAACGCACGCGCCGCGCTGATCACGCGCGGCCTGGCCGAAATGTCGCGGCTCGGCGTGGCGCTCGGCGGCCGCGCGGAAACCTTCACGGGGCTCACGGGCCTCGGCGACCTGATCCTGACCGCGACGGGCGACCTGTCGCGCAACCGCACGGTCGGCCTGCAACTGGCGGCCGGCCGCACGCTGAACGACATCCTCGGCGCGCTCGGCCACGTGGCCGAAGGCGTGCGCTGCGCGCAGGCCGTGCTGGCGCTCGCGCGCGCGCAGTCGATCGAAATGCCGATCACGGAAGCCGTATGCGGCGTGCTGTTCGACGGCATCGCGCCGCGGGACGCCGTGAGCGGCCTGCTGCGCCGCGACGCGCGCGCCGAATAGGCGCGGTCGGCGTCGCGCGCGACCGGATCGCCCGGCACGGTTGCGCCGGGCGCGCGGCGCCAAAGCGGACTACGCTTGAACGGTCTCCCGCGTTCCGCGAGGTTGTCATGCTGCAGATCCATTCCACCACGCTCGATGCACAGCGCGTCGACATCACGACGCTCGACGTCGATGCGATCGTCAACGCCGCGAACGGCTCGCTGCTCGGCGGGGGCGGCGTCGACGGCGCGATCCACCGCGCGGCCGGCCCCGGCCTGCTCGCCGAGTGCCGCACGCTCGGCGGCTGCGACACCGGCGACGCGAAGCTCACGCGCGGCCACCGGTTGCCGGCGCGCTACGTGATCCACGCGGTCGGGCCGGTCTGGCACGGCGGCGCGCGCGGCGAGGCCGAGCTGCTCGCGTCGTGCTACCGGCGCGCGATCGAGCTGGCCGAAGAAGTGGCCGCGACGTCGATCGCGTTTCCCGCGATCAGTTGCGGCGTCTACCGCTATCCGGCCGAAGCCGCCGTCGACATCGCGGTCGGCACCGTCGCCGAGATGCTCGCGCAGGCGCCGAATCTCGCACGCGTGGTGTTCGCGTGCTTTTCCCCCGACATCTACGACCTGTACCGCGCGCGGCTCGCGCGAACCTGACGCGCTCCGCGCCGCGGATTGCGCCAGCGAGCGTTACGCGCCGCCTTCGAAGCCGGCCTGGCGCCACGCCTCGAACACGACCACCGCGACCGTGTTCGACAGGTTCAGGCTGCGGTTGTCCGGCCGCATTGGCAGGCGCACGCGCCGTTCGTTCGGGAAGCGGTCGAGCAGCTCGGCGGGCAGGCCGCGCGTTTCCGAGCCGAACACGAACCAGTCGCCGGGCAGGAACGCATGATCGTGGAAGCGGCCCGAGCCGCGCGTCGTGAACGCGAACATCCGCGCGGGATCGGGCGCTTCGGCGGCGACGAACGCGTCCCAGTCGCGGTGCACGCGCATTTGCGCATACTCGTGATAGTCGAGGCCGGCGCGGCGCATCCGCGCGTCGTCGAGCGGGAAGCCGAGCGGCTCGATCAGGTGCAGGTGCGCGCCGGTGTTCGCGCACAGGCGGATCACGTTGCCGGTGTTCGGCGGAATTTCGGGAGCGACGAGGACGACGTTGAACATGTTTCGGTTTGGCTGGGGCGGCCGGAGCGGCGCAACGCGCGTGCCTCCGGCCGGTTCGTGACGGCCGCGCGCGGGCGGCCGGCCTTTCCATCTAATTAATCCTTGGCGGTGCGCAGCGCAACCAGATTCGTCACGCGCACGGCGCCCGCCGCCTTCAGCGCCTGCGCGGCCGCCGCGAGCGTCGCGCCGGACGTCATCACGTCGTCGACGAGCGCGACGTGGCGGCCGGCGACGCCGCCTGCCACCGCGAACGCCGCCATCACGTTGTCGTGCCGTGCGCGCCGATCGAGCCGCGACTGCGGCGCGGTGTCGGCGACGCGCGCGAGCAGGGCCGCGTCCGCTGGCACGCCGAGCCGGCGCGCGAGCGGACGCGCGATCGCCCACGCCTGGTTGTAGCCGCGCGCGACGAGCCGCCGGTGCGACAGCGGCACCGGCGCGACGAGGTCGAAGCCGCTCGCGCCGCGCGTATCGTCGACCAGCCGTGCGAGGCGGGCCGCGAATTCGCCGCCGAGCGCGAGCCGCGCGTGAAACTTCAGGCCGCGCGCGAGCCCGTCGAGCGGCGCGCGGTAATCGGCGAGGGCGAGCGTCGCGTCGAACGGCGGCGGCGCGGTGCGGCACGCTTCGCACCGGTACGCGGCCGCGCGGCCGGTGCGTCCGCCAGCGGGCGATCGTGCCTGCCCGACGCCGAGCGGCAGCGCGCACACGTCGCAGCGCAGCCGCGCTTCGTTCCAGTACGCGGCATCGCAGGCGCCGCAAATCACGGTGTGTGACAAATTGCCGCACAACGCGCAGCGATTCGGCAACGTGACCGCGGCAACGCGCACGACCAGCGTTCGAACCTGCGACAAAACGACGCGCATCGTGCGCCCGGCGGAACCGCGGACCATCGCAACACTCCTGGCATGCCGCCTCAATGAAGCTTGCGAGGCGAGCGAGTATACTTCGGGCTCTTCGCCAGTGTGCCCGACATGTCCCCAGCTTCGACTTCAACCGGCCGTCCGGCCAATGACGCCAGGCGCCTGCGGCGGATCTTCGACCGCCGTGCCGCCACGTTCGATGCGGTTGCGTTCCTGCCGCGCGAGATCGCGCAGCGGATGAACGAGCGCCTCGAATACATCAAGGTGAGCCCCGCGGCCGTGCTCGATGCGGGCTGCGGCCCGGGCGACGACCTGCCGGCGCTGCGCGCGCGCTTTCCGGAGGCGCCGGTGTTCGGCGTGGACCTGTCCGGCGCGATGCTCGCGCGGGCCGGTCAGCGCGAGGTCGAGCAGACCACCTGGCGCCGCTGGCTGCCGGCCTCGCTTGGCCGGGCGCTGGGCCAGCGCGGCCCGCGCGTCGCGCAGGCCGATTTCGCGGCGCTGCCGTTTCCCGGCGGCGCATTCGACCTGATCTGGTCGAATCTCGCGCTCCACTGGCATTCGCGTCCCGATACTGTCTTCCCCGAATGGCAGCGCGTGCTGCGCGTGAACGGGCTGCTGATGTTCAGCACGCTCGGCCCGGACACGCTGCGCGAGCTGCGCGCGGCCTGCGCGGACGCCGAAGCCGCGCTCGGCATCGCGCCCCCCGCCGCGCGCGTGATCGATTTCGTCGACATGCACGACCTCGGCGACATGCTCGTCGAGAGCGGCTTCGAGATTCCCGTGATGGACCAGGAAGTGCTGACCGTCACGTACAAATCCGCCGATTCCCTGCTGGCCGACGTGCGCCGCTGGGGCGCCTATCCGTTCGCGCGCACGGCGCCGCGGCACGCGGCGCGGCGCTTTCGCGCGGCGCTCGGCGACGCGCTGGACGCGCGCCGGCGCGACGACGGCACGATCCCGCTGACGTTCGAGGTGATCTACGGCCACGCGTGGAAGGCCGTGCCGCGCACGACCGCCGAAGGGCACGGGATCGTGCGCATCGAGGACATCGGCAAGGGGCGCCCGAAGAATCGGTAAAGCGGTAAAGAGGGGTTTTGTTATGTCCGAAATTAGCGGTGCAAAGCGGGGTCGAATTGGCGGCTAAAACGGCCGGAAAGCTTGTCGCGCTTGGCTTGGCGGGCGATAGGCGCTTGCTTGTGGATGCCATTGAACCCGCCTATAATGCGTCAGCTTGTCGTCCCGGGGTCCCCGCAATACGGGCCGGCGAGTCCGATGCAGGCATGCATCGCATGCCATTCGCGTGAGGCGGCGATGGAAGCAGCGAACGTTTTGGCGGAGACGGCGGACAGCGAACCGGTCCTCGAAGACTGGCTCATGAAACGCAACTGTTCGGTGTCGCCGCGCCAGTTCGTGCTGTTTTACGCGTCGCTCGCGGGCTTCTCGCTGGCGATCGCGGCGTTGCTGATGTGGAGAGGGGCCTGGCTCGTCATGCCCTTCACCGGAATCGAGTTGCTGGCGGTGGGTGTCGCATTCGCGATCTATGCTCGCCATGCGGTCGACTACGAGCGCATCAGGCTGTTTCCGCACCGGCTCGTGATCGAGCGGATGGATGCGGAGCGGCTCACGCAGATCGAATTCAACCCGCGCTGGGTGCGGGTCGAGCCGGGTGCGACGCCACGCGATCCGATTCGGCTGGTGTCGCGCGGGCAGACCGTCGTGATCGGGCAGCATCTCGCGCAGTACAAGCGTGCGCAGTTCGCCGACGAGCTGCGTGCGTCGCTCAGGCGCTGCGGCTGACGAGGCGCGGTCAATGGCCGGAACAGGCCGGCGGCTTGCGACGGGGGAGGGTTTGAATGGAAATTTTGGGTAAGGATGCTATGAAAACAATCAAGCGAGCCCTCGCGGGCGTGCTGGCATGCAGCGGATTGCTCTTTGCCGGTGCGGCCCTGGCGGTCGGTGATAGCCCGGGCGGCCCCCGTGTCAACGAGATCAACTTTCAGCCGCCTGTCACGAAGATCGCCGAGGAGCTCTACGATCTCCACACGATGATGCTGATCCTGTGTACGGTGATCTTCGTCGGCGTGTTCGGCGTGATGTTCTATTCGATCTTCGCGCACCGCAAATCCAAGGGCCACAAGGCCGCCAATTTCCATGAAAGCACGACCGTCGAGATCATCTGGACGATCGTGCCGTTCGTCATCGTCGTGCTGATGGCGCTGCCGGCGACGAAGGCCGTCGTCGCGATGAAGGACACGACGAACGCCGATCTCACGATCAAGGTCACCGGCTACCAGTGGAAGTGGGGCTACGACTACGTGAAGGGCCCGGGCGAGGGCATCGGCTTCCTGTCGACGCTGACCACCCCGCGCGACGAAGTGATGGGCAAGAAGCCGATCACCGACACCTATCTGCAGGAAGTCGACAACCCGCTCGTCGTGCCGGTCAACAAGAAGATCCGCATCATCACGACCGCGAACGACGTCGTCCACTCGTGGTACGTGCCCGCGTTCGGCGTGAAGCAGGATGCGATCCCCGGCTTCGTGCGCGACACGTGGTTCAAGGCCGACAAGGTCGGCACGTTCCGCGGCTTCTGTACCGAGCTGTGCGGCAAGGAACACGCGTACATGCCGGTCGTGGTCGAAGTCCTGTCGGACGACGATTACGCGAAGTGGGTCACCGCGCAGAAGGCCAAGCTGGCGAGCGCCGCGGTCGATCCGAACAAGGTCTACACGATGGCCGAACTCGTCGCGCACGGCGAGGAAGTCTACAAGGCGAACTGCGCGGCCTGCCACCAGGTGAACGGCAAGGGCCTCGGCGCATTCCCGGCGATGGACGGCAGCCCGATCGTGAACGGCCCGATCGCCGCGCACGTCGAGCGCGTGCTGCACGGCAAGGGCGCGATGCCGTCGTGGGCGTCGCTGTCGGATCTCGACATCGCTTCGGTCGTCACGTACGAACGCAACTCGTGGGGCAACCACAAGAACGACCTGCTGCAGCCGAAGCAAGTGGCCGACGCACGCAACGGCAAGCTGCCGGAAGACACGGCGGGCGCGGCAGCGGCACCGGCTGAAGCGGCTTCCGCGCCGGCGCAAGCCGCGTCGGGCGCCGAGCAGCCGGCGGCAGCGGCATCGGCCGCGCTGTCGACGATCTACTTCGAGACGGGCAAGAGCGTGCTGCCGGCCGACGCGAAAGCGGCGATCGCCGCCGCGGCCGACTATGCGAAGGCGCATCCGGACGCGAAGCTCGCGCTGTCGGGCTTCACCGACAAGACGGGCTCGGCCGACGCGAACGCCGAACTGGCGAAGCATCGTGCACAAGCCGTGCGCGATGCGCTGAAGGCAGCAGGCGTGGCGGAAGACCACATCATTCTCAAAAAGCCGGAAACGATCACGGGCGGGGCTGACGCGAAGGAAGCCCGGCGTGTCGAGATCGGCCCGGCGGCTTGACGTGTCGCTGAGTTAGTCGACGTATTCGCATTAGGAGATTCTCATGTCTAGCATCGGGCACGACGTAGCCGCGGACCACGCGCACGACGACCACGCGCACGAAGCCCCGCACGGCTGGCGTCGCTGGCTGTTCGCCACCAACCACAAGGACATCGGTACGCTGTACCTGCTGTTCTCGTTCATCATGTTCCTGTCGGGCGGCGTGATGGCGCTCGGCATCCGTGCCGAGCTGTTCGAGCCGGGCCTGCAGATCATGCGTCCGGAGTTCTTCAACGAACTCACGACGATGCACGGCCTGATCATGGTGTTCGGCGCGATCATGCCGGCGTTCGTCGGCTTCGCGAACTGGATGATTCCGCTGCAGATCGGCGCATCCGACATGGCGTTCGCGCGGATGAACAACTTCAGCTTCTGGCTGCTGCCGGTCGCGGCGGTGCTGCTGGTCGGCTCGTTCTTCGCGCCGGGCGGCGCGACGGCCGCCGGCTGGACGCTGTACGCGCCGCTGTCGACGCAGATGGGCCCGGGCATGGACTTCGCGATCTTCGCGGTCCACATCATGGGCGCGTCGTCGATCATGGGCGGGATCAACATCGTCGTGACGATCCTGAACATGCGCGCACCGGGCATGACGCTGATGAAGATGCCGATGTTCGCGTGGACGTGGCTGATCACCGCGTACCTGCTGATCGCCGTGATGCCGGTTCTCGCAGGCGCGATCACGATGGTGCTGTTCGACCGTCACTTCGGCACGTCGTTCTTCAACGCGGCAGGCGGCGGCGACCCGGTGATGTACCAGCACATCTTCTGGTTCTTCGGCCACCCCGAGGTGTACATCATGATTCTGCCGGCGTTCGGGATCGTGTCGCAGGTGATCCCGGCGTTCGCACGCAAGACGCTGTTCGGCTATAGCTCGATGGTGTACGCGACGGCGTCGATCGCGATCCTGTCGTTCATGGTCTGGGCGCACCACATGTTCGCCACGGGCATGCCGGTCACCGGCCAGCTGTTCTTCATGTACGCGACGATGCTGATCGCGGTGCCGACGGGCGTGAAGGTGTTCAACTGGCTCGCGACGATGTGGCGCGGCTCGATGACGTTCGAAACCCCGATGCTGTTCGCGATCGGCTTCCTGTTCGTGTTCACGTTCGGCGGCCTGACGGGCCTGATGCTCGCGATGGCGCCGCTCGACATCCAGTATCACGGCACCTACTTCGTGGTCGCGCACTTCCACTACGTGCTGGTGGCCGGCTCGCTGTTCGCGCTGTTCTCGGGCTGGTACTACTGGGCGCCGAAGTGGACGGGCTGGATGTACAACGAGACGCGCGGCAAGATCCACTTCTGGGCGTCGATGATCTTCTTCAACCTGACGTTCTTCCCGATGCACTTCGTCGGTCTCGCGGGCATGCCGCGCCGCTATGCGGACTACCCGGCGCAGTTCACGGACTTCAACCAGGTGGCGACGATCGGCGCATTCGGCTTCGGCCTCGCGCAGGTGTACTTCCTGTTCGCGGTCGCGCTGCCGGCCTACCGTGGCGGCGGCGAGCTGGAAAAGGCGTCGGACAAGCCGTGGGACGGCGCGACGGGCCTCGAGTGGACGGTGCCGAGCCCGGCTCCGTTCCACACGTTCGAGCAACCGCCGCACGTCGAATAAGTTTTACCGAGCGCTCCGCCGCTGCCTGCCGCGCAGGCAGGCGCGGCGGGCGCGAAACTGAGGTTTCAGCGAAGTTTCAGATGACCCGGAATCCACAAGAAAGACGAACGCCCGAGCAGATCCGCGCGGGCAACAAGCGGCTCGGCCTCACCCTGCTCGTCATCGCCGCCGTTTTTTTCGTGGGTGTCGTGATCAAGCAGTGGTGGCTGTCCACCCACTGATGCAGCAACTGACGCAGTAGCGAGGAAGTCGTCGTATGTCGAAGCCGGAAGAGGGCGCCGTGGATCGCGCGTTCAATCGTTCGATGCTGGTGAAGCTCTTCGTCGTGGCCGGGCTGATGTTCGGTTTCGGCTTCGCGCTGATCCCGATGTATCGGGCGATCTGCCAGATCACCGGCATCAACAACCTGGTGCAGCGCGATGTCAGCGAGCGCGAGGTGAAGAACTCGCAGGTCGACTACAGCCGCACGGTGTCGGTCGAGTTCGATGCGAACGCACGCGGGCCGCTCGGGTTCAAGCCGGAGCACAACAGCCTCGACGTGCACCCGGGCGAACTGACGACGATCGTGTACGACGTGACGAACGGGCAGGGCCGGCCGGTCGTCGCGCAGGCGATTCCGAGCTACGCGCCGAAGCAGGCGACGGAGTTCTTCAAGAAGATCGAGTGCTTTTGCTTCACGCAGCAGACGCTGACCGCGAACGAGTCGCGCAAGATGCCGGTGGTGTTCGTGATCGACCCGAAATTGCCGAAGGACGTGAAGACGATCACGCTGTCGTACACGTTCTTCGAGCTGAATACCCCGGCCACGCCGGCCCCGGCGCAGCGCAGTACGGCGGCGGCGCAGGGTACGGCGAAGCCGGACGCATGACGGAGACGGGGCGATGACGGAAACCAAGCGGAGCGGAACGTTCGGTCAGGCGCTGAAAGCGGTGCTGTGGTCGTTCTTCGGGGTGCGCAAGCGGCGCGACCTGGAGGCCGACGCGACGCAGCTCAATCCGCTGCACGTGCTGATCGTCGCGTTGATCGCGGCCGGCGTGTTCATCGGCGTGCTGATCCTGATCGTGCGTGCGGTGGTGGGTTGAGGGCGCGCGGCTAGCGGCCCGGGGCCAGACAGAATGCAGTGCGCGGCGCCACGGCGCGGCGTGCAGGAACGAGCGGTGGCGGTCTCGCCGCGCAAGAAATAAAGCCGGAGCGGTTTCCGGTACACAAATTGGACTGAAGTGGAGAATCAAGCATGAGCGGTCAAAACCAGACCCCGTACTATTTCGTGCCGCATCCGTCGCAGCATCCGATCAGCGCGGCCATCGGCCTGCTGGTCATGCTCGGCTCGGTAGCGCTGTGGATCAACGGTCACGACTGGGCGCCGTTCACGGCGCTGCTCGGCCTGCTGTGGTTGCTCTTCACGCTGTATCACTGGTTCGGCGACGCGATCGCCGAATCGGAAGGCGGTCATTACGGCAAGAACGTCGACAAGTCGTACCGCTGGAGCATGAGCTGGTTCATCTTCTCGGAAGTCATGTTCTTCGGCGCGTTCTTCGGCGCGCTGTTCTATGCGCGTGAAATCGCGCTGCACCAGCTCGGCAGCCTCGACTACAAGCTGATCTGGCCGGATTTCTCCGCCGTGTGGCCGAACGAAGGCCCCGCCGCGCTCGCCGGTCACTTCAAGACGATGGGCCCGTGGCCGGTCCCGACGCTGAACACCGCGTTCCTGCTGTCGTCGGGCGTGACGCTGACGATCTCGCACCACGCGCTGCGCGACGATCATCGCAAGAAGGCGATCGCATGGCTGGCCGCGACGCTCGTGTTCGGGATCTGCTTCCTGTTCCTGCAGGGCTTCGAGTACTACCACGCGTACAACGAACTGAACCTGACGCTGAACTCGGGCGTGTACGGTTCGACGTTCTTCCTGCTGACCGGCTTCCACGGCTTCCACGTGTTCCTCGGCGGCACGATGCTCGCGGTGGTGCTGGTGCGGATGATCCGCGGCCACTTCAAGCCCGATCATCACTTCGCATTCGAAGGCGCCGCGTGGTACTGGCACTTCGTCGACGTCGTCTGGCTCGGCCTGTACGTCGTCGTCTACTGGCTGTAAATGGAAAAACGGCCCGCGCAGCGATGCGCGGGCCGTTTTCATTGGTGTCGTGGGCGCGGCGGCGAAGCCGCGAGCGACACGGCCCCGGCGCCGCCGCGACTCAGTCAGGCGGCGCTTTTGCTTGGTGGCGCGGCCGTGCGGCTAAATGTCACAGCGGTCACGGCGTGCCACAGCGGCAACGGCATCAACGCCCGATCGGCAGGCCGGTCGAATGGATCCAGCCCATCCAGTTCGCGAACAGGATGAGCAGGAACAGCGACACCGACAGCCCGACGCGGGTGGCGAGCGACCAGACCATGCGTTTCGTGTGGCCGCGGTCGTGCATCATGAAGTAGAGCGCCGAGCCCATGCTGGCAATGATGAGGACGAAGGCGATGGGAACGAGGATGTGCATGACACGAACCGGACGACGGCAATTCGAAAGGAAGAGGATAATTATCGCACTTCGTTTTCGCGGATGTGCCGGGCGGGCCGCACGATGAAGATTCGCTGGCTGCCCGCGCTGCTGATCCTCGTCGTCGTCGCCGTCACGATCCGTCTCGGTTTCTGGCAGCGCGACCGCGCGCACCAGAAGGAAGCGCTGCAGGCGAGCATCGCGCGCTATGAGCAGGCGGCGCCCGTCGACATCGGCGCGCAGCCGGTTCCGCTCGCGTCGATCGAGTTTCATCGCGTGCGGGCAAAGGGCCGTTTCATGCCGGAGCAGGCGGTGTTCCTCGACAATCGGCCGTATAACGACCAGCCGGGCTTTTACGTCGTGATGCCGCTTAAACTCACGGGCGGCGGCGTCGTGCTCGTGAATCGCGGCTGGCTGCCGCGCAACATCGCCGATCGCACGGCGATCGAGCCGTTCGCGACGCCGGCGGGCGACGTCGAGATCGTCGGCATCGCGCGCGCCGACGCGTCGCGCGCGTTCGAGCTCGGCGAAGGCGGGTCGGCCGCGCACCAGAAGATCCGGCAGAACCTCGACGTCGCCGCGTATGCGAAGGAAACCGGGCTGCCGCTGCAGCCGTTCGTGATCCAGCAGACGAGCGACGACGGCGACAAGCTCGTGCGCGACTGGCCGGCGGCGACGACCGGCGTCGAGCGCAATTACGGTTACATGTTTCAGTGGTGGGCGATGGCGGCCGCCGCGCTCGGCTTCGGCCTGTACGCCGCGCGGCGTGCGGCGAAGAAGTCGGCCGGCGCGTGAGCGTCGTGCCAGGACGCGGCGCCGGCGCCGCGGGTTCGTTTCGAGAGGTCTGATTTGTCCATGCAATCTTCCCGTCAGGGTCCGGCCGCCGCGCCGATGTCGCAGGCGGCCCGCAAGCGCGGCCGCTGGATGCTCGTGCTGCTGGGGCTCGTGTGCGCCGCGCCGATGATCGCGTCGTACTTCACCTATTACGTGATCAAGCCGAAGGGCGGATCGACAAACTACGGCACGCTGATCGAGCCGCAGCGCCCGATCCCGGCCGATCTGCAGGTGACCGACGAAACCGGCAAGACGGTGCCGCTGTCGTCGCTGCGCGGCGTCTGGCTGTTCGTGATGACCGACCGCAGCGCATGCGACGACGCGTGCGCGAAGAAGCTCTATTTCATGCGGCAGATCCGCGTCACGCAGGCGGGCGAGCGGCACCGGATCACGATGGTGTGGCTGCGCAGCGATGCGGGCGCGGTGCCGCAGAAGGTGCTGGACGCGTATCCGGACACGCGCCGGCTCGTCGCCGATCCGGCCGCGGTGGCTGCGTGGCTGCCCGCCGACGCCGGCACGAAGGACAGCGACCACCTCTATCTGGTCGACCCGAACGGCAACCTGATGATGCGTTTCCCGAAAGACCCGAATCCCAGCAAGATCAAGTCGGACGTGACGAAGCTGCTGAAGTGGTCGAGCATCGGTTAAGGCGAGAGAACGAGGCACCATTCCGATGTCGTATCTACTGCAACTCGGCCTGATCGGCCTGTGCATCGCGCTGCTGCCGCTGTCGTACGTGTGGGTGAAGGCCGACGACGACAAGTTCCGCAAGCTCGTGTGGATCACCACGTTCCTGACCCTCGACCTCGTGATGTTCGGCGGCTTCACGCGGCTGACCGATTCGGGCCTCGGCTGCCCCGACTGGCCCGGCTGCTACGGCACGTCGTCGCCGTTCATCGCGCACGCGGCGATCACGGCCGCGCATCAGGCGATGCCGACGGGGCCCGTCAGCATGACGAAGGCGTGGATCGAGATGATCCACCGCTATTTCGCGATGGCGATCGGCGTGCTGATCATCGCGCAGGTGGTGATTGCGTGGGCCGCGCGGCTGCGCCGCCGCCCGCTGCACGTGTCGCCGTGGTGGCCGACGAGCCTGCTGCTGCTGATTCTCGTGCAGGGCGCGTTCGGCGCATGGACGGTCACGATGAAGCTGCAGCCGGTGATCGTCACGATCCACCTGCTGCTCGGCCTCACGCTGCTCGGCACGCTCGGCTGGCTCGCGGCGCGGCAGACGCCGCTGCCGTCGCATGACCCCGAGGCCGGGCGTTACCGCGCGGCCGCGCTGGCGGCGCTCGTGCTGCTCGTCGTGCAGATCGCGCTCGGCGGCTGGGTGAGCACCAACTACGCGGTGCTCGCGTGCACCGACTTCCCGACCTGCAACGGCCAGTGGATTCCGCCGATGGACTTCCAGCACGGCTTCCACCTGTGGCGCGCGCTCGGGATGACGAAGGACGGCGACGCGATCACGCAGGACGCGCTGGTGGCGATCCACTGGACGCACCGCACGTTCGCGTTCGTCGTGGTCGCGTACCTGGTTGCGTTCGCGCTGAAAATGCGCCGCTTCGAGTCGCTGCGGCGGCCCGCGAACGGCGTGCTGCTGGTCGTCCTGCTGCAGTTCGTGACGGGGCTGACCAACATCGTGCTGCAGTGGCCGCTGCCCGTCGCCGTCGCGCACAACGGCGGGGCCGCGATCCTGCTGCTGCTCGTCGTCATGTTAAACTTTCGCATCCTTTCAAGCCGCCCCGGCCGTGTCGCGCAGCCTGCGCGCGACGCCGCCCCGGCGTGACCGCCCCCATGCAAAGCACCCTCTCCCAATCGCCCGGTAGCCGCTTTTCCCAGTACATGGCGCTGACGAAGCCGCGCGTCACGCAGCTCGCGGTGTTCTGCGCGGTGATCGGCATGTTCCTCGCGACGCCGGGCATGGTGCCGTGGCATGTGCTGATCGGCGGCACGGTCGGCATCTGGCTGCTGGCCGGCGCCGCGTTCGCGATCAACTGCCTCGTCGAACAGAAGATCGACGCGATGATGCGCCGCACCGCGTGGCGTCCGTCCGCGCGCGGCGAGATCACGACGCCGCAGATCCTGCTGTTCTCGGCCGTGCTCGGCAGCGTCGGCGCCTGGACGCTCTATACGTTCACGAATCCGCTGACGATGTGGCTGACGATCGCGACGTTCGTCGGCTACGCGGTGGTCTACACGCTGCTGCTCAAGCCGATGACGCCGCAGAACATCGTGATCGGCGGCGCGTCGGGTGCGATGCCGCCGGCGCTCGGCTGGGCCGCCGTCACCGGCGCGGTGCCGGGCGACGCGTGGATCCTCGTGCTGATCATCTTCGTATGGACGCCGCCGCATTTCTGGGTGCTGGCGCTCTATCGCCGCAAGGATTACGAGAACGCCGGGCTGCCGATGCTGCCCGTCACGCACGGCGAGCAGTTCACGCGGCTGCACATCCTGCTGTACACGGTGATCCTGTTCGCGGTCACGATGATGCCGTTCATTTCCGGCATGAGCGGCGCCGTCTACCTGACGAGCGCGGTGCTGCTCGGCGCGGTGTTCCTCGCGTATGCGTGGAAGATCCATCGCGACTATTCGGACGAACTCGCCCGCAAGGCCTTCCGCTACTCGATCGTCTATCTGTCGCTGCTGTTCGTCGCGCTGCTCGTCGATCACTATGCACGCCCGCTGCTCGGCGTGTAACCGCACGGTTTGAACGCAATGCTCCCATCACGGTTCGGGCGCCGCGCGCGCCAAGGCTGGATGCTCGCGTGCGCATTCGCGGCAGCGCTGCTGCTTGCCGGATGCGACAACGCGCCGAAATTCCAGAATCTCGACATCACCGGCAACACGCAGTTCGGCAGCGACTTTTCGCTGCCCGATACGACCGGCAAGGTCCGCACGCTCGCCGATTTCAAGGGCAAGGCCGTCGTGATGTTCTTCGGCTATACGCACTGCCCGGACGTGTGCCCGACCACGATGGCCGAGCTCTCCGAAGCGCTGAAGCAGCTCGGGCCCGATGCCGCGAAGCGCGTGCAGGTGCTGTTCGTCACCGTCGATCCGGAGCGCGACACGCCGGCGCTGCTCGGCCAGTACGTGCCCGCGTTCGATCCGTCGTTCATCGGCCTGCGGCCGGCCGACGAAGCGGCGCTGAAGAAGGTCACGAAGGATTTCCGCGTGTATTACGCGAAGGTGCCCGGCAAGACGCCCGGCAGCTACACGATGGATCACACGGCCGCGAGCTACGTGTTCGACCGCGACGGCAAGCTGCGCCTGTTCGTGCGCGACGGCCAGGGCCCGGCCCCGTGGGTCCACGACCTGAAGCTGCTGGTCGACTGACCGGCAGCAGCCGGGCGCCCGGCCCGGCGTTGTACGTGACGGCCGTTTCGCGCCGTCACGTTTCCCTCTCTCATTGTGTGCGCATGCGCTGCCCGCCGGGCGGCGCGTCGGCATGCGCGTGCGTCGCGCCGCAGCCGCGTTACGGCAGCGCCGGCACGTTGAAGCCGGAGGCGGCGCGCGTGATCCGGAATTCCGTCACGCGATAGGTGGCGAGCCCCTCGGTGACGAACGGGTCGGTCTCGAGGATCGCGTCGAGTTCGTCGCGATCGATGCGGGCCGCGAGGATCACGCCGCCTTCGCGCGGCACTTTCGGCCCCGCCGCGATGAAAATGCCCTTGTCGAATTGCGGCTGCAGATACGCGCGGTGGCGTTCGAGCGCGTCGTCGATGCGCTCGAGCGACGCGGTGTAGTGGATGTCGATGACGTACATGGATGGCCCTGGAATGATGCCGGCGCGCCGCGCACCGGCCAGCCGGTCTTTTTAGCACAGCGGATGCGGGCTGTCGCGCCGGCGAGCCGCGTGGCGGGTGGCGGGTGGCGGGTGGCGCCGCCTGTCGATCGCCGGTTCGCCGCGGCCGCGCGTATTCAAGATGTAAGCCTCGTTGCCGTAAATGAAAGAGCAACCGTTTGCGCGCGGCAGGCCGTTCGCGCGCCGGAGGCATCGACATCGACAGAGGCACGCAGATGAGCAGAATGAGTTTGAACCGCAAGCTGTGGCTCGCGCTTGCGCTGGTATGGATCGGTCTTCTGGGCGTCGGCGCATGGAGCGCCTACGAGACGCGCGCGACGATGCTCGCCGAACGCAAGGCGGGCATCGCGAATCTCGTCGATTCGGCGGCGGGCATCGTGAAGGCCTATCACGCGCTCGCGCAGAGCGGCACGCTGCCCGAGGCCGACGCGAAGCGCGACGCGCTCGCGAGCCTCGCCGCGATGCGCTACGGCGATTCGGGCTACGTGTTCGTGATGGATTCGAAGCCGGTCGTGCTGATGCATCCGACGCTGCCGAAGCTCGTCAACACGCAGGTCGGCGACTATCTCGATCCGGACGGCAAGCCGCTGTTCGTGACGATCCTGAACGCGGCGAAGGCGACCGGCAGCGGGTTCGCCGAATATCGCGGGCGGCTGCCGCACAGCGAGACGGCCGTGCCGAAGATCAGCTACGTCACGCGGTTCGCGCCGTGGGACTGGAACATCTCGAGCGGCGTGTTCCTGAAGGACATCGACACCGTCTACTACCGCACGCTGCTCGGCCACCTGGCCGTGGTGTTCGTGATCGGCCTCGTGATCAGCGCGGCGATGCTGGTGATTATCCGCAACGTGCGCGGCAGTCTCGGCGGCGAGCCGGACGAAGCGGCCGCGCTCGCGGCGCGCATCGCGCGGGGCGACCTCACGCAGCCGGTGCCGGTGCGCGCGGGCGACCGCACGAGCATGATGGCCGCGATGCACGACATGCAGGCGCGGCTGCAGGCGACGATCGGCGGGATTCGCCAGTCGGCCGAATCGATCGCGTCGGCGAGCCGCCAGATCTCGGCCGGCAACGACGACCTGTCGCAGCGCACCGAGGAGCAGGCCGCGTCGCTCGAGGAAACGGCCGCGAGCATGGAGCAACTGACCGCGACGGTGAAGCAGAACGCCGACAACGCGCGACAGGCGAGCGGGCTCGCGAACAACGCGTCGGACATCGCGCGCACGGGCAGCGACGTCGTGAACCGCGTGATCGGCACGATGGGCGAGATCGACGACAGCTCGCGCAAGATCGCCGACATCATCGGCGTGATCGAGGGCATCGCGTTCCAGACCAACATCCTCGCGCTCAACGCGGCGGTCGAGGCCGCGCGCGCGGGCGAGCAGGGCCGCGGCTTCGCGGTGGTCGCGGGCGAGGTGCGCTCGCTCGCGCAACGCAGCGCGACGGCCGCGAAGGAGATTCGCGCGCTGATCGTCGATTCGGTCGAGCGCGTGCGCAACGGCTCGGCGCTGGTCGGCCAGGCCGGCACGACGATGGGCGAGATCCTGCAGGCGGTCGCGCGCGTGACCGACATCATGGGCGAGATCGCGGCCGCGTCCGAGGAGCAGGCGAGCGGCATCACGCAGGTCGGCCGCGCGGTCACGCAGATGGACCAGGTGACGCAGCAGAACGCGGCGCTGGTCGAGGAAGCCGCGGCGGCGGCCGCGTCGCTGCAGGAACAGGGCGCGCGGCTGCGCGACGCGGTCGGCGCGTTCCGGGTCGGCAATACCGGCGGCCCGTCGTCGCAGGGAGCCCGTGGCACGGCGGCCGAACCGGCATTCGGTAGCGCGAAGGCGGCCGACGGGCTGGCGGCGGCGTGACGCATGCCGCGTGAGGGGGATGCGTCGCGGCAGGAACGCAACTAACGGCCGAGTCGTGCAGCGATCGCCGGCACTGCTCTGGTGCATACCCATATGAGCGGGATGTATTTCACTTCCCGCCGATCCTGTGACACCATTTGCCCCTTCGTGCGAGTCCGGGCATACCCGTATCGCGCCCCATTTCAGTCAAGCAAGAAAGCGAGAAACAGATGAAGCGTCGCAGTCTCCTGAAGGTATTTTCCGTGCTGGCCACCGGCGCCGCGCTGACGCTGTCGGCAGGCGCGCACGCCGAAGACAAGGTGATCAAGGTCGGCACGGTCGCCGGCCCGGATGCGCAAGTGTGGCAAGTCGTGCAGAAGGTCGCGAAGGAGAAGGAAGGCCTGAACGTGAAGGTCATCGAGTTCAACGACTACGTGCAGCCGAACGCGGCGCTCGATTCGGGCGACCTGGACGCGAACAGCTTCCAGCATCAGCCTTACCTCGACAGCCAGGTGAAGCAGCGCGGCTACAAGCTCGTCAGCGCGGGCCTGACCTACATCTCGCCGATCGGCGTGTATTCGAAGAAGTTCAAGTCGCTGAAGGATCTGCCGCAGGGCGCGAAGCTCGCGGTGCCGAACGATCCGTCGAACGAGAACCGCGCGCTGCTGCTGCTGCAGACGCAAGGCGTGATCAAGCTGAAGGCGGGCGCCGGCACGGGCGGCAACAACGCGACGGTGCTCGACATCGCCGAGAACCCGAAGAAGCTGAAGATCTCGGAACTCGATGCCGCGCAACTGCCGCGCGTGCTGTCGGACGTCGACGCGGCCGTGATCAACACGAACTACGCACTGGCCGCGAACCTGCAGCCGACCAAGGACGCGATCGCGCTCGAAGCGCTGACGAGCCCGTACGCGAACCTGATCGCCGTGCGCGCGAAGGACAAGGATCAGCCGTGGGTGAAGAAGCTGGTGAAGGCGTACCAGTCGCCGGAAGTGAAGGAGTTCATCAAGAAGCAGTTCAAGGGCTCGATGGTCGCGTCGTTCTGAACGCGATCGGTTGATCGAATGAAGGCCTGCACGTGTGCGGGCCTTTTTTTCGTCGGCGGTGAACCGTGTTTTGTTGCCGTCGCGTAGGCGTTGCTCAAATCCGCTTTCACGCGTTTGATTTGCACGGGCGAGGCAGGAAAAACGATCTCGAAATTGCACTCGCGTGTCGCCGATAATGAGGTTTTCTAACGGTCTGCCACATTCGCATCTATCTTCGGCGCCGTCGTTTGAAGCTAAAACCAGTATGTCGCTTCCGGTACCTGCATCCCGCCGCCATTGTCGCCGGCAAGACGGTGGCCCACTACAATAGAGTGGCAAGGGAGGGAGATAGGCTATGGTAGATCTTGAGAAAAGGGTGATTGAGTTTGTAAGGAAGAAATCTGGATTGCCTATTTCATTCGTGGTTGATGAGATAACGGAAGGTACCGATTTGGATCTGGACTTGAGCTTTGATGATTGTGAGATCGAGGATCTGATGCGGGAGTATTCGGTGAAATTTAATGTTGATTTAAGTGGATTCGATATAAAAAAATATTACCCGGAAGACGATTCCTCATTTTTAGACTTGATCAATCCATTCAAGAAAAAAGTGATCCATCGTGTTCCGGATCTGAATGTTCGAATGCTGATCGCATCGGCAAAAGCGGGACGCTGGCTCTACGACTGACCGCTCACATCTCCCCGCGCCGCGAGCAGATCGACATGATCTGCTGGATCGCGTAGTTGTCGCGCACACCCGGCAGCGACTGCACGACGCATTCGTGAAAGCGCCGTTCGCGCGGCAGCAGCATCGCGTTGTTGCGGTACAGCGCGTCGCACGAGCGCTGGATCAACTGCGCGGCGGCGCCGTTGCGGCTCTCACGTAGCGCATTGAGCATGCAGTCGTCGTATTGCGCGTTGCCGTCGGTCAGCGCGAACGTTGCTCCTGGCAGTACCAGCGCAATGGTCGCGCATGCGATTGCACGAATCGTTCGTTTCAAGTCTCCTCCGATGGCATGGACCGGGTCGGCGGACAGCATAACGTAAAGCTGTCAACGCGGCTGGCGCGTTGCGCCCGAACCGGCGCGGCGTGGCGGGCCATGACGGGCGCGCCGGCTTTTCCTCGGTTTCTTCCGACGAAAACCGGTTTCGTACCAGTACTGTGCGACGCGGACGCATTGCCATATACTGTATATCCATACAGGTGCGACCTGAAAGTCGCTATCACAACTGTCTTGCCAATAGCAACCGGACAAGACCTGCTGTTCTGCCAGCAGTAGCCCACTCGGTCGTGCGTCGCTGGTAACGGCGGGGTGCGGAGCAT
>NZ_JAUJRI010000028.1:0-72266 GCF_030504405.1 Burkholderia sp. AU44665 | reverse complement strand
GCGCCGGCCGACGCGAGCGCCGCGGCGCCGATGGCCGCGAGCCTGCCGCCGATCCGGCGCCCGCACCGCCCGCGCCGGCCCGCCAGCGACGCGCAACCGCTCGTCGCCGCGCCGCGGGACGACAACCATCGTGCGACGGCCCCCGCGAAAGCGGCGGACGCCGGCACCGCTCATTAACGGAGAAAGGCATGCAATTCGACAAGCGCGCCTGGCTCGACAAGATCAAGCAGATGTTCGCGGGCTTCGACCGCCCGCTCGCCCTCATCGTGTTCCTGCTGCTGTGCGTCGGCATCGTCACGCTGTACAGCGCGTCGATCGACGTGCCGGGCCGCGTCGAGGACCAGTTGCGCAACATCCTGCTGACCTTCGTGCTGATGTGGGTGATCGCCAACATCCCGCCGACCACGCTGATGCGCTTCGCGGTCCCGCTCTACACGTTCGGGGTCACGCTGCTGATCGCCGTCGCGCTGTTCGGGATGACCAAGAAGGGCGCGAAGCGCTGGCTGAACGTCGGCGTCGTGATCCAGCCGTCGGAAATCCTCAAGATCGCGACGCCGCTGATGCTCGCGTGGTACTACCAGCGCCGCGAAGGCGGGCTGCGCTGGTACGACTTCGTCGCGGCGTTCGGGATCCTGATGGTGCCGGTCGGGCTGATCGCGAAGCAGCCCGACCTCGGCACCGGCCTGCTCGTGTTCGCGGCCGGCTTCTTCGTGATCTATCTGGCCGGCCTGTCGTTCAAGCTGATCGTGCCGGTGCTCGTCGCGGGCGTGATCGCGGTCGGCTCGATCGCCGTGTTCGAGGAACGCATCTGCCAGCCCGAAGTGCAGTGGCCGCTGATGCACGACTACCAGAAGCACCGGGTGTGCACGCTGCTCGACCCGACGTCCGACCCGCTCGGCAAGGGCTTCCACACGATCCAGGCGGTGATCGCGATCGGCTCGGGCGGCGTGCTCGGCAAGGGCTACCTGAAAGGCACGCAGGCCCACCTCGAATTCATCCCCGAAAAGCACACCGACTTCATCTTCGCGGTGTTCTCGGAGGAATGGGGGCTCGCCGGCGGGCTCGTGCTGCTGGCGCTGTACATGGCGCTGATCGCGCGCGGCCTCTACATCGCCGCGCAGGGCGCGACACAGTTCGGCCGGCTGCTCGCGGGCTCGCTCACGCTCGCGTTCTTCGTCTACGCGTTCGTCAACATCGGGATGGTGAGCGGCGTGCTGCCGGTCGTCGGCGTGCCGCTGCCGTTCATGAGTTACGGCGGCACCGCGCTCACGACGCTCGGCATCGCGATCGGGATGATCATGAGCGTCGGCCGGCAGCGGCGGCTGATGAAGAGCTGATCGCGCGGCCGGCACCGTACCGCGCAGCACACGCAAACGGCGCCGCGACGCGCCGTTTTGCATCGGGCCCGCCGAATGCGGCCGCTTACTGCGGCGGCGCGCGCGGCTTGTCTTGCCCCACGCCGGCGCCCGATGCCGGCGCCTTCAGCCGCGCGCTCAGCTCCTTGAATTTCAGGCCGGCCGTCTCGTCGCCCTGCGCGGCGGCCGCCGCGTAATACGCCCGTGCGATGTTCAGGTTCTGCGTGACGCCGTCGCCGCCGCGCTCGTAGAACGATGCGGTCACGTACTGCGCGGTGGGCTCGCCGGCGTCGGCGGCCTGCTTGTACCACGTGAACGCCTGCCGGTTGTCGCGCGGCGTGCCGCGCCCGTCCAGAAACTGGTTCGCGAGCGACAGCGCGGCCTGCACGTGCCCCTGCTTCGCGGCCCGCAGGAACCAGCGGTGCGCTTCGGCCGGATTGCGCGCGACGAACTCGCCGTCGTCGAACATCCGGCCGTACACGTACTGCGCATGCGACATGTTCGCTTCCGCCGCGCGCTTCAGCCAGCGCAGCCCTTCGTCGACGTTCGCCGTCACGCCTTCGCCCGTCAGCAGCATCATCGCGTAATTGAACTGCGCGAGGCGATCGCCGCGCTCGGCCGCATCGTGGAACTGCACCAGTGCCGCGCGATAGTCGCCCGCGTTGTAGTCGGCGACCGCCGATTGCGTCTCGCGCGACGGATCGGGCTTCGCTTGCGGCGCACCCTGCGCGGCCGCCGCCGCCCACACGGCCCACAGGCCGACCATCGCCCCGATCCGCGCGCGCCTGCGGCACGCACCGTCTGCGCCGTTCATGACCGTACCTCCTGCAACGCCTGTCGCGCCGCGCGCAACAGCCAGCTCACGTCGGCCGACACCGTGATCATCCGGTAGCCGGCCTCGCGGTACTGGCGCGCGGCCGCCGTATCGGCCGCGAAGATGCCGACCGCGACGCCCGCCTGCTTGCCGGCCGCGAGCACGCGCGCCATCGCGGTTTCGACGTCCGGATGGCGGATATCGCCGAGATGCCCGAGGCTCGCCGCGAGGTCGGCCGGACCGACGAACACGCAATCGACGCCCGGCGTCGCCGCGATCCGCTCGACTTCGTCGACGCCGCGCGCCGATTCGACCTGCACGACCACCGCGACTTGCGCATTCGCCGTCTGCAGGTAGTCGCGTCGCATGCCGAACGCCGCCGCGCGCACCATGCCCGCGACGCCGCGCAGCCCGTCGGGCGTTTCGGGAGACGGGAAGCGCGTGAGCCGCACCGCGTGCGCGGCGTCGTCGGGCGTCTCGATACACGGGAACATCAGCGTGCGCGCGCCGGCGTCGAGCGCGCGCTTCACGAGCCACGGCTCGCGCGCCGGCACGCGCACGACCGGCTCGCTCGGCAGGTGCGCGGCGGCGATCGCGCGCAGTTGCGACGCCACGTCGCGACTGTCGTTCGGCGCATGCTCCATGTCGATGCAGAGCCAGTCGTAACCGGCGTGCGCGAGCGCTTCCGCGGCCGAGTCGCTGCCGAGCGACAGCCACAGGCCGTACAGCGGCTCGTCACCGTCGCGCAGGCGTTGTTTGAGGGAATTGGTGAGCGTGCTCATCGATACGGCCTCCGGAGCGGAACGGCAATCGAACGGGACAAGCAACAGGCGAAGCGAAACGCCCGCCGCCGGGCAAGCGAAGCACGGCGGCGGCGGATCGCGCGCCCGAGAACGTGAGTCGGCCCGGGACGGCCGATCTGACAGCGCGGGCCGCGCAATGGGTCACGCGAGCGTTTTTCGGCGCCGCACGACGATCATAGCGCGGCGGGGTGCTCGATGCGGGAACTGACGGAGGAAGCCGTACCGGCGCGGGACTGGCGGCGGCGAGACCGCGGGGGCGTGGGCGCGCGAAAGCGCATCGACGGGCAGCCCGCGCCGCACGGCGGGGCTGCCGGGGCAGGCAGGATCAGCGGCCGAGCTGGCGCTCGACGTCGGCCCAGCAGTTCGGCGTTTCGTACAGCCGCACGCGCTCGAGGCGCAGGTTCACGCCGTAGTGCGCGTCGTACACGTTCGCGAGGATGTCGAACGCGATCGCCGCGAGATTCTCGACGGTCGGGATCCGGTCGATCACGACGGTCTTGTGGTCGGCCATCTGCTCGAGGAACGAGCGCACGACCTCGTCACGCGCATAGACCAGGAACGCGTGGTCCCACTTGCTGACGAGGTGCTCCATCGCGAGCGCCTTCACGTCGGCGAAATCCATCACCATGCCGCGGTCGGGCGCCCCTTCCGTATCGACGAGATCGCCGCGCAGCGTGATTTCGAGCACGTAGCGATGGCCGTGCAGGTTCCTGCACTGGCTGCGGTGATCGGGGATGCGGTGGCCCGCGTCGAATTCGAGTTTTCGGGTAATCAGCACGATGTCAAAAGCCGTGGCTCAGGGAATGTTCAGATATTTGTGGGTCTGCATCGACAGCCGCCACTGCGGATGACGCTTGCACCAGTCGATCGCGAGCTTCGTATTGAGATCGCGCGACGGGCCGTCCATCGGCTGCACGAGAAAATACTCGAAATCGAGCTTCGCGTAGTCGGCGAGCCGCTGGTTGTCCTGCGGCACGACGACCTTCAGTTCGTTGCCCTTCGTGACGACGAGCGGCGCATCGGCCTTCGGGCTCACGCAGATCCAGTCGATCGATTCGAGCACCGGCAGCGAACCGTTGGTCTCGATCGCGATCTCGAAGCCTGCCGCATGCAGCGCGTCGACGAGCGGCTGGTCGAGCTGCAGCATCGGCTCGCCGCCCGTGCAGACGACGAAGCGGTGCGCTTCGCCTTCCGGCCACAGGCCCGCGATCGTCGCGACGAGCGCGGCGGCGTCCTTGAACTTGCCGCCGTTCTCGCCGTCGGTGCCGACGAAGTCGGTATCGCAGAAGCGGCACACGGCCTCCGCACGGTCCTCTTCGCGGCCCGACCACAGATTGCAGCCGGCGAACCGGCAGAACACGGCCGGCCGGCCCGCGTTCGCGCCCTCGCCCTGCAACGTGTAGAAAATTTCCTTGACCGCGTAAGTCATCGTGCTTCGTCCGGCTCGCGCCGCTCGTTGTCGATCAGAATCCGTTGTCCATCAAGCGCTGCCCGCGCGAGCCGCGTCACAACGGCGCTTCGGTCACCCGCTCGCCCTTCAGGTAGGCTTCGTAGCCGCGCTTGCGCAGCTTGCAGGCCGGGCATTCGCCGCAGCCGAAGCCCCAGTCGTGCAGCTCCGCGCGCTCGCCCACGTAGCACGTGTGCGTCTCGACGCGGATCAGTTCGACGAGCGCGTCGCCGCCGAGCTGTTCGGCGAGTTGCCACGTCTGCGCCTTGTCGAGCCACATCAGCGGCGTCTCGAGCACGATGCGCGTATCCATGCCGAGATTCAGCGCGACCTGCAGCGCCTTCATCGTGTCGTCGCGGCAGTCCGGATAGCCCGAGAAATCGGTCTCGCACATCCCGCCGACCAGCACGCGCAGCCCGCGGCGATAGGCGATCGCCGCGGCGATCGTCATGAACATCAGGTTGCGGCCCGGCACGAACGTATTCGGCAGGCCGTTCGCCGCCGTCTCGATCTCGATCGTGCGCGTCATCGCGGTATCGCTGATCGCGCCGAGCACCGACAGGTCGATCATGTGATCGTCGCCGAGCCGGTCCGACCACGCCGGAAACTTGCGCTTCAACGCTTCGCGCACGCCTTCGCGACACTCGAGCTCGACGCGATGACGCTGGCCGTAATCGAAGCCGAGCGTCTCGACCGTCTGGTAGCGTTCGAGGGCCCATGCCACGCACGTGGCGGAATCCTGCCCGCCGGAAAACAACACGAGCGCGCCGTCTTTAGCGTCTGTCCGAATCACCGTGATACTCCGTGAATGTGTAGGCTCGCGTCGCGCTGCGCCCCGAGGCCGGCTGCCGCCGGGCGGCCCGACACGGCCGGCCTGCGCCGGCTCGACCAGTATAGGCAGCGCGGTCGGCCGAGAATGCGGCGGCGCGCTTATACCGCTCATCGCGCGGCATCGTTGCCGCGCGCCACGGCAGGCGCGCCGCGGGCGGCCGACCATGCGCATGAAGCGATGCGCTAAGTCATTGAGCGGGCACGGATTTTATCATGCCCCGGCGAATGCTGCCGGGCCCACGGCCCACGACACGCGATACCCACCACAAACGAAAAACCCCAAGAACCTTCCGATTCTTGGGGTTTTGAATGCTGGTGGCCTGGGACGGAATCGAACCATCGACACGCGGATTTTCAATCCGCTGCTCTACCAACTGAGCTACCGGGCCAACGAAGAATGAAAGTATATCGAGCTATTCACCCCTAAGCAAGTGCTTTCGCAAAAAATTTTACAGCGCGCCTTCGGGCGGCTTCTTGCCGAGCTCGACGCCGAGCTGCTTGAGCTTGCGATACAGGTGCGTGCGCTCGAGGCCCGTCTTCTCCGCGACGCGCGTCATGCTGCCGTTCTCGCGCGCGAGGTGATATTCGAAGTACGCGCGCTCGAACGCATCGCGCGCTTCGCGCAGCGGGATGTCGAACGGGATCGCGGCCGTCTGGCCCGCGAGGCCGAGCGCCGACGCCATGTCGTCGCCGAGCGTCGGCAGCGCCGCCGCGGACGCGACCGCCGCCGGGCCTGCGGGCTGGCCGCCGCCCGCCTTCGCCGCCGCGTTCGCGGATACGGGCGCCGCGCCGCGTGCGAGACCATGCTCGACCGATTTCAGCAGCTTCTGCAGCGCGATCGGTTTCTCGAGGAAATCGAGCGCGCCGATCTTCGTCGCCTCGACGGCCGTATCGATCGTCGCGTGCCCGGACATCATGATCACGGGCATCGTCAGCAGCCCCTGCGCCGCCCATTCCTTGAGCAGCGTGACGCCGTCGGTATCGGGCATCCAGATATCGAGCAGCACGAGATCGGGCGCCTGCTTCAGCCGGTATTCCCGCGCGGCCTGCGCGTTCTCCGCCGCCTCGACGACATGTCCTTCATCGCTGAGGATCTCCGAGAGCAATTCCCGGATGCCCATTTCATCATCTACCACCAGGATGGTTGCCATTTACGCTGCCTTTGTCTGCTCACTTGCTTTTGTCTTGGCGGGCGTCGCCCCGTCCTGTGCGCCCGGTTCGGCGCCTGGCGTATCGCTCGCCATCTGCAGGAAGAGGATCGACACCTGCGCACCCTCGACGGTCTCGCCGTGCATGCGATTGCGCAGATCGATCCGCGCGCCGTGCTCGTCAACGATTTTCTTGACCGTGGCCAGCCCGAGCCCCGTGCCCTTCGCCTTCGTCGTCACGTAAGGCTCGAACGCGCGGGTCAGGATGCGTGCCGGAAAACCGGGCCCGTTGTCGGACACGGTCAGACGTACCGCGACGCGCGTTTTGCCTTCGGCGTCGGGGTCGCCATATTCTACTGTCTTGGTTTCGATCAACACACGCGGATGCGCGGACTCCGCGACCGAATCCTGCGCATTCTGCAGCAGGTTGTGAATCACCTGGCGCAATTGCGTCGCGTCGCCGCGAATCACCGGCAGCGACGGCGCGAGCTCGGCGACGATCGGGCTCTTGCCTTCGCCGACGCCGTACAACCCGAGCACCTCGCTCGCCAGGTCGTTCAACTGCAGGTTCGCGAGCACAGCCGGCGGCGTGCGCGCGTATTCGCGGAAATCGTCGACCATCCGCTTCATCGCGGCCACCTGGTTCACGATCATCGTCGCGCCGCGCTTGAGCACGTCCGCGTCGGACGGCGCGAGCTTGTCCGACAGCTTCATCTGCAGCCGCTCGGCCGACAGCTGGATCGGCGTCAGCGGATTCTTGATCTCGTGCGCGAGCCGCCGCGCGACCTCGCCCCACGCGACCGACCGCTGCGCGGAAATCACGTCGGAGATGTCGTCGAACACGACGACGTAACCGGACGTCTGCGGATCGTCGGCCTGCCCCTCGACCGTCGACACGAGCCGCGTGCCGCGCACGAGCAGCGTCAGCGGATCGGTTTCGCCCGGCACCTCGATCGCGAACTGCTGCTGCCAATGGCCGCGATCGCCGCTGCCGCCGTCTGACGCCGCCTCGCGATCGGCGAACGCCTTGCGCACCATCGCGCCGAACCCGGCGGCCACGCCGATCCGGTCGAGCGTCGTGCCGATCAGCGTGTTGAACGGCTGCCGGAAGATCCGCTCGGCGCCGCGATTGGCCGTCGTCAACCGGAACTGGCGGTCGAGCACGAACACGCCGGCCGTCAGGTTCGCGAGGATGCTCTCGAGATACGTCTTCGAATGCTCGAGCGCGATGCGGTTCTTCTCGACCGCGAGCCGCGCCTCGGACAACTGGCGCGTCATCGCGTTGAACGACTGCGTGAGGAAGCCGAGCTCGTCGCGCGTCTTGATCTCGCGCTTCGGCGTGTAGTCGCCTTCCGTGATCTCCTTGGTGCCCTGCGCGAGCAGGAACAGCGGCCGCGCGAGCTGCTGGCCGAGCGCGAGCGCGAGCATCATCGCGATGAAGGTCGCGAGGAACAGCGCGAGCGTCAGCGTGCCGATGTACATCTTGCGCAGGCCGGTGCGGCCGAGCGACTTTTCCTGGTACTCGCGGTACGCGCGCTGCACGGCGTCCGCGTTGTGCGCGAGCCCGGGCGGCACCGGCTGCGTGAGCTGCAGGAACCGCTCCGCCGGCTGCAGCAGCGACGTCGTCGCATCGGGAATCGGCCGCACGACGCGCAGCCGCAGCGCGCCCTTCGCGCCGTGCGCGCGCGGGTCGCCGTCGACTTCGCCCTCGATCGCCGCATACGCGCCGTGTTCGCGCGCCTGGCTCAGCATCAGCGGCGTCGGCAGGTCGTCCGGAATCAGCGCCGCGAAATTGCCCGACGCCTGCGCGACGATGTGCAGGTCGGGCGCCGCGCCGGAGCCGCCGCGGCTCGGCTCGACGATCGTCGCGTCCTGCACGCCGAACTGGTCGCGCAGCCGCAGCAGCGTGAGCGTCGTGCCGTTCGTGTTCGCGTCGACGCTCGCGAGCTGGTCGGACATCAGCCGCGCCTTCGTCTGCAGATCGGACAGCGACGCATCGAGCATCCCGCGGCCGAGGTTCAGGCCGGCCGTCAGCGCCGTCTCGACGTTCACGTCGAACCACGACTCGATACTGCGCGACACGAACTGGTACGACACGATGTAGATGATCCCGCCCGGCACCACGCCGACGAGCGCGAAGAACACCGCGAGCTTCGCGAGCAGCCGCGTGCCGAACTTGCCCTTCCTCAGGCGCGCGACGATCATCCCGATCAGCCCGAGCACCACGAGCAGGAACACGAGCGCGACGACGATGTTGGTCGCGTACAGCCACGAGTAGTAGCGGTCGAAGAATTCGGTGTTCGCGCTCGCGGCCGCGAGCAGCACGAGCAGCAGCAGCGCGGTCAGCGCGACGGTCGAGACGATCACGCGGACGAGGAGGCTCTTCCCGCTGGCCGCGCGGCGTACTTTATTTAGCACGTTCGGTCACCGTGAAATTGAAGCGCTTCCAGTCCGACCCGAGCGTCCAGTCGCGGTTGTTCACGGCATCGACCTGGAACGGCTTCGGCATCAGCGCCGTATCGAGCTGCATCCGCACCGATGCCGTGTAGGTTTCGCCCGCGCGCACCTGGTTGCGATCGATCACGTGCCACGACGTGATGTGCCGGACGACCGCGAGCGCATCCTTCAACGACGGGAAACCGAGCTGCAGGCCGCCCGTCGACACGCGGTACTCGCGCGTGAGCGGCTGGAACGACAGGCGGATCGTCTGCGTGACGGACACCGGCTGCTCGTCGAACCAGTACCAGCGCGCGCGGCTCAGCTCGAAGTCGGTCGTGAAGTAGAGCGGGATGCCCTTGTTGACGGCATCCTCGAGGTTCGGATTCAGCTCGAAGTCGAAACGCGCGTCGAGGCTCCAGCCGCTTCCGTCGGCCTGGAGCGACGCGCGCTGCACGGCGATCGATTCGGCATGCGCCGGCCGGACGATGGCCACGCATAGCGTCAACGCAACCAGCAAGACGGCCGCGAGCCGAAAGGGAAAAAGGTGTTTGATCGTCACCGTTTCTGAAACCGCGCGTAGAAAAATCCGTCGTGATCGGTGTTCTGGTCGAGTGCGCCGGCGGCCGCCCGTCCGTGCGCGCCACCCGGCAGCAGCTGGCCGGGGGCGTCCAATCGTACCGCATCTTCACAGGCCGCTTCAAACCAGCGGGCCTGCAATTCGCCTTCTTCGGGGAAGATCGAACAGGTCACGTACAGCAGTTCGCCGCCCGGCTTCACGAGCGGCCACAGCGCCGACAGGATGCGGCGCTGCTCCGCGACCAGCGCCGGGATATCGGCCTCGCGGCGCAGCCAGCGGATGTCGGGGTGCCGCCGCACGATGCCGGACGCCGAGCACGGCACGTCGGCCAGGATGCGATCGAACGGGCGCCCGTCGTACCACGCGTCCGGCGCGCCCGCGTCGCCGACGCGCACCTCCGCCGCGAGCGACAGCCGCACGAGATTCTCGCCGATACGCGCCGCGCGCGTCGCGTCGCTTTCGAGCGCCACGACTTCCGCGTCCGCGAGTTCGAGAATATGGCCCGTCTTGCCGCCGGGCGCCGCGCATGCGTCGAGCACGCGCATGCCGTCGCGCGCGCCGAGCCATTCGGCCGCGAGTTGCGCGCCGGCGTCCTGCACCGACACCACGCCGTCGGCGAATCCCGGAATGCGATCCACCGGCAGCGCCGACGCGAGCCGCACCGCATGCCGGCCGATCGCGGTCGCGTCGATCCCGCTCGCACGCAGCGTGTCGAGATACGCGTCGACGCTCGCGCGGCGCGCATTCACGCGCAGCGTCAGCGGCCCCTGACGCTCGCCGGCCGCGAGAATCGCCTGCCACGCGTCGGGCCAGGCGCGCTTCACCGCATCGACCCACCACGCGCGGTAGTTCCAGCGCGCGACCGAGTCGTCCTGCATCGCCGCGACGAGCGCGTCGCGCTCGCGCAGAAAACGGCGCAGCACCGCGTTGACCATCCCCTTCGCGAATGCGAATTCGCGCCGCGCACCGATGACGGTGACGGCCTGGTCGACCACCGTGAACGCCGGGTACGCGGCCTCGTCCGCCGGGTCGAGCAGCAGCGCGAATGCGCCGGCGAGCACCGCGTGTACGTGCGCGGGCGGCGCCTTGCTGACGAACCGGCCGATCAGCCAGTCCGCGCTGCCGAGGCGACGCATCGTCCGGTAGGCGACGTCCTGCGTCGCGCCGCGCGCGAGCGCCTGCGCACCGGACGGCATCTGCGCGAACACCGCCGACAGCGCCGCCGGCAATGCGGTGCCGCGCCGCACCGCATCGACCGCCTGCGCGGCCGCGTCGAGCGCGAAGCCGAGCGAATCGGGCGCCAGATGCAGCGCGGCCAGGCGCGCCGGGCGGCCGGAAGGAGTCGAAGCGGAAGAACGGGGTCGTGTCATCGGTGCGGAATCGGCAAACAGGCGCGGCAATCAGCTGCGGCAAACAAATGCGGCAAACGGCGGGATCGCAGCCGCCGGATGGCCTGGCGATCCCAAACCGCGCATTGTAGCGTGCGGCCATGCCGCCCCTTTGGCCCCTTTACGGCGCACGCAAATGAAACACCCCGCAGCGCGGAGCATGCGGGGTGGCGGGGCGGCCTCCGCGCGGCAACGGCCGCGGGGTATGCCGGAGGTCAATCGAAGCGGCCGGTGCGCGCCATCTCCATCAGGCGCGCGATGCGCTCCTCGGTGGCCGGGTGCGTCGAGAACAGGTTCTGCAGGCCGCCGCCGTGCAGCGGGTTCATGATCATCATCTGCGCGGTGGCCGGATGCGCCTCGGCCGCCTGGAACGGGATGCCCGCCGCATAGCGATGGATCTTGTCGAGCGCGGTGGCGAGCGACTGCGGATCGCCGGAAATCTGCGCGCCGCCGCGGTCGGCCTCGAACTCGCGCGCCCGCGAAATCGCCATCTGGATCAACGCGCCTGCGATCGGCGCAAGCAGCGCGACCGCGATACCCGCGATCGGGTTGGCTGGCCGGCCGTTCTCGTCGCGCCCGCCAAAGAACATCGCGAAATTCGCGAGTGCCGAGATCGCACCCGCCATCGTCGCCGTGATCGTGGAGATCAGGATGTCGCGGTGCTTCACGTGCGCGAGCTCGTGCGCCATCACGCCGCGCATCTCGCGCTCCGACAGCACGCGCAGGATGCCCGTCGTCGCGGCGACCGCCGCGTGCTCGGGGTTGCGGCCCGTCGCGAACGCGTTCGGCGCGTCCTCGTTGATCAGGTAGACGCGCGGCATCGGCAGGTTCGCGCGCGTGGCCAGCTCGCGCACCATCCGGTAGAACTGCGGCGCCGTGTTCTCGTCGACTTCCTGCGCGTTGTACATGCGCAGCACCATCTTGTCAGAGAACCAGTACGAGAAGAAATTCATGCCGAGCGCGAACAGCAGCGCGATCGTCATGCCGCGCGAGCCGCCGATCATCCCGCCGATCACGATGAACAGGGCCGTGATCGCGGCCATCAGCATCGCCGTTTTGACCCAATTGAACATACCCACTCCTTATCCGTCAGGGGACCCGCCGCGCTTCACAGCGCACGGCGGAAAATTGTAAGCGATTTGTTAGATAAGGTCTCGCCGGAAAAATTCAATCTCAGCGTTGCGAAGCGGCAAGACGCAGGCCGAGCCCGACGAAAGCGCTGCCGACCGTGCGATCGAGCCATTTCTTGACGCCCGGCTTGCCGGAAAAGCGCTGCGTGACAGTGCCCGCCACCCACGCGACCAGGCTCGTCCAGGCCGTGCTCATCGCGACGAACACCGCGCCGAGGGTCAGGAACGCCCATGCCTTGTGCGGACTGTCGGCCGATACGAACTGCGGGAAGAACGACACGAAGAACAGCACGACTTTCGGATTGAGCACGTTGGTCCAGAAGCCCTGCATGAACAACTGGCGCAGCGGCCTGGCGGCCGGGACCTGCACGGCTTCCGCGCCCGACGGCGCGGCGGCCGGCTTCGCGATAACCATCCGCACGCCGAGATAGATCAGGTACGCGGCGCCGACCAGCTTGATCACCGTGAACGCGGTTGCCGACGCCGCCAGCAGCGCGGTCAGCCCGAATGCGCACGCAAGTGCGTGGACGCAGCAGCCGGCAGAAATACCGAACGCCGACATCAGCCCCGCGCCGCGCCCCTGCGCGACGCTGCGGCCGACGATGTAGGCCGTGTCGGGGCCGGGCGTGATGTTCAGCAGGAAAACCGCGAACACGAAGAAGCCGAAATGGGTGATGCCGAACATGAAGACCTCGAAACCGGAAAGCGCAGGGAAATTCTACGCGCGCCTGCCGCACCGCGCGACTCGGCCATCCGGCCAGTTGCGCCGGTCCGGCAGACCGGGTCGAATGGCGCTCGGGCCGTGTCAGTCAGCGTCGGGCAGCGCGAAACGCTGCCCGGCGGCGAGCGGCGAACCGGCGAGGAATTCGCGCGCGGGCAGCCGCTTGCCGCCCGGCTTCTGCAACTGGGTCACGCGCAGCGCGCCGCTGCCGCATGCAACCACCACGCCTTCCGGCGCGGCTTCGACGATCGTGCCGGGCGCCGCGTCGGCAATCGTGCCGCGCGCCGCCATGGGCTCGGCCGCCCACAGCTTGATGGCCGCACCGTCGAGCGTCGCGACGCCGCCCGGGAACGGATCGAACGCCCGCACCTGGCGTGCGAGCACGTCGGCCGGCTTGCGCCAGTCGAGCGCCGCTTCGTGCTTGCCGATCTTTTCCGCGTAGGTCACGCCGTCGGCCGGCTGCGGCGTCGCCGGCAGCGTGCCGTCGCGCTCGAGCCGCACGAGCGCGTCGACGATCAGCCGCGCGCCGTCGGCGGCGAGACGGTCGTGCAGCGTCGCGGTCGTATCGTCGGGCGCGATCGCCGTGCGCGCCTCGTCGATCATCGCGCCGGTGTCGAGGCCGGCGTCCATCTGCATCAGCGTGACGCCCGTCTCGGCGTCGCCGGCCTCGATCGCGCGATGGATCGGCGCGGCGCCGCGCCAGCGCGGCAGCAGCGACGCGTGAATGTTGATGCAGCCGGCGCGCGGGATGTCGAGCACTTCCTGCGGCAGCAGCAGGCCGTACGCGGCCACCACCATCACGTCGTGCGGCGTCGCGCGCAGCAGCTCGATCGCGTCGGCCGCCTCCGCCGGGTACTTGCCCGCG
Source organism: Burkholderia sp. AU44665 (assembly GCF_030504405.1). Taxonomy (NCBI): domain Bacteria; kingdom Pseudomonadati; phylum Pseudomonadota; class Betaproteobacteria; order Burkholderiales; family Burkholderiaceae; genus Burkholderia; species Burkholderia sp. AU44665. Next base: position 58,748 of record NZ_JAUJRI010000028.1, on the reverse strand, counting down.
CGGCGCAGCGACGGCGGCTGCGCGACGGTCATCCCGTGCTCGACGGCGTAGCGCTTCACGGCGCTCGCCTGGAGCTTCATCCCACGGCCGGCCGGGCGATCGGGCTGGGTGAGCACGAGCGGCACCGGGAAACCGGCCTCGTGGATCGCGGCAAGGGCAGCCGCGGCGAATTCCGGCGTGCCGGCAAAAATCACGCGCAACGTATGGGTCATGACAGCGTTCGGGGTCGGGCTGGGCGTGCGCGCATCACATCGCGCGTTCGAGTTTCTTCATCTTCGTCTTGATACGCGTCTGCTTGAGCGGCGACAGGTATTCGACGAACACGCGGCCCATCAGGTGATCCATCTCGTGCTGGACGCACACGGCGAGCAGCCCTTCGCAGTCGAGCTCGAATGCCTCGCCGTGCTCGTTGAGCGCGCGCACGCGCACGTGGTCGGGCCGCTCGACCTCGTCGTAGATGCCGGGCACCGACAGGCAGCCTTCTTCATAGGTCTGCTTCGCGTCGCTCGACCACATGATTTCCGGGTTGATGAACGCGCGCAGTTCGTTCTTCTCCTCGGAGACGTCGATCACGATCACGCGCTCGTGCACGTCGACCTGCGTGGCGGCCAGGCCGATGCCGGGCGCCGCGTACATGGTCTCGGCCATGTCGGCGACGAGCTTGCGGATCCGGTCGTCGACCTTGTCGACGGGCTTCGCGACCTTGTGCAGCCGCTTGTCGGGGTAATGAAGAATATTGAGCAAAGCCATGGTGTTCGGTGTTCGGTATTCGATGGGGCGGCGCGCCGCATCGGCCATCCGGCCGGCTGGCGCCGCCGCCGCGATGCAATGAAGATGAGGCGGATGCGTGGCATATCAATGCCGCGGATCGCGCCTCCTGCAATCGGCCGGGCGCCTGCGCGCACGGCCCTGTCGAGTATTTCGGATGATGAAAATTTTATCATGGCGTCACGCGCTGCGCTGGCCGCCGCATTCGAGGGCCGTCTCATGTCGCCGCAAGCGCTGACGCCCGCCGCGCTGCGCGCCTGGCTGCAGCTCGCGCATGCGCCCGGCCTCCCGCCCGCCGTGCTGCAGATTTTACTTGCCGCCTTCGGCTCGCCGGCGGCGTTGCTGCGCGCGTCCGGCGGGGCAATCGCCACCGTGGCCAGCCCCGCCGCCGCGCACGCCGTGCGCGCGAGCGAGCGCGACGATCTCGATACGCGCACCGACGCCGCACTCGCCTGGCTCGACGGGCCGGGCAACGTGCTCGTCACGCTGAGCGATCCGGCCTACCCGCCGCGGCTGCGCGATCTGCACGATCCGCCGCCGCTGCTATATGTAAAGGGGCGGCTCGATCTGCTGCACGCCCGCGGCCTCGCCGTGGTCGGCAGCCGCCACGCGACGCCGCAGGGGCTCGCCGACGCCACGCATTTCGCACGCGGGCTGTCCGATGCGGGCCTCACGATCGTCTCGGGCCTTGCGCTCGGCATCGACGGCGCCGCGCATCGTGGCGGGCTCGACGGCCGCTCGGGCACGGTCGCGGTGATCGCGACCGGCGCCGATCTCGTCTATCCGGCGCGGCACCGCGCGCTCGCCCACGAGATCGCCGCGCACGGCGCGATCGTGTCGGAATGGCCGCTGGGCACGCCGGCCCGCGCCGCGCATTTTCCCCAGCGCAACCGGCTGATCGCCGCGCTCGCGCTCGGCGTGCTCGTCGTCGAGGCCGCCCCGCGCTCGGGCTCGCTGATCACCGCGCGGCTCGCGAACGAATTGGGGCGCGATGTGTTCGCGATGCCCGGTTCGATCCACGCCCCGCTCGCGCAGGGCTGCCACGCGCTGATCCGCGACGGCGCGAAGCTCACCGCGGCGCCGTTCGACGTGCTCGAGGAATACGGGCTGGGCGAGCCGGCGGCGCAAGCACGAGCCGGCACGGTGCGGGCCGGCCACCCGGGCCCGGACGCCGGCGAAAGCGGCGAGCCCCAAACGGCCGGCGGCGCGCCGGCGAATCGCGCCGTCGCGGCCGCCGCGTCGCCCCGGATCGAAGCCGCGTCACCGATTACCCCATCGGAACAGGCGGTGCTCGCCGCCCTGGGATACGGCCCCGTGACGTACGAATGGCTGGCCGAGCACAGCGGCCTGTCCGACGACGTGCTGCATGGCGCGCTGCTCGCGCTGGAACTGGCCGGCCGCGTCGCGAGCGTCGCCGGCGGACGGTTCGCGCGGCTTGACGCGGCGCCCACCCCGTCCGCGCGGAGCGTGCTACATTCCCCGCCATAGGGGCGGCCCGGCCGCCGACGCTACCCAAGGAATGCCATGCCCGCGCTGAATCTCGACACCGACGCAGATCGGATCGCCGAGCGCCTCGCCGATCCCGGCACGTTGCTGGTCGCCTGCCTGTGCGCCGAGTGGTGCGGCACGTGCCGCGACTACCGGACCGCCTTCGACCAGCTCGCCGACGCGCATCCGGATGCCTGCTTCGCCTGGATCGACATCGAAACCCATGCCGACCGGCTCGACGATCTCGACGTCGAGAACTTCCCGACCATCCTGATCGAGGATGCCCACACCGCGCGCTTCTTCGGCACGGTACTGCCGCACGCGGCGATCGTCGAGCGCATGCTGTCCGACCTGAGCGCGGTGCCCGGTGCGCCGCACGCACCGAAATTGCGCGACGTCCTGACCGTCGAAGCCTGAATTCGCGGGCCGGCGCGGCAGGTTTCGCGCAGGTTCGCGCGCTCCGCCGCGCCGGACGCTTGCCGCCGTTGCGGCCCCCCTCTATGATGAGCCGCTTTTTACACGCCGAGCCGCCGTCGCTGCCGCGTGTGCTATAAAGCGGTCGTAAAAGGGACCCACGCCGGCGAACCCGGTCTACCAACACACACCTGTCATGTCCAAAGCACTGATCATTGCGGAAAAGCCTTCTGTCGCGAACGACATCGCACGCGCTTTGGGCGGCTTTACCAAGCATGACGAGTATTACGAGAGCGACGATTACGTCCTTTCGTCCGCTGTCGGCCACCTGCTGGAAATCGCCGCCCCGGAGGAGTACGAGGTCAAGCGCGGGAAATGGAGCTTCGCGCATCTGCCCGTCATTCCCCCGCATTTCGACCTGAACCCGATCGCAAAAAGCGAGTCGCGCCTCAAGGTGCTCACGAAGCTGATGAAGCGCAAGGACGTCGACCGCCTGATCAACGCATGTGACGCGGGGCGCGAAGGCGAGCTGATTTTCCGCCTGATCGCGCAGCACGCGAAGGCGAAGCAGCCGGTCCAGCGTCTGTGGCTGCAATCGATGACGCCGCAGGCGATCCGCGACGGTTTCGCGAACCTGCGCAGCGACTCGGACATGCAGCCGCTCGCCGACGCCGCACGCTGCCGCTCGGAAGCCGACTGGCTCGTCGGGATCAACGGCACGCGCGCGATGACCGCGTTCAACAGCAAGGGCGGCGGCTTCTTCCTGACCACTGTCGGCCGCGTTCAGACGCCAACGCTGTCGATCGTCGTCGAACGTGAAGAGAAAATCCGCCGCTTCGTCCCGCGCGACTACTGGGAAGTGAAGGCCGAATTCGCGTGCGCGGGCGGCTTCTACGAAGGCAAGTGGTTCGACCCGAAATTCAAGCGCGACGAATTCGATCCGGAAAAGCGCGACTCCCGCCTCTGGAGCCTGCCGGCCGCCGAAACGATCGTCGCCGCCTGCCGCGACCAGATCGGCACGGTGTCCGAGGAATCGAAGCCGTCGACGCAACTCTCGCCGCTGCTGTTCGACCTGACGAGCCTGCAGCGCGAGGCGAACAGCCGCTTCGGCTTCTCCGCGAAAAATACGCTCGGCCTCGCCCAGGCGCTGTATGAAAAGCACAAGGTGCTGACCTATCCGCGTACCGATGCGCGCGCGCTGCCGGAAGACTATCTTTCGACGGTCCAGTCCACGCTCGAGATGCTCAAGGAGAGCCACAACTATCTGCCGCATGCGAAGCAGGTGCTCGACAAGGGCTGGGTGAAGCCGAACAAGCGGATCTTCGACAACTCGAAGATCAGCGACCACTTTGCCATCATCCCGACGCTGCAGGCGCCGAAGTCGCTGTCCGAGCCGGAGCAGAAGCTGTACGACATGGTCGTGAAGCGCTTCCTCGCGGTGTTCTTCCCGGCGGCCGAATTCCGCGTGACGACGCGGATCACCGAAGTCGCGGGCCATCACTTCAAGACCGAAGGCAAGGTGCTCGTCGAGCCGGGCTGGCTGCAGGTGTACGGCCGCGATGCCGAAGGCGCCGACGCGAACCTCGTGCCGGTGCAGAAGGACGAGAAGGTGAAGACGGACGAAATCGCCGCCGTCGCGCTCGTGACGAAGCCGCCCGCACGCTACTCGGAAGCGACGCTGCTGTCCGCGATGGAAGGCGCGGGCAAGCTGGTCGAGGACGACGAGCTGCGCGAGGCGATGGCCGCGAAGGGTCTCGGCACGCCGGCGACGCGCGCGGCAATCATCGAAGGCCTGCTCGGCGAGAAGTACCTGCTGCGCGAGGGCCGCGAACTGATCCCGACCGCGAAGGCGTTCCAGCTGATGACGCTGCTGCGCGGCCTCGGCGTGAAGGAACTCACCGCGCCCGAGCTCACCGGCGAATGGGAATACAAGCTGTCGCAGATGGAGCGCGGCAATCTCGGGCGCGACGCGTTCATGCAGGAAATCGCCCGCATGACGCAGCAGATCGTCAAGCGCGCGAAGGAATACGATTCCGACACGATCCCCGGCGACTACGCGACCCTTCAGACGCCGTGCCCGAACTGCGGCGGCCAGGTGAAGGAAAACTATCGCCGCTTCGCGTGCACGAAGTGCGACTTCTCGATCTCGAAGATCCCGGGCAGCCGGCAGTTCGAGATCCCGGAAGTCGAGGAATTGCTGCAGAAGAAGGAAATCGGGCCGCTGTCCGGGTTCCGCAGCAAGATGGGCCGCCCGTTCTCGGCGATCCTGAAGCTGTCGTTCGACGACGAGACGAAGAACTACAAGCTCGAGTTCGATTTCGGCCAGGACCAGGGCGGCGAGGAAGGCGAAGCGCCCGACTTCTCCGCGCAGGAACCGGTCGGCGCGTGCCCGAAGTGCAAGGGCCGCGTCTTCGAACACGGGATGAGCTACGTGTGCGAGCACTCGGTGGCGAACCCGAAGACTTGCGACTTCCGCTCGGGCAAGGTGATCCTGCAGCAGGAAATCACGCGCGAGCAGATGGGCAAGCTGCTGGCCGACGGCCGCACGGACCTGCTGCCGAACTTCAAGTCGTCGCGTACCGGCCGCAACTTCAAGGCGTTCCTCGTGAAGCAGCCGGACGGCAAGATCGGCTTCGAGTTCGAGAAGAAGGAGCCGAAAGCGGCCGCCGCGAAGAAGACGGCCAAATCGGCGACGAAGGATGCCGAAACCGTGACGGAAGGTGCCGAAGAGAAACCGGCGCCGGCCCGCAAGACCGCCGCGCGCAAGACGACGGCGCGCAAGACGGGTTCGTGACGGCCCGGCCGCCGCGCGCCGCTTGCGGCGCGTCCGGCTCCGGCGCGCACCCATAAAAAACGCGGATCGATCGATCCGCGTTTTTTCTTCGTGCCGGCCGTCTTGCTACCGGGCGGGCGCCGGGCCGTTACAGCGGCGACGGCATCGCCACGCGCGTGCGCGGCGAGCGCGCAAGACGCGGTTGCAGGTTCGGATCGGTCGTTTCGGGCTGCTCGGCACGCATCTCGACGCCGATCGGCGGCGGCGTCGCGCCCTGCGCGGCCCATTGCTCGCCCATCGTCGCGTCGGTCGAGTGACTGAAATGCTCGACGAGATGATCGATGAACGTACGCACCTTCGCCGGCAGATGGCGCCGGCTCGGGTAGGCGATGTTGATCTCGACCTGCGGCAGCCGGAAATCCGGCAGCAGCCGCACGAGCGCGCCGCGCGCGATGTCGCTGCCGATCAGGTAGCTCGGCAGGATCGCGACGCCCATCCCGAGCAACGCGAACTGGCGCAGCATCGCGGTGTTGTTCGCGACGATCACGTTGGTCGGGCGCACGCGCACTTCGCCGTCCGGCCCCGTGAACACGCGCTCGTCGCCCCAGTATTCGGTCGGCAGGCTCAGCGCCGGGTGCTCGGCGAGCTGTTCCGGATGCGTCGGCACGCCGTGCTTCTCCAGATAGCTGGGCGTCGCGCACACGGTCATGCAGCCGGTGGTCAGGCGCCGCGTGACGATGCTCGCGCTGCGCATCTGGCGCGTGACGACGATGCCGACGTCGAAGCCTTCCTCGACGAGATCGACCTGCCGGTCGACCAGCGTGAGATCCGGCACCACCTTCGGGAAATTCTCCGTGTACGACTGCAGCACGGGGGCGAGGTTGTGCAGGCCGAACACGACCGGCGCCACGATGCGCAGCGTGCCGACCGGCTCGTGATTGCGTGCGACGACCATCTGCTCGACGTCCTCGAGCTCGTCGAGGATCTGGCGGGCACGCTCCAGATAGACCTGACCCGACTCCGTCAGGGAGAGGCTGCGCGTGGTGCGGTTAAGCAAACGCGTGCCGAGCCGGCCTTCCAGATCGGCGACGTGGCGCGTCGCGACCGCGTTGGAGATATCCATTGCGCTCGCGGCCCGCGCGAAACTGCCGAGATCTGCAACCTTGACGAACACGCGCATCGACTGCAAATGATCCATAAACGACTCCTGCCGCTGTTACAACTTCAAAAAGATGAAGCAAATGCGTAATTCTCCTACGACAGCGGAAATGATGCAGAGTTGCTCAACAACGGGCCGGTTGACGATAAAAATAGTCAAAAATCCTCGCCTTTCGCGGATAGTTGATCCAATTATTCTGCTGCGAGCAACAATTGGGTGAACCTCGTCGAGTAAGCGGCCGAATCAGGAAGGACGTGTTTGATGCGACACAACAGCGCACCCTTGCGCACGGCGCGCGAGCAGTGCCGGGGGTGGCTGGCGCCCATTGCGGCGGAGCGTAACAACCTGTTAAAAAGACCCCACGAAGGCGGCCGGCGTAGCATCATGTCGGCCCCGGCCGGGCGGAACAGGTGCGCAGGATGCGCCGCCGCCCGTGCCCGCTTTCAACGCGCGACACCCCGTTCACCATGAAAATTGCCATCCTCGACGACTACCAGGACGCCGTCCGCAAACTGAACTGCTTCGAGATGCTCGCCGGCCACGACGTAAAGGTCTTCAACAATACGGTGCGCGGCCTGGGACAGCTCGCCAGCCGTCTGGCGGAAGTCGAGGCGCTCGTGCTGATTCGTGAACGGACCCCGATTACCTCGCAGTTGCTCTCGAAGCTGCCGAACCTGCGCATGATCAGCCAGACCGGCCGCGTGTCGAGCCACATCGATCTCGACGCGTGTACCGACCGCGGCATCGCGGTGCTCGAAGGCACCGGTTCGCCCGTCGCGCCGGCCGAGCTGACCTGGGCGCTCGTGATGGCCGCCCAGCGCCGCATTCCGCAGTACGTCGCGAACCTGAAGCAGGGCGCCTGGCAGCAGTCGGGCCTGAAGACGTCGGCGCTGCCGCCGAACTTCGGCCTCGGCCAGGTGCTGCGCGGCCAGACGCTCGGCATCTGGGGCTACGGCAAGATCGGCCGGCTCGTCGCCGGTTACGGCAAGGCGTTCGGGATGAACGTGCTGATCTGGGGCCGCGAGCATTCGCTCGAGGCCGCGCGCGCCGACGGCTACACGGCCGCTGAGAGCCGCGAAGCGCTGTTCGAGCAGAGCGACGTGCTGTCGCTGCACCTGCGCCTGCACGACGACACGCGCGGGATCGTGAAGCAGGAAGACCTGATGCGGATGAAGCCGACGTCGCTGCTCGTCAACACGAGCCGCGCCGAGCTGCTCGAGGAAAACGCGCTCGTCAACGCGCTGTCGCACAACCGGCCGGGGATGGTCGCGATCGACGTGTTCGAAAGCGAGCCGATCCTGCAGGGCTACAGCCTGCTGCGGATGGAAAACGTGATCTGCACGCCGCACATCGGCTACGTCGAACGCGAAAGCTACGAACTGTATTTCAGTGCCGCATTCCGCAACATTCTCGCGTTCGACGACGGCGACATGTCGAGCGTCGCCAACCCCGAAGCGCTGACGCCGATCCGCAAGCGCTGACCGCGCGGGCCGCGCGCGTCGCGTGGCCCCGTTGCCCGATTGCCGCCGTCAGGCGGCGACGCGGCCGCCCGTCATCGCGTCGACGCGCGTGAGGAAGTGCTCGCCGTCGCGCCGCCCGAGATCGTACGCATGCCGCATCTGCGACGGGCTCGTGTAATCCCAGCTCGAAATCGGCACCTTGCTCGACGGCTGCACGTACAGCCGCCGCTGGTCGCCATGCGCGACCGTGAACATCTGCGGACGCGGATACAGCCGCGTGACGAGCACCAGCACGTCGCCCGGAGACGGATCGAGCGCATCGACCGGCACGTTGTCGACCATCCCGCCGTCGAGCACCGGCCGGCCGCCGCGCCGCAGCACCGGCGTGAACGGCGGCGTGCAAGACGACTGGAGGATCAGGTCGGCGAGTTCGTCGACGTGCGCGCAGGCCTGTGCGCGCACGAATTCGGGCCGAAAGCCGAGCGTGCGCCCGAGCGTCGGGTGCAGCGTCTTGCGCACGTACTTCTCGATGTTGTACGCGACGAGGCCGGCCGCGACCGCGCTGCGCGCACCGAGCCAGCGCGGCACGTGCGACACGCCGATGCGGATTTCCGGCGCCGCGGCGAGCTTCGCGAACGGCTCGCCGTAGATGTCGAGCAGCGCCTGACGATAGATCCGGTAATGCGGAAACACCGGCTCACGCCCGAACAGGTTGCCCCAGTACGCATTCTTCCGGTTGTGGCGCAGCGCCTCCTCGTAATAGCGCATCACCCATGCGGCGTCGCGCGTATACAGCATGCAGGCGGTCGCCGCGCCGGCCGAGATGCCGGTGATCACGCGCGGGCGCAGGCCGAGGGCCGGCTGCGCGACGTCCCAGAAGCCGGCCTGCCACCAGCACCGATTGCCGCCGCCCGCAAAGACGATCTGGTCGAACATCGCGCCGCTCAGCTGACGAGCGCGTAGGTCGACGTCGCGTGGACGGCCATCTTGCCGTCCTCGTCGAACAGCTCGACTTCGCCGAACACGAGGTTGCGGCCCATCCGCAGCACGCGCGCGGTGACGAGCACGTCGCCCTTGCGCACGGGACGCATGAAGTTCGTGTTCAGCGACACCGTCGTCATCGGCCGGAATTCGCCGAGCGCAGCCGAGATCGCGACCACCATCGCGGTGTCGGCGGCCGCCGTGAACACCTGGCCGCAGATCACGCCGCCCGAATGGCGGAACTCGCCGGAAAACGGCAGGCGCAACGTGACGCTGTCGTCGCCGATCGACACGGGGACCAGACCCAGCGAGCGGACCCACGGGGCCAGCAGGCGATCCAGCAATTCGCGGACTGCGTTTTCGTCCATCTTCGAATGTCCAGAAAACGTTGCGCGACCGCCGCGCAACGCGTGTGGCGTCATCATACCGGGAGCGCGCAAACTGCGACCGCTCGTTACTGCGCCGGCAACCGCCGCCGGCGTGACGAAATATTTTCGGGAAATTCGCAGAAAGGGCTTGCCATGTCCCGAAAACCCCGGCATAATCTTTCTTCTGTTGGGGGCGTTAGCTCAGTTGGTAGAGCAGCGGACTCTTAATCCGTAGGTCGAGTGTTCGAGTCACTCACGCCCCACCAGGAATTTCAAAGGCCGGTCAGCGAAAGCTGACCGGCCTTTTCCGTTTTGGCGCGCCGTATTCGCAGCGCGCGCCTTTCGCGGTACGCCGCCGCACGTCCGTCGCGCATCGTTTCCGCTAGAATCGTCCGACAAATATCACACGACCGGCGCGGGGTTGGTCATTTGCCCGCCGGCACTGAGAGAACATGGGACGTCAGACATGGAAGCATGTGAACGAGACGCGACCATTCAGAGGGCATGGTTGCGCCGATATCGGCCTGTCCGTCGCGATGGGCCGCTCACCCGGACCGGCCCCGATCCGCGCGACGCCCGAACCGGATCGCGTCATGCCGGGTAAGGACGCGCTGGTCGCACTGATGATCGGTGTCGTGCTGTTCGTGCTGGCCGGCGTGCTCGCCGTCACGGCCGGCCGGGAACCCGACCGCCTGGTCCGCGCGCCGGGCACGGTCGTGCGCATCGTCCAGGACAGCGATGCAATGCGCGCGTACCGGCCGATCGTCGCGTATCTCGCGAACGACGGCCGGCGCCGCGAAGTCGCCGGCAATACTGCATCCGCGGTGCCCGCGTACGACATCGGCGAGAACGTCGACATCCTGCTCGACCCCGACCACCCGGAGCGCCCCGCGCTGATCGACGATTTTGCGCAACGCTGGCTTCCGGTGGCCGTGCCGGCGCTGCTCGCCGTCGCGTCGTTCGCCATCGGCGGCCTGCTGCTCGCCGGCGAGCGACGCCGCCGGCAGTCGGGCCCGGCGCCGCGCCACGTCGAACGCAAGCCGGCACGGCGCCGCTGGGATGTCGCGATCGCGCTGATTCCGATCGCGATCGGCACGGGTTTCCTCGCCGGCGCCGGCGCGGCCGGGCTGCGTCAGTGGCAAATCGTCCACCACTATGCGCGTTCGACCGGCCATGTGGTCGAGATCGCGAAAAACGGGCGGCCGTCGCGGTCGCGCACGTCGCTGTATTCGGCCATCGTCGCGTTCACGACCGACAGCGGGCGGCTGATCACATTCGCCCAGGGCTCGGCGTCGTCGCCGCCGGGCCTCCACAAAGGCGATGCGGTCGACGTGCTGTACGATCCCGTCACGCCCGAGCGTGCGCTCGTCGACCGCTTCTGGGATCGCTGGGGCCTCACGGCCATCCTGTTCGCGATCGGTGCGCCGTTCCTGGCGGCCGGGCTGTTCGCCGCCGCGACGTTATGGCCCGACCATCGGCCGCACGAAGCCGAGGCCGCTCGATGACCCACGCGCGGTGCGGCAACCGCCGCGCCGCGCGCGTCACCGCTCCCTGAACGCCTCTACCTTCGCGCGGTTCCCGCACGTGCGCATGTCGCACCACCGCCGCCCCACGCCGCGGCCGCGATCGACGAAGAACCACGTACACCGGCCGCATTGCCGCACGCGCGCGAAATCGTCGCTGCGCATCAGATCCTCGAAACCGAGCGCAGCCGCATCGATCCAGCGCGACGCAGCGCGCGCGTCCGGTCGCCACGCGAAGCGGCCGCCAACCGCATCGAACGCACTCCGCCCGATCGCCTCGCGGATCGCCAGCGCAAGCCGCTCGGCAGCGCGCGCGCCCGCGCCGCCGCCGCCCGCGGCCGTCAGGTGCACGATCGCGGCGTACGCGTCGTCGCGAAAGCGGTGCAGCGCCGCCAGCTCCTCGGGGCCATCCTGGCGCGGATGACGCAGCAGCCGCGCCAGATCGTCGGGCGCCAGCAACCCCGCTTTCCCGGCCCACGCACGCACGGCCGGCCAGTCGACGAGTTTGTCCTCGTCGCGCGTCTTGCCCGTGTCGGCCACCGTGTTGAGGAAGTCGAGCGCCGGATGGCCGCCGACGAAATCGGCCGCGCGCCATTCGTGCCCGTGCCGCGCCGGGTCGGATCGAGTAACCATTTATTTTCACCTATCGGTTTCATATCCGGAAAATCCGGCGTAACCTGTTAACAACCAAAACAGGTTAGCACGGAGAAGCCGATGCTCGAACTTCCGAACCGCTTCGATTTCGAAGGCCACCGGATTGCATGGGGTACGCTCGGCGAAGGCCCGCCGCTCGTGCTCGTGCACGGCACGCCGTTTTCGTCGCAGGTATGGCGCCGGATCGCGCCGTGGCTCGCGCGGCGCCATCGCGTGTATGTCTACGACCTGCTCGGCTACGGCCAGTCCGACATGCCGGACGCGGACGTGTCGCTCGGCCGCCAGAACGCGCTGTTCGGCGCACTGCTGAACGAATGGACACTCGCGCGGCCGCGTGTGCTCGCGCACGACTACGGCGGCGCCACGGTGCTGCGCGCGCACTTTCTCGACGGCATCGCGTATGCGGATCTCACGCTCGTGAACCCGGTCGCGATCGCGCCGCAAGGGTCGCCGTTCGTGCGTCACGTCGCGCAGCACGAAGCCGCGTTCACCGGCCTGCCCGCGTACGCGCACCATGCGCTCGTGTCGGCCTATATCGGCCAGGCGGTCGCGCGACCGCTGAGCGACGAAGCACTGTCGATCTACCGTGCACCGTGGCTCACGCCGGCCGGCCAGGCGGCGTTCTATCGCCAGATCGCGCAGATGCGCCAGCGCTACATCGAGGAAGCGGAAGCCCGCTACGCGCCGCCGGACTTTCCGGTGCGCATCGTGTGGGGCGAGGACGACGCATGGATTCCGCTCGAGCAAGGGCAGGCGCTCGCCGATCGCGTCGCGAACGGCAAGCTGATCCGCGTCCCGCACGCGGGCCATCTGGTTCAGGAAGATGCGCCGGAGGCGATCGTCGCCGCGGTGCTCGACGCGCACGCGCCACGCTGACCGCCAGCCACCTCGCGTCGCGTCGTCAGAACACCGGCACGCCTTGCGCGAGCGTCGCGACGAACTTCGCGGTACGCGGGTCGCGCGGCCGGCCGAACAGGTCGCGCGATGCGCCGGCTTCGACGATGCGGCCATCGGCGAGGAACACCGCGTCGTGCGCGATCGACGCGGCCAGGCGCAGGTCGTGCGTGGCCATCAGCATCGTCGTGCCTTCGCGCGCGAGCTGGCGCAGCACCTCGACCACTTCGACGGACAGCTCCGGATCGAGCGCCGATGTCGGCTCGTCGCACAGCAGCACCTGCGGAGACGGCGCGAGCGCGCGCGCGATCGCCACCCGCTGCTGCTGTCCGCCCGATAGCGTGGCCGGCCATGCGTCGGCCTTGCCCGCGATGCCCACCTTGTCGAGCAGCGCGAGCGCCCGCTGGCGCGCCTGCTCGCGCGGCCAGCGCTGCACGGTCACGAGCCCCTCCATCACGTTCTGCACGACGCTCAGGTGCGGAAACAACTGGAAGTTCTGGAACACCATGCCGGTCTGCCTGCGCACCGCGAATACCGCGTCGCGCGACGGCCGGCGCCCCGGCACGAATGCGATGTGCGCATCGCCGACCGCGAGCGCGCCCGCCTCCGGCACTTCGAGCAGGTTCACGCAGCGCAGCAGCGTGCTCTTGCCGCTGCCGGACGGGCCGATCAGCGCCGTTACGCTCCCCTGCTGCAATGCGAGGTCAATTCCGCTCAACACGCGATGCGAGCCAAACGACTTGTCGATGCGCTCGAGACGGATCATCGCAACTCCGCGTGGAACAGCGCATGCCGGCCGAAGCGGGTTTCGAGGCGACGTTGCAGCGTGGACAGCACCGAGCTGAACAGCAGATAGATCAGCGCGGCTTCGGTATAGAGAATCAGCGGCTCGTAGGTCACGGCCGCGATGCGCTGCGCGGCCTGGAAGATCTCGGGTACCGTCAGCACGGCCGCGAGCGACGTGTCCTTCACGAGCGAAATGAACGAATTCGACAGCGCGGGCAGCGCGACGCGCGCGGCCTGCGGCAGGATCGCGCGGCGCAGCGCCTGCGCGCGCGTCATCGACATCGAGTACGCGGCCTCCCATTGCCCCTTGGGGATCGATTCGATCACGCCGCGAATCACTTCCGCGTTGTACGCGCCGACGTTCAGCGAGAAGCCGATCACGGCGGCCGTCAGCGGATCGAGCACGATGCCGACGCTCGGTAGCCCGTAGAAGATCACGAACAACTGCACGAGCAACGGCGAGCCGCGGAACAGCCAGATATAGAAACGCACGACGGCCTGCGCCCAGCGCGGCCCGAACAGCCGCGCGAGCGCTGCGCCGAACGCGAGCAAAAGGCCGATCGCGAACGACGCGAGCGTGAGCGGAACCGTAAACACGAGCCCTGCAACGAGCAGGGGGCGCAGCGATTCCGCCATCAGGTGCAGCCAGGCCGGCATCGTTCAGCCTCGCGTCACGGCTGCGACACGTCGCGGCCGAAGTACTTCTGCGAGATCTTCGCGTAGGTGCCGTCCGCCTTGATGTCCGCGAGCGCCTTGTCGATCGCGGCCACCAGGACGGGGCTGCCCTTGCGCAGCAGCACGCCGGACGCGTCGCCCGCGCCGCTCGTGTCGGTCGCCGCGATCTTCAGTTTCGCGTCGGGCTTGTGCTTGCGGAAATCGAGGTACGACAGCGAATCGTTGATCGTCGCATCGACGCGTCCGGACGTCAGCAGGTCGATCGATTCGTTGAAGCCCTGCACGGGCACCACGTCGGCGCCGTGCGCGGCCGCGAGCTTGCCGAAATTGCTGGTCAGCGTGTTCGCGGATTTCTTGCCCTTCAGGTCGTCGAACGAGCGGATCGTCGTGTTGTCCGCGCGCACGATCAGCACCGCGTGCGACGTGATGTACGGCGTCGAGAAATCGTATTTCGCCTTGCGCGCGTCGGTGATCGACACTTCGTTCACGACCGCGTCGTAGCGGTTCACGTCGAGACCCGCGATCAGCCCGTCCCATTTGCCTTCGACGAACTGCGGCTTCACGCCGAGACGCTGCGCGATCGCGGTCGCGATGTCGACGTCGAAGCCCGTCAGCTTGCCCGTCTCGTCGTGGTACGTGAACGGCGCGTAGGTGCCTTCGGTACCGATGCGGAACACGCCGGCCGACTTGATCTGCGACAGGTCGTCGGCAGCCAGCGCGCTGGTGGCCGCGGCGGCCTGCAGCAGCGCGACGATCAGGATGGAGCGGAGGAATTTCATGGTGCGGACCCCGAATGATTGGAGAGAATCATCCCGCCGGCACGCCTGCGCCGTTCGAGAGGTCCGCGAATTCTACCGATGCGGGAAGGCCCGGCAAAAACGCAAATCGGCTAACGATATGAGCCGATCGAATAACGACCACGCCAACCTCGATGCCGACGCGGGCCCCTTACACGTCGCTTACCATGGCAACGAATACGTCTTCGTATTCGTGAAGCTCTTCATCGCTTCCTGCACACCCTCCTTGTATCCGAGCCCCGAATCCTTCACGCCGCCGAACGGCGTCAGTTCGAGCCGATAGCCGGGCACCTCGCGCACGTTCACGCTGCCGACTTCGAGCTCGGTGATGAAGCGCGTGATGTGGTCGAAGCGGTTCGTGCACACCGACGACGACAGCGCGTAGTCGGTGCTGTTCGACATCCGGATCGCTTCGTCGATGTCGCGAAAGCGCAGGATCGGCGACACCGGCCCGAAGGTTTCATGCTTGACCAGCGGCATGTCGGGCGTCACGCGGTCGACGACGGTCGGCGAATACAGCGCGCCGTCGCGCACGTTGCCGACCAGCAGCCGCGCACCGCGTGCGATCGCGTCGTTCACCTGCTGCTCGCAGAATTGCGCGGCCGCTTCGTCGATCACGGTGCCCATGTCGACCGACGGATCGGACGGATTGCCGTACGACCATGCGCGCGTCTTCTCGACGACGAGTTCCGTGAAGCGATCGGCCACTGCCTCGTGCACGAGCATCCGCTTGATCGCCGTGCAGCGCTGCCCCGAATTCCTGTACGAGCCCGACACCGCGAGCGTGCTCGCCTCGTCGAGATCGGCGTCTTCCATCACGATGATCGGATCGTTGCCGCCGAGTTCGAGCACCGCGCGCCGGTAGCCCATCCGCGCTGCGATCGATTTGCCGATCGACACGCCGCCGGTGAACGTGATCAGGTCGATCGCCGGGTTCGTGATCAGCTCGTCGGCGATCTCCTGCGGGTCACCGGTGATCACCTGCAGCATCTGCGGCGGCAAGCCGGCTTCGTACAGAATGTCCGCGAACAGGTAGCACGACAGCGGCACCTTCTCCGACGGCTTCACGACGATCCGGTTGTTGGTCGCGACCGACGGCACGATCTTGTGCGCGACCTGGTTCATCGGGTGATTGAACGGCGTGATCGCCGAAATCACGCCGAGCAGCGGGTCGCGCTGTGTGTACACGCGGCGCTTCTTGCCGTGTGGCGTCAGATCGCACGAGAAGATCTGCCCGTCGTCCTTCAGCACTTCGCCGGCGCCGAACGTCAGCACGTCGGCCACGCGGCCGGCTTCGTACGTCGAATCCTTGACGCACAACCCGGCCTCGGCCGTGATCAGCGCCGCGATCTCCGCGGTGCGCGCCCGCACGATGTCGGCCGCGCGGCGCAGGATCGCCGCGCGCTCGTGGCGCGTGAGCGTCGGCCGGTACGCCCGCGCGACCGCGAAAGCGCGGCGCACGTCGTCGAGCGTCGCCTTCGGCACGGTGCCGACCAGCGCGCCGTCGTACGGGTTGCGCACGTCGATCACTGCGTCGCGGTAGATCCTTTCACCATCGATTCGCAGTGCTTCACGACGAGGCGTGCGGACATCCGTCGATGCTGCGATGGCGTTCATCAGTGTCTCCTGGCGGATGCGTCCGCGTCACTGCAGATGGTTGAGCGCGATGTCGACGATGTCGAAGTTGCGTAGCCGCGCGCGACCCGCGACGGCGGTCGCGACCGGCTTGCTGAAGATCAGCGGCACGATTTGCTCGGAGATCCCGCCGTGCGAGCGCAGCGGCACGTCGAGGCCCGACAGGTCGTGCTTGATGCGGCGCGTGCCGAGCACGACGTCCTGCTTCGAGATCACGATCAGGTCGCCCATCCGCGCGGGCGGCAGCTCGAAGCGCGCGCAGCCTTCGGCGCCCGTCAGCACGACCTCGATGCCGTCGACCGCGGCGAGCCGTGCGCGCAGCGCATCGGTGTCGGCATCGCCCGGCACGTAGACGGTCGCGAACGAACCGAGCGCACCGTGGTGCACGACGTACGGATCGGTGATCGGCAGGATCACGCGCGCCGTATCGTGGCCGAGCCATTCGTCGAACAGCTCCTGCAGGTAGATCACGTTCGGCTCGCCGGTCGCGTCGTCGTGCTTCGCGTTCATCCCGTGATCGGCGGTGATCGCGACGATCGCGCCGAGTTCATCCAGACGCTTCAGGTACGTGTCCATCATCGCGTAGAACGCGTTCGCGCCTTCCGTGCCGGGCGCGCACTTGTGCTGCACGTAGTCGGTGGTCGACAGGTACATCAGGTCGATCGGGCGCGTCTCGAGCAGCCGCACGCCGGCCGCGAACACGAATTCGGACAGATCCGCGCTGTACACGCTCGGCACCGGCTTGCCGACCAGCTCGAGCACGCGGTCGATGCCGTTTTCCTCGACGCTCGCCTCGTCGGCCTTTTCCGACGAGAAGCAGATGCCCTTCAGCCCCTTGCCGAGCAGGCGGCGCAGCTTGTCCTTCGCGGTGACGACCGCGACGCGCGCGCCCCGCTCGGCGAAGGCCGCGAGCACGGTGGGCGCGACCAGGTACTTCGGATCGTTCATCAGCACCTCGGCGCCGGTGTCGCGATCGTAGAAGTAGTTGCCGCTGATCCCGTGGATCGCCGGCGGCACGCCGGTCACGATCGACAGGTTGTTCGGGTTCGTGAAGCTCGGCACCACGCATTCTCCCTTCAGTGCCGTGCCTGGCTTCAGCAGCGTGCGCAGGAACGGCGCGACGCCCGCCTCGGCGGCCTCTTCCAGATATTCATACGCGCAGCCATCGACGCAGACGACCACCACGGGCCGGCTCATCCAGTTGTAGCGGCGGCCGTTCACTTCCACGGAGACGGGCGTTTCAGTCATGACGTTCATTCCTTTCGGGGCGAAGCGGTGAGCCGTCGGCGCCCGTGCCGCGCCGAACGAGTGTTTCGATGCTTGACATTAAAATGGACGATTTGTAGATTGTCAACAACATGCAAAAAGCAGGAAGCAACGCGATGGCGCCCGGACGATCCGAATGACGACTTCAAGCGGTGTTATCAGGAGGTCAAAAAGCGCGCCTACATTCGGTATCCGGGCAAGCGGACCGAAGTGCAGACGCTCCGCGTCGGCTGCATCGGTCGCGTCGGCGAAGCCGGGATTCCGCGCGCTGTCGCGGCGATCGCCGACACGTCGAAGGCGATAGATGTGCGCCGCAGCCGCCTATCGGCCGAAGCGGCTGCATGACGATGTGGCGCGACGTACCGGCCGCATGTGCATGCGGCCGCCCGTTTTTCCGGCTGTGCGCCGCACGACCCTTTATCGACGAATGCTCCGATGCGCCCCTTCTGGATCGAACAAGCGCTGTTCAACGACGGCGATCTCGCCCCCGCGCTGCAAGGTGCGACGCGGGCCGACGTGTGCATCGTCGGCGGCGGCTTCACGGGCCTCTGGACCGCGATCCAGGCGAAGCAGCACAACCCCGCGCTCGACATCGCGATCCTCGAGGCCGACCTGTGCGGCGCCGGCGCGAGCGGCCGCAACGGCGGCTGCCTGCTCACGTGGTCGGCGAAATTCCTGACGCTGCGGCGCCTGTTCGGCGAAGCCGAGGCGATCCGGCTCGTGAGGGCGTCGGAAGCGGCCGTCCAGCACATCGCCGACTTCTGCCGCGCGCACGGCATCGATGCGGACCTGCGGCTCGACGGCACGCTGTACACCGCGACGTCGCGCGCGCAGGTCGGCACGCTCGCGCCGGTGCTCGACGCGCTCGCCGCGTGCGGCATCCACAGCTACGAACATCTGCCGCCCGCCGAAGTCGCGCGCCGCTCGGGCTCCGCACGCAATCTCGACGGCGTGTACTCGCCGATCGCCGCGACCGTGCATCCCGGCAAGCTCGTGCGCGGCCTGCGCCGCGTCGCGCTCGATATGGGCATACGGATATACGAGCGCACGCCGCTCGTCGACTTCACGCCAGGGCAGCCGGCCGTCGTGCAGACGCCGTCCGGCAGCGTGCACGCAGGCAAGCTGGTCTTCGCGATCAACGCGTGGATGGCGAGCCGCTTCCCGCAGTTCGAACGCACGATCGCGGTCGTGTCGAGCGACATGGTGATGACCGAGAAATGCCCGGCGTTGCTGGAGCGGACGGGGCTCGTGGACGGCGTGTCGGTGCTCGATTCGCGGATCTTCGTCTACTACTACCGCACGACGGCCGACGGGCGGCTGATGCTCGGCAAGGGCGGCAACACGTTCTCGTGGCGCAGCCGCATCGCGCCCGTGTTCGACCGGCGCTCGCCGTACGAGGCGCAGCTCACGCGGAGCCTGCGCGCGTTTTTCCCGTCGCTTGCGGGCGTGCCGATCACCGCAAGCTGGAACGGGCCATCGGACCGCTCGGTAACAGGCTTCCCGTTCTTCGGCCGCCTCGACGACGCGCCGAACGTGTTCTACGGCTTCGGCTATTCGGGCAACGGCGTCGGGCCGACCTACATGGGCGGGCAGATCCTGTCGTCGCTCGTGCTCGGCCTCGACAACGCGTGGACGCGCAGCCCGCTCGTGCGCGGCCCGCTCGGCCAGTTTCCGCCGGAGCCGATTCGCTATGTCGGCGCGCATGTCGTGCGCAATGCGATCCGCCGCAAGGAGCGCGCGGAAGACGAGAACCGGCAGCCGTCGGTCGTCGATACGTGGCTCGCGAAGTTGGCGAGTGCGGCGGGGAAGGCGGACAAGGCGTAACGGGCGGGGCGAATGCGGCGAGGAACGGGAGAGGCCGGCGGCTCGCCGGCACCATCATGTCGCCAGCCTCTGTCGAATCCGCACATCGACCGAACAACAGGTGAGGAAATCCCGCTAATAGAAAAAGTCCGATTCCAGGCGCCGCTTTTGTTTCGAAACGCAAAATCCCCCATGAGGACAATCACGCATCGACAAGACATGTCCCAGCTAAAATAAAACTTATAAAACGGCGCGCCAATCAATACGCTTTATTTTTGTCATTTCATTATCTCGATTTTATTATCAAAAACAGCATGACAGGATTCAAACGATCCGACAAATAGAATCCCGCTTTTTCTTTCATGCACTCATCAACAACCATTGAAATCTTGATTAGCGATTCCCGATCCGTCTCGAGAGGGTCGCAGTTCGGACATGTCGCGATTGCAGTCGATGGGGTCGTATATGGCCGAGCGCACCCGGGATGGGGCGCAGATAACATCCTGAACTACTTAAATCGCCAGCAGACCAAGATGCAACGCGATACGATCGGCTATCTCCTTCATACATCCAGGGATGAGAAAAGGATCATCGTTTCCGAGATAAAACGCCGGCTACACGAAAACAAACCATACTCTCTCGTCGACAACAATTGCTCCTCGAACATAGCCGAAGTACTTGGCAAAGCGGGAACTCTGGCTCACGACCCGAGATGGCAACTCCCGAGTATCATAGCGCCTGCGGATTTGATGACCGGTCTGCGCCATTCGAAACGCCTGATTGGAATCCGACGGTATCCGAAAAAATGACACGCCTGCTGCTACTTGTCGCGCTCACGATGATGATCGGTGCGTGCTCGAAATATAAAGACGAGAAATGGGCGGCACTTCGCGACATGCCGGCCTTCGCCGAGCCAAACGACGACAGAACGCATCCGATCTTCACGGTCAGGAAAGGCGAATCCTGCGTCCCGGTGGCGGATCGGGCTGCGAAGATTTACGCGTACACGCAAGTGCGCTGCGAATCCGGAACGGGTTGGGTGCTCGACGACTTCTTTGATAAGCAGCGCGGCAAATGATCGGCGGCGAGCGATCCCCGCATTCGAATGAATATCATCAATGTCCCGCGGAGCGCGCGCCTTCAGCGCTCTGCCATGCAAGCGGGCGATGCGCACCCACTCCGCGCCGCGTCACCGTGCGGTAACCGCGAACGCGGCAATTCACGCGCCCGCCTTCGCCCGCGCCGCCTTGCCCGTCGCGGGCAACCCCTGCTCATGCATGCGGCGCATCCGTGCGAGACCATGCGCGACGTGCTCGCGCACGAGCGCGACGGCCTTTTCCTCGTCGCCGGCCGCGAGCGCCTGCACGATCCTGTCGTGCTCGGCCGCCGACACCGCGATCGCATCCTCCTCGGCCTCGATCGCCGCCTGGCGCAGCAGGCCGAGCTGGCGCACGAGCCGCCGATAGGTATCGACGAGATGCGTATTGCCGACGCCGACGACCATCGCGTCGTGAAACTGCACGTTCAGCTCGGTATAACGCGTGACGTCGTGCGCCTTCGCGGCGTCCTTCATCGACTGGACGATGCCCTTCAGCACCTTCAGCGTGTCGGGCGAGATGCGCTTCGCGAGCGCGCGCGCGACCGACTCGTCGAGCATCGCGCGCACTTCGTAGATCTCCTCGGCCTCGCGCAGTGGCACGACGCGCACGGTCACGCCGCGGTTCTTCTCGTTGCGCAGCAGGCCGGCCTGTTCGAGCGCGCGGAACGCTTCGCGCACCGGGCCGCGCGACACGTTCAGCTTCGTCGCGATATCGACTTCGTTGAGCTTTTCGCCGGGCGCGTATTCGCCGGAGACGATCGCGCGCTCGAGCATGTCCTGAACGATCATCGCGAGCGACTGGCTTTGCAGGAGTTCGATGGCGCTGAGCGCGTTCGGGGCGGTCATGGTCGGGCAGGCGGCGGAGCTGTCGGTGAAAACGGGGGCGCCATATCGGCGAATGATCGTTGTATACCGTCGCCCCGGCATATTGTCCACAGTTTTCAGTCGCCAAAAGCCCATCCTGCGCGCCGGAGCGCAACCAACCTGCAACCGGCACGCCGCCGCCGTGCGGCACGCGGCGGGCGAACGCGCGCTGAGCCGCCGCGCGCTCGCCGTTCCCGCATGGTACGTGGCGCTTTTCCCGCGCCTTCCCTCGTTGTTTTCCTCGTGCCTTCCTTCTGTCGCGGCGCCGTGCGTCACTTCGGCAGCGCCGGAATCATCCATGTCAGCACGTGCTGCTGCAGGAACACCAGCACGCCGAGCAACAGCGTGAGAATCACGCTGTGCCAGAAGGTGCGGGCGAACACGACGCCCTCCTGCCCTTTCAGGTCCGTCGTCGACACACCCGTCGCGATGTTCTGCGGCGAGATCATCTTGCCCATCACGCCGCCCGACGAATTGGTCGCGGCCATCAGCACCGGATCGAGGCCGAGCTGCCGAGCGGCCACGACCTGCAGGTTGCCGAACAGCGCGTTGCCCGACGTGTCGCTGCCGGACAGGAACACGGCGATCCAGCCGAGCGACGCGGACACCAGCGGGAACAGCGCGCCCGTCGACGCGACGCCGGTGCCGAGCGTGTAGCTGATGCCCGAGTAGTTCAGCAGGTACGCGAGCCCGACGATCATCATCACCGTGACGATCGCGATCCACGTTTGCCGCCACGTCTTCACCACGCATTCGACGAACGCGCCGGGGCCGGTGCGCGTCAGCGCGGCCGTGATGATCGCCGACACGAGGATCGCGGTGCCGGTGCCGAGCGGCTGGAAATCCCAGATCGCCGCATACGGCTTGTGGTACAGCGACACGTACACGGCGTTGTGCAGGCCCGGCCACTTGATCTTCACGTCGCCGATCGCCGCGATGTTCGCGTGCACCCACACGATCACGACCACCGACACGACGAGCCACGGCAGCCAGCCGCCGAAGCCCGCGCGCGCGGCGCCGGCGGCGGCCGGCACGCTGCGCGCGAGCGCGTATTGCGGATCGGGCTGCGGCTTCCACACCTGCAGGAAGCCGATCGTCACGATCAGCGACGAGAGCGACGACAGCACGTCGGTGAGCTGATAGCCGAGGTAGTTCGACGTGACGAACTGCGCGAGCGCGAAACTGCCGCCGGACACGAGCAGCGCCGGCCACAGCTTCGAGATCGAGCGCAGCCCGCCATACGCGCCGACCACGTAGAACGGCAGCAGCAGCGCGAAGAACGGCAACTGGCGGCCGACCATCTGCGCGAGCGTCGCGGGCGGCAGCGACGTGACGGCGCCGAGCACGGTGATCGGCACGCCGAGCGCGCCGAACGCGACCGGCGCCGTGTTGAACAGCAGCGTATAGGTAAGCGCTTCGAGCGCGGGGAAGCCGAGCGCGATCAGGAGCGCGCTCGTGATCGCGACCGGCGTGCCGAAGCCGGAAATCCCTTCGAGCAGACAGCCGAACGAGAACGCGACGACGAGCAGCACGAGGCGACGGTCGTCGGGCAGGTTGTCGAGCATCCACTGCCGGAACTGATCGAAACGGCCCGACTTCACCGCGATGTTGTACAGCAGCAGCGCGTTGAAGACGATCCACATCACCGGCACGACCGCGAGCGCCATGCCGGCGCCGACCGCGTTGAACGCGAGGCCGGCCGGCATCCCCCACGCGCCGATCGCGACCGCGAGGCCCGCGACGAGCCCCGCGAGCGACGCCTGCCACGCGGGGCGGCGCAGCACGCCGAGCGCGATCAGCGCGACCGCGATCGGGATCACGGCGACGAGAAACGACAGGAGCAGCGAGTGCGCGACGGGCGTCAACGGTTGCGCGAAGACGATGCCGGGCGGTAGGGCGTCGGTGGGATTCATCGTGTCTCCAGAGTCGACCCGAATTCGCATGTCGATGCGCCGGGTTCGGTACAAGGCGATGTCCTGCAGTCACGGCCGCGATCGGGCGCTTGCATGCGCAACGACGTTGCGCGGCCAACCGATCGGTCGCTTAAAAGAGGTTAGGAGGCGCGGCACGCTTGTACAAGGGGGAGAAGCCCGATGCGGCGGGCCGATGCGGGCGGCCCGCCGCACGATGGCCGGCAGATGGCGCGCCGCTGTCGCGCGCGACAGGAAACCCGTCGTGACGACTCACCGGCGCCCGCAATGTTGCGCGAGCGGGAAAGGTGACTGCCGGCTACGAGGATGTTTCGTTGAGCATCCGAAGCCTAGACTGGCTGCATCGTTTCCGGCCGCGCCGGCGATGGCGCGGCGCCGGAACCTCACGGAGCCAAAACGATGAAGACGATGAAACACGCGGCATGCGCATTCGTGCTGATCGGCGCGGCGTTCGTCGCTCACGCGCAAGCCGCGTCGACGCTCACGCGCGCGCAGGTCCGCCAGGAACTCGTGGAGCTGCAGGCCGCCGGCTACCGGACGAGCCTCGCAAGCAGTCCCGACTTTCCGGGCAACATGCAGGCGATCATGCAGCGTGCCGCGCAGGCGCGCGGTGAAGGCGACGTGGCCGGTTACGGCGGCGCTGCCCGGGCCCGCACGGAATCGGGCAAGCCGGCGCTGCCGCACCTGGTCGATCGCGGCACGTACGCCCATCACTGATCGCCGATGGAACCGGATGGCCGTCGCATCGCGGCGTGGCGCAGCATTCTGCGCCGGCCGCGTGCGCGATCGTCACACGCTGAAGCGGTTCAGCGTATAGGCGCGATAGGCGGCGACGAATGCGTCGAACGATCCGGCCTCCTTCGCTTCGAGCTCGGCCTGCTCGGCGAGCGACTTCGCGGCGAGCGCCTGCTCGGTACGCAGCGTCTCGGCCGACGGCGGGCGCGCGCGGAAATGCGTGGCATGCGCTTCGCTCTGCGCGAGCGCGAACGCGAGGAACGACTGGCCGTTCTCGCGCATCGTGCGCAGCACGCGCGCGGATGGCGTGCGCTCCGGATCGGCGAGCTTCTCGCGCTGCGCGGCAATCGCGCGCGCATGCGCGTCGCCGCCGCGGATTTCGTCGAGCCGGCGGCCGACGATCTCGATATCGCCCATCAGCTCGTCGGCCCACTGCTGCAGCGTGATCGACTGGCCGTCGCGCGTCAGCGTGAGCCCCGGCTTGCGGCCGTCCAGCGTCACGCTGCCGAAGTTCGCGTTCGCTTCCTTGTACGCGTCGCAGTCGAGCGGCGCGCTTTCGTCGAGCGCGCACGCGAGCAGGAACGCATCGATGAAGCGCGCGGTCTCCAGCGCGATGCCGGTCGGTTCGAACGGATCGATGTCGAGGCAGCGCACTTCGATGTACTGCACGCCGCGCGACGCGAGCGCATGCAACGGCCGCTCGCCCGAATACGTGACGCGCTTCGGCCGGATCGTCGAATAGAACTCGTTCTCGATCTGCAGCACGTTCGTGTTGATCTGGATCCACTCGCCGTCGCGATGCGTGCCGATCGCCTCGTACGCGGGATACGGCTCGCTCACGGCCTTCGACAGCGCGTCGAGATAGCCGGGCAGCGTGTTGTAGTCGACGTGCAGCGCGGCCTGGGCCGTCGTATTCGAGTAGCCGAGATCGCTCATCCGCAGGCTCGTCGCATACGGCCGGTACAGCGTATCGGCGTCGAACGTGTCGAGCTTGTGCGGCTTGCCGCGCAGGAATTTCGTGTCGAGCACCGGCGACGCGCCGAACAGGTACATCAGCAGCCAGCTGCGGCGGCGGAAGTTGCGGATCTGCGCGAGATAGCGTTCCGACTGGTAATCGACGAGCGTCGCCGTCGATTCCTCTTCCGCATGCAGGCGCCGCCACACTTCCTCGTGCAGCGAGTAGTTGTAGTGGATGCCGGCGATGCACTGCATCGTGCGGCCGTAGCGATACGCGAGGCCGCGCCGGTACACCGTCTTCAGGCGACCGATGTTCGACGTGCCGTAGTCGGCGATCGGGATCTGGTCGTCGGCCGGCAGCAGGCCCGGCATCGAGTCGTTCCACAGCAGCTCGTCACCGAGCGACGCATACACGTAGCGATGCAGATCGTCGAGGCGTTCGAGCGTGAGCGCGGCGTCGCGCTCCGCGGGCGTGATCAGTTCGATCAGCGCTTCGGAATAGTCGGTCGTCAGCGCCGGATGCGTGAGCGCCGAACCGAGCGCGCGCGGATGTGGCGTGAACGCGATCATCCCGTCGCGCGTCACGCGCAGGCTTTCCTTCTCGATGCCGCGCAGGCCGTCGGGCAGATGCTTCCGCGTCGGGCCCGAGCTCAGCGCGTCGAGGCGTTTCAGCAGCAGTTCGGACTGGCGGTAAGTCATGGTGTTCGACATGGAGACGCAAGTGCGTGACGGCCGCGCGCAGAACGCCGCGCGCGGCCGGCTGGATTGTTGGTCGCTTCGTTGGTAGCGGGCACTTTAACATCTCGCCGGAACCCGCGCTTGAGGTGGCGCCGGGTCCGGCGCACGGGCCTGAGCGGGCCACCGGACGGGTCGGACGCGCCGGTCCCGGCCTCCATCTCCGGTTCCGGACAATGCCGGCCGGCACGCCGGTCAGTGGAATTCATCTGACGGAACGTGAACGGCGAACGGCTGGCGCGCGGGTGCAACCATGCCGCTGAATGGATCGGGAAGCGACGCGTGCGCGGGCGTCGCACGCGCAGCATCGAGGCGGCGCCGAAATGCGTGGCATCGCCATGACGGGCCGCGTCACGCCTGCGCTCGCCGCATGCCGGCATCGCGTGCGCAACGGGTTGCGGCACTGCCTGCTGGCGGTCGCACCCGGCCGGCCGCCGCAGTTACCCGCCGCGCGCGCCGCCCGCCCGGTCGGCCACTTCGTTCCACAGATGCAGCGCCGCATACGCGCGCCATGGCCGCCAGCCTTCGGTGCGGCGCTTCTGGCTGGTGAGCCGGTCGAGCGCCGGGTCGCGCGCGGCGATCGACTGCATCAGCACCAGATCGGATGCCGGCCACGCATCGGGGTCGCGCCATGCGCGCATCGCGATGTATTCGACGGTCCACGGGCCGATGCCGGGCAGATCGAGCCACGCGCGGCGCAGCGTCGCGAGATCGGCATGCGCGCGATCGACCGGCACGTCGCCGGCCGCCACCGCGCGCGCCACGCCGGTCAGCGCCGCCACGCGCTTGCCGGGCATCCCGATCTTGTCGAGATCGCACGCCGCCAGCGCGTCGGGCGTCGGGAAACGCCACGCGGGCGCGCCGTCGTCTTCATGAATCACGCGTTCGCCGGCCCGTTCGACGAGCCGGCCGACGATCGTCGTCGCGGCCTTCACGCTCACCTGCTGGCCGACGATCGCGCGCACGGCCAGCTCGAACCCCGACCACGCGCCCGGCACGCGCAGCCCCGGCGCGGCCTCGACGAGCGGCGCGAACCACGGATCGCGCGCGAGCCCGCCGCCGATCGCGGCCGGATCGGCGCCGAGGTCGAACATCGTCGCGACACGTGCGGCGAATGCGTCGTCGACGTGACGCGCGACCGCCCCTTCGACGGTCGCGATCAGGCAGTGCTTGCGCGGGTGCTTCGTGACGGTGAGCCGGCCGGCATCGCCGTGCAGATCGACGATGCGGCGATACGCGCCGCCGGCCACCTGCTCGACGCCCGGAATCGCGCGCCCGCTGAAGAAGCGCAGCACGCGCGCCCAGTCGTACGGCGCCTTGTAGCGCAGTTCCATCTGCGCGGACGGCGGCACCGGGCCGCCGTTCGCGACAGACGTGATCGTTATCGTGTCGATGCTCAAACCGCACTGCCCTCCGTCTCGGCTTCGGCTTCATCGTTGTGAACATGGCGCGCCTCGGCCGCGAGCAGGGTCGCCTTGCGGCGTACGCCCCAGCGATAGCCGGCGAGCGCGCCGCCCTTTTGCACGACGCGGTGGCACGGGATCGCGAGCGCAACCGGATTCGACGCGCACGCAGACGCGACCGCCCGTACCGCGCGCGGCGAGCCGAGCGCCTCGGCGATCTCCGAATAGCTGCGCGTTTCGCCGTACGGGATATGCGTCAGCGCTTCCCACACGCGCTGCTGGAACGCGGTCGGCGCGATGTCGAGCGGCAGGTCGAACGCGTGCCGCGTGCCGTCGAGATACGCGCGGATCTGCGCGACGAACGGCGCGAGCCGGGCCGACGATTCGACGAGTTCGGCCCGCGCGAACGCGCTCTTCAGCTCGACGACGAGCGACGCCGCGTCGTCGCCGAACGCGATCCGGCAGATGCCCTGTTCGGTCGCGGCGACGAGTACCGTGCCGAGCGACGTCGACGCGGTCGCGTAGTCGATCCGCAGGCCGGCGCCCTGGCGGCGAAACGCGGACGGCGCCATCCCGAGCTCGCGCGACACCGACGCATAGAGCCGCGACGGCGAGTTGAACCCCGCGTCGACGGCCGCCTGGGTGACCGGCTGGCCGTTTTGCAGCGCCTGCCGCAGCGCCGCGCCGCGCTGCGCGGCCTGATACTGCCGCGGCGACACGCCGACCACGCGCTTGAAGAGCCGCTGCAGGTGGAACGGGCTCACGTGCACGGCGTCGCTCAACTGCTGCAGCGTGAGCCGCTCGGCGTGCGCGTCGAGCACCGCGCACGCGCGATTGACGATTTCCAGCTCGCGCGGCAGCCCTTCCGGCTGGCAACGCTTGCAGGGCCGGAAACCGGCCGCGCGCGCGGCCGCCGGATCGGTGAAAAAGGACACGTTCTCGCGGCGTGGCTGCCGCGACGCGCAGGTCGGGCGACAGAACACGCCGGTCGTGCTGACGCCATAGAAGAACGCGCCGTCCGCGTGCGGATCGCGCTCGGTCACGGCGCCCCAGCGGGCATCGTCGGTCGGATAGGCGGTTTTCATCTGAACCTCGCACTCTCTAGTGTAGATGGTGCCTACTCTAGCCATCGGCACATGCCGTCGCGCCCTGGATCTTGCTCTGTGATTCGTGCCGGCGAATCGGGGCCACATCCATAGGGATAAATGCGACGAAACGCGCGCGGCGGCTGCTCGCGCGCCGTTTCCGTCATCGTCCCGTCACCGTTTTGCTGCAGTGCGGATGCGACAAATCGCCGTCCTGACGTTTTTTTGCAATCGGAATATTGCGTCGCACCATCGCCGTGTGTATAGTTGGAACTGTCTCCTCCATGTCTCCTCCTGATATGGATTAAGCCCGTTCCGCTCTGCGTGAACGGGCTTTTTTTCGTCCGTCGATTGTGCCGCGTTCCGGCCGGCAGCGCAGGCGCGATGCGTCTACACTCGATGCTCGTCGACTGCGAAGGAGTCCCGCCCATGAAGCCCACCATCCGCGGAATCGATCACATCGTGCTGCGCGTGACCGACATGGCGGCCATGACGCGCTTTTACTGCGACGCCGTCGGCTGCCATGTGGAGAAGGAACAGCCCGATCTGGGCCTCGTGCAACTGCGGGCCGGCGATGCGCTGATCGACCTGCTGACGGTCGGCGGCCCGATCGACCGCCCCGACAGCGGCCCGCCCGGCGCGGGGCGCAACCTCGACCACCTGTGCCTGCGCGTCGAGCCGTTCGATCCCGACGCACTGATCGCCCATTTCGCCGCGCATGGCGCGCGGCCCGGCGCGCCGGCCGAACGCTACGGCGCCGGCGGCTACGGGCCGTCGATCTACCTGTTCGATCCGGAAGGCAACATGGTCGAATTCAAGGGGCCGCCGGCCGCGCTCGGCTGAACGCGGCCGGCGCGCGAGCCGTTACGCGTCCGCGCGCGCCTTCAGCACGGTCCACTCGACCGCGACCGGATCGTGGTCCGCGCTCGAGATCCATGCGGCGCCGTCCTGCACCGTGCACTGCAGGCGCATCGTGCGCGCCGCGAGCCGCCCGAGCGCTGCCGCGACGCCGTCGGCGAGCGACAGCACCTGCACGTTGCGCAGCCGTTCGACCTTGCTGCGCACGCCCTGCCACCAGATATCCGACGTCTTGCCGCCGTACGCGATCACCGTGACCTGCCCGGCGCGCCCGGCCGCCTTCGAGATGCGCCGTTCGTCGGGCTGACCGGCCTCGATCCACACGTCGATCGCGCCCGTCAGATCCTTCTGCCACAGGTCGGGCTCGTCGACGTCCGACAGCCCCTTGCAGAATTCGAGCCGCTCGTGCGCGAACAGCGCGAACGCGACGATGCGCACCATCATCCGTTCGTCGGTTTCCGACGGATGGCGCGCCACCGTCAGCGCGTGATCGGCGTAGTAATGCCGATCCATGTCGGCGATTTGCAACTCGGCTTTGTAGATCGTGGATTTCAGCGCCATGCGGATACGGCCCGGGCGGGCATTCGGTTCGGTCGGGCCGTGATGATACCGAATGCGGGCCGTCCGGCGCGCGTCATGCGACCCACAGCGCAACGGCCCGGCATTGGGCCGGGCCGCGTTCGGTTCGCGCCGCCGGCTCGTCGGGCCGGCGCGCTCGCGCGTCGTGCGACTGCGCGGGGAATGGACGGTTACTGCTTGACGAAGCGCGAATCGGCCCAGAGGCCTTGCTGGTCGCTGTTGTCGGCGCTGACGAACTGCACGTCGCCCTGATCGACCGACACCACGCGGAAGCGCTGGCCTTCCGGCACCGACAGGCAGCGGAAGTCGTCGAAATACTGCTGCTTCGCCTGCGACTTGCCGTCACGTTCGTGACTCAGTACGGAGTCCAGATTGTCTTTCGACAGGCAGCCCCATGCGTTCTTCGTCAGCTGGATTTCCTGCTTCGGCTTGACGGCCGAATCGCCGCCCGCCTGGGCAATCGACACCGCGCAAAACGCGCCGACAAGGGCAAAAAGGACACCGGTACGCTTGATCATGTTCTGTCTCCAGGCTTGCGGGCACCAGGCTGGGTTAGCTATGTGTTTAAAGGTGATCGTGAACCCGCGTTTTTCACTTTAGAAGACCGGCAAACGATAGCAAGCACATTTGTTGTGCGACCGCAATAGCGGCGGATTGTCGCACCCCGTGCGCGGCCCGCTTTTCGCGGGCGGCGCGCGTCCGGCAAACGCTGCCGAATCGCGGACGGCCCCGCGCCGCCCTGCGGAAAGCGTTATCCGACAAGGCTTTCAGCGAAGTTACAATGCGGCGATTGAACGGTTTGGATAATCCATTTCGCTATTCGGCTCATTTTGATGCGTTGCACATAAAGTCATCCAAAATGATTCGACTTTTACCGCAGCGCGGCAGCGCCTTTACCCGATACAAGAAAAATGCCAGATTTAGGCGCATCCGTATTTATCCGTAGATCGCCGCCTCTATTCGGCGCGCTCGGTGCCCCGTCGCAAGCGCATTTCGTCCGTGTGGTGTTTACCCTGCATTATTCAATCCGGTTTGCTGGCGCTCGAAATAATCGCGCTGGAAGATGCACATGCGATAAGCGTTGTGATACGCGCCATTCCCGAAAAATTCTTCCTTCAATTCGGCTTCGTGCTGGAATCCGCATTTCTCGTACACGTGGATCGCGGCCGCATTCGACGTATCGACGATCAGGTACAGCTTGCGCATGTTCAGCACCTTGAACGCGTATTCGATCGCGAGGCGCGTCGCCTGGCCCGCATAGCCGCGCCCCTGGCACTGCGGCGCGATGATGATCTGGAACTCGCCGCGGCGGTGGATGTAGTCGAGCTCGATCAGCTCGACGAGGCCGACCAGTTCGTCCCGCGCATCGACCGCGACGAAACGGCGCTCGCGCTGATCGTGCACGTGACGGTCGTACAGTTGCGACAGTTCCGAGAAGGTTTCGTACGGCTCCTCGAACCAGTAGCGCATGATCTTCGCGTCGTTGTTCAGCTCGTGGACGAAGCGCAGATCCTGGCGTTCCAGCGGCCGTAGCGCGAGCGTGTGGGTATCGTTCTGAAGTTGCATGTTGGTGTCCTTTTTGATGTCGCCGCATGCGCGGAATGCCTGCGGCGCGGCCGCGTTCCGGCCCGTTTCGCACTGTAAGAAATTGAACGCGGGCGAAGTTCAGAGCCTAGAATGGGAACAAGGGTTCCTGCCACCGCAAGGAGGCTATCGTGATCGAGCAAGTCATCCTCGGAATTTTCCTCGTGCTGCCGCTCGTCATCGTGGCTGCGCTGTTTTCCGACGAACTCTGGCAGGAGCATCGTCGCCAGCATCCGCGCGACGAGAACGCACCGCACATCGACTGGAAGCATCCGTGGCGCCGCGTGCGACGCGGGCATTGACTTCGATCATCGTCGATCCGCCGCATGCGCAGGGCCGGCCACCCCAGGCCGGGTAACATGCGGGCACGACCCTTGCGCTTCGATCCGATTCCCGCCCCACCCGCGAGACACCGACGTGAACGACAAGCCCGCCCTTCCTCCGCACGATATCCCGAACGAAACGATCGACCTGCAGATCGCCGATGTGCTGGCGACCGTCCGCTATCCCGCGAACAAGGATGCGATCGTCGATGCCGCACGCGACGCCGGCGCCAGCAACGAAGTGCTGGCGATGCTCGACGGCCTGCCCGAACAGGACTACGCGGACGTCGACGCCGTCACGCGCTGGATTGCCGGCAACTTCGGCCCGGGGCTCGGCATTTGAGCGGATGCCAATAACGCGATAGGATCGGGCCGCACCGGTCGCGCCGCGATCGGGGAGCGCGCCGCCCGGCGCAAGATCGGGCGTTTCGCGCGCGTGCCCGGGGGACTCCATGGAAGGCATCCTGATCCAGCACACGACGCAACGTCAGCTGTGGTTCGGCGCGCTGACGGCGCTCGTCATCCTGCTCACGCTCGGGATCGCCGTGCCGCACGCGAACGTCGCGCTGCCGGCCGTCGAGCCGTTCATGCCGATGTGCGCGCTCACCGTGTTCACGACCGCGAGCATCGCGGCGTTCTTCCTCGGCGCGCAGTTCACCGTGACGCGCCAGCCCGTGCTCGGTGCGCTCGGCGGCGCCTATGCGTTCACCGCGCTCGCCGTCGCGCTGCAGTTGCTGACCTTTCCCGGCGTGTTCGCGCCGCACGGCCTGCTCGGCGCGCGCCCGCAAAGCGCCGCATGGATGTGGGTCTTCTGGCATGCCGGCTTTCCGTGCTTCGTGATGGCCGCGCTGCTCGCGCGCGAGCGGCTGACGCGCGCGCCGGTCGGTGCGAAAGAAACACGCCGCTGGACGCTCGCGCTCGTCGGCGGCCCGGCCGTCGCGGCGGCGCTCCTGTGCGTGCTCGCGCTGAACGTGTCGCTGCCGCCCGCGTTCCATCCGCCTCGCGACACGGCCGTGCTGCCCGTCAACGGCACCGCGCTCGTCGTATGGATCCTCAACGTGCTCGCGCTCGTGGCCGTGCTGGTCACCGGCCGGCTGCGCACGACGCTCGACCTGTGGCTCGCGATCGCGGTGCTCGCGTGCCTCACCGATACGACGCTGAACCTGCTATCCACCCATCGCTTCACGCTCGGCTGGTATGTCGCGCGCGTGTTCAGCATGTTCACGCCGGGCGTGCTCGTGTGCGTGCTCGCATGGGAAGTGACGATGCTGTATCAGCAACTGTTCGAAGCGCACGCGACGCTCATTCGCTCGTCCGCGCGCGACGGGCTCACGGGTGCGTTCAACCGCAGCCACTTCAACGACCATTTCCACACGCTGTTCCTGCAGGCGCGGCGGCAGGGCGAACCGCTGTCGCTGCTGATGGTCGACGTCGACCACTTCAAGGCGTACAACGATGCGTTCGGTCACGTGAAGGGCGATGCGTGCCTGATCGCCGTCGCGAATGCACTGGTCGGCGCGGTGCGGCGGCCCACCGACATCGTCGCGCGCTACGGCGGCGAGGAGTTCGCGATCGTGCTGCCGAATACCGGCGCGCACGGTGCGCGGGTGGTGGCCGACGAAGCGCGAGAAGCCGTATTGCGGCTCGACCTCGCGATGCCCGATTCGCCGGCCGGGCGCGTGAGCGTCAGCATCGGCTGCGCGACCGTGTCGGCCGACGACCTGTCGACGCCCGACGCGTTGATCGAGGCCGCCGATGCCGCGCTGTATCGGGCGAAGGACACGGGGCGAAACCGGGTCGTCGTCGCCTGAAACGTCTGCTGTTTGGCTAATTGTTACGGTCATTTTGACCGGAATAATCCGCCGTTACGGATTGCGGCGCGGGGATACGATCGCTTACAGCCTCGGCCGGAGCCGCTCGCTATGCTGGGTTTCATATTGAATCCGAGCAGGTGAACGCGATGAAGAAGGCCCTTTTGCTGATTGCCGGCGTCGCCGTGTTGTTGAGCGGCTGTATCGTGGTGCCTGACGGTGGCGGGTATTACGGTGGGGGTGGGTATTATCACCATCATCGTCATTGGGATTGAACGTCCGGCCTGGCTTCGACGGGCATCCCAACTTCGTCATCGGGCTTGCTGCCGACGCAGGGTCGGCCTAACGGCAGTGGGGGGGGTAAAGGCACTCTCTGCCTGTGTTAACATGCCCCGCTGCGTACCGATTCAGGGGCCCTCCACCGTGGTGAAATTTTCAAACAGCAATCAAACGCCTCGTATCGCAACACGCGATCGTGACGTTCGAACCGCTGTCATGAAAAAGGTCCTTGCGGAGCCGATGTCGAATCCCAACGTGCTCGTCGTGGAAGAGCTGGGGCTCGAGCACGGCGCATGCAGGGTCGACATCGCGGTAATCAATGGCGTCATTCACGGGTACGAGCTCAAAAGCGATACCGATACACTGCACCGTCTGCCGCTGCAGATCGACGCCTACTCGCGAGCGCTCGACAAGGCGACGCTCGTCGTGAGCGAACGGCACTTCGTCGAAGCGGCGAACCTGCTTCCACCGTGGTGGGGCATCAAGGTGTCGCATGTCGGCCCTCGCGGAGCGGTTCACATCGAGACCGAGCGCGCCGCGTCAATGAACCCGGACATCTCCCCGTTCCATGTTGCCCACCTTCTCTGGCGCGACGAAGCACTGGCCATTCTGGAAGCCCTTGAAACCGACAGGAAGGCGCTGCGCGGCAGCAGACGGGCGCTGTATACGCTGCTCACGCAACACCTTTCCCCTTCGTCGCTTCGCGCGCAGGTCAGGGAAGCGTTGAAGCGCCGAACAAGGTGGCGACATCCCTCACAACCTTCGTGACATGGTGGTTGCTCCCCACCATCGGCCAGGTTGATGCACCGCCGGTACTTCCAATGCCGCTCGCGCAGTCCTCGATGAATTGATCACCGTGTGAGTAGGCGCCTCCCATGAAGATCGGCGGCCTGGCGGAAACAATGCTCCGGCAGATGTCGGCGTACTGCGCACGCCCATGTTTCTTGACCTGCACACCCATCGCGATGAACCACTCATCGTCGATGGTGTACTTCACCTTTGCAGTCGGATCGAGCATGCGTGGATCGATGAGTTCGGTCTCCGGATGCGCCACGGCGTAGTCGCCGAAAGTCGGCACGCGTGTGCCGGCAGGTAGCATTCCGACAAGTGATTTGTAGCCAAGCCAATCATGACGCTTGATCAGGCCGGACGGTCGATACGACGCCGACGGCAACGTCTGCGGGAATGACGTCCCGGCAATCGTGACGGAACGCCAGTCTTCGAGCTTCGGCAACTCGTCGAGCAACCCTTTCCACACCAACGCCTGCATCTTCGGGCTGGTTGCGATGTCGGCCGCGCAATCGAGTACGAGATCGCACGCGCTTTCTGCTATCCCGATGGCGTCCAGCAACGTATCCACCTCCGCGCGCATCGAAATGCCGAAGTCGTCCGGCGTCAGTCGAAGACAGGCTCCCCGTCCATCGCGATCGACAATCGCCCTTACAGCAGCCATATACGCTTCGGAGCGCCCGACCCCAAACACCGGGACGGGCATGGTCCCGGCGGCCCGTGCCAAGTCGAAGATATGGGCCAGATGATGCGCGCCGCTCTCGACACATGCGTCGCCGTCGATAAAGGGAGAATCGACAAAACAACGTCGCGTGTCCCATTTTTGTTTGAGTCGCACGCCAAACTTGCTCAAGTGCTCGTCGAGGCTCTTGGCTGGCGCTTCAGCCTCAAAGTCCCACGCCTCCGTCGGCACCTCGAACAACGGTGTTACCCAATTCATGACGGTCGCCGTCAATCTGGACAACGCAAGGTATTCTCCCTGACGCCATTTCAATACTGGAACGTAGTGGTTGTGATCGAACATGCTTTCCTCAAAATAAAACTCGTCAAAGTTGAGCATTCCCGCCACTCCGAAACGAATGGCGTCATTTGAGGATTACTGTATCGATTCAATATCGCAAGAGCATGCAGGGGATTCGTCCGATCAGCACCGGATATCTCAATATACCGACACCGGAAATTGATGCATATTCCGCAACACCCGACAAAAAATGTTGAGAAAAATCCGTCTCGTCGAAAAGGCATGTTCGCCGTCTCCGCGCCGCATGTAGCGCCAGCCAAGGGAGATCGAGTGCATCGGCCCGATGATGCCCCTCCAAGAGATTGATCTTTGTCTCATGGATGATGCCGGCAAATATGCGATCAACCGATTGCAGCTGAAAATGTCATAAATCGTATATTTTTTAGCGCCTCTTCAAACGGACACGCTTCACGATCGACATCAGGGGAATGCGGCCTCTCCAGTGCTTTTTAGCTTCTGTAACAATGCTGCCTTTATTTCCCAATACAAAACCTGCTGAAAATCACCCCCAGCAGATCATCCGACGTGAACTCCCCGGTAATCGCATTGAGCTGCTCCTGCGCGAGCCGAAGCTCTTCGGCAAACAGATCGAGCGACTGCGCGCGCTGCTCCGCATGATCGGCCGCCTGCGCGAGATGTTCCTGCGCGGCCCGCAGCGCGATCAGATGCCGCTCGCGCGCGAGATACACGCCCTCGGCCCCCGCCTGCCACCCGGCGATCCGCAGCAGCTCCGCGCGCAGCATGTCGATCCCGTCGCCGCGCTTCGCCGACAGATGCACCTCGGTCAGATCGCCTTCCGCCGCCGGATGCTCGACGCACGCCGGCACGCCGGTCAGATCCGTCTTGTTCAGCACGCGCACCACCGGCACGCCGGCCGGAAACCGCGCCGCGATCGTTTCGTCGTCCGGCGTCATCCCCGTGCGCGAGTCGAGCAGATGCAGCACGACGTCCGCGCGCTCGATCTCGCTCCACGTGCGCGCAATGCCGATCCGCTCGACCTCGTCCTCCGTCTCGCGCAACCCGGCCGTATCGATGATGTGCAGCGGAATCCCTTCGACCTGGATCGTCTGCGCCACCTTGTCGCGCGTCGTGCCGGCGATCGGCGTGACGATCGCCAGCTCGGCACCCGCCAGCGCATTCAGCAGCGACGACTTGCCGACGTTAGGCTGCCCCGCGAGCACGACCGACAGCCCTTCGCGCAACAGCGCGCCCTGCCGCGCATCGCCGAGCACGTGCGCGAGCTGCGCGCGAATCTTCGCGAGCTTGCCGCGCGCGTCGGCCGCTTCGAGGAAGTCGATTTCCTCCTCCGGAAAATCGAGCGTCGCCTCGACCAGCATCCGCAGCGTGATCACGTCGTCGACGAGCGCATGGATCTGCCGCGAGAACGCGCCGTCGAGCGAACGCCCGGCCGAGCGCGCGGCCGCCTCGGTGCTCGCCTCGATCAGGTCGGCGACGGCCTCGGCCTGCGCGAGATCGAGCTTGTCGTTCAGGAACGCGCGCCGCGTGAACTCGCCTGGCTCCGCGAGCCGCAGCCCGAAGCCGCGCCCCGCGTCCAGGCAGCGCTGCAGCAGCAACTGCATCACGATCGGCCCGCCGTGCCCCTGCAGCTCGAGTACGTATTCGCCCGTGTACGAATGCGGCGCCGGGAAATACAGCGCGATCCCGCGGTCGAGCGGCGCACCATGCGCGTCGAGAAACGGCACGTAGCTCGCATGACGCGGCGCGAGCTTCTGCCCGCACAACGCGTCGATCAGCGGCAGTGCGGCCGCCTCGCCGCCGCGCCCGAACGACACGCGGACAACGCCAATGCCGCCCCGGCCGGCGGCGGTGGCAATGGCGACGATCGGATCGGAATCGGTAGCGAGCATGGGAATCGGACAAATCTGGGGAGTCTGAGAAATCGGCGAGTAGCCGGTGCGCCGGCGCAACAGTTCGCGGATCGGAACGCCGGCATTGTAGCGTGTCGGCACCCGCGCCACCGGACGCGACGCCGAATTCGGACTCGCCCGAATTTATCCCGACGGGGATAAGTCGAGTATCAGTACCCCGTGCTGGCATACTCTTCGTTTCGGACAAGTATGCCTGCTGGCGGGGGCGGACGATTTGCCCCTCAATTCCGCCAATGTGCCCGTACGAGGCCGGGATTCGTCTGAACAGGATACGTTTATCCTATATGGTTGTCTTAGAAACGTCGGCCGAATTGCACAATCTCTCCCATGCCGACACCCGAAGAAAAAGCCGCGTTCTCGGAACGCCTGAAGTTCGCCCTGCGGCGCAGCCCGGAGAAGGTCACCGGCGCGACGGAACTGGCGAACCGATTCAATCTGCGCCATCGCGGAGCCCAGCCCGTTTCGCCGCAAACCGCGCACAAATGGCTGACGGGCCGCACGATTCCGACGCCGGACAAACTCGCGACGCTCGCCGACTGGTTGCGCGTCGAAATCCACTGGCTGCATTACGGCCCGTCGCCGAGCGTGATCGAACACGCGACGCCGCAACCGCTGCCGCGCGACGAGCACTATCCGCCGACGCCCGAGACGATCGAACTCGCGTCGAAGATCGAAGCGTTGTCGCCGCATCATCGCTACCTCGTGCAGGAGTTGGTCGAGCAGTTCTACGGCGACGTGGGCGAATCGAAGAAGGGCTGAGCCGGGATCGGACCAGAAAAGCAAAAAGCCGCACGGTCATGAACCATGCGGCTTTTTTTGCGTGCATCGCGAGCGGCGAACCGCCCGCGAGTACGACTGGCGTCAGGCCGGCTTCTTCTTCACGCCGCCGAGCTTGCGCGTGATGTAGTACTGCTGCGCGATCGACAGCACGTTGTTCACGACGTAGTACAGCACGAGGCCGGCCGGGAAGAAGAAGAACATCACCGAGAACGCGATCGGCATGAACTTCATCATCTTCGCCTGGACCGGATCCGGCGGCGTCGGGTTCAGGCTCGTCTGCACGAACATCGACACGGCCATCAGCACCGGCAGGATGAAGAACGGATCGCGCTGCGACAGGTCGTGAATCCACAGAATCCACGGCGCGCCGCGCATTTCGACCGACGCCAGCAGCACCCAGTACAGCGAGATGAACACTGGAATCTGGATCACGACCGGCAGGCAGCCGCCGAACGGATTGACCTTCTCGGTCTTGTACAGCTCCATCAGCGCGGCGTTCATCTTCTGCGGATCGCTCTTGAAGCGTTCGCGCAGCGCCTGCATGCGCGGCGTGATTTCCTTCATGCGCGCCATCGACTTGTAGCTTGCCGCCGACAGCGGGAAGAACACGGCCTTGATCAGCACCGTCAGCAGCACGATCGCCCAGCCCCAGTTACCGACATAGCCGTGGATCTTCTCAAGCAGCCAGAACAGCGGCTTCGCGATGATCGTCACCCAGCCGTAGTCCTTCACGAGCTCCAGGCCCGGCGCGATGCCTTCGAGCATGCGCTCTTCTTCCGGACCGGCGAACAGGCGCGCCTGCACGTCGGCCGACTGGCCCGGCGCGATCGCGGCGACCGGCTGCTTCACGCCGACGCGGTACAGCGTCGGATCGATCTTTTCAGCGTAGATGTCGCGCTTCGCGCCCTGCTGCGGAATCCAGGCCGACGCGAAGTAGTGCTGCACCATCGCGACCCAGCCGTTGTCGGCGGACTTCTCGAAGTTCGCCTTGTTCTTGTCGAGGTCGCTGAAGTCGATCTTCTGGAAGTGCTTCGCGTCCGTGTAGACCGCCGGCCCGAGGAACGTGTGCGAGAACATCGGCGTTTCGACGGCCGTGTTGTCGCGCACCAGTTCCATGTAGACCGTCGGCGTGACGGGCGCCGTGCCGACGTTGTCGATCTTGGTGTCGACGCCGATCACGTAGCTGCCGCGCGTGAACGTGTAGGTCTTGATCACCTTCACGCCGCCCTTCACCGGCGATTCGAACGACAGCTTCAGCGTGTTCTGGTCGCCCGTCAGCGACGTCGAGCCGGGGTTCAGCTGCGTGTAGACGTCGTTGTGGTTCGGGAAATCGCCGCCGAGCAGGCCCGTGCGTGCGAGATACGTGTGGCCGGCCGTGTGGTCGAACAGCGTGATGTACAGGTCGGGCTGCTTGCCGTCGCCCTGCTTCTTCAGCGTCAGCTTCGCGAGCGTGCCGCCGCGCGTGTCGATTTCGCCGTCGTACACGTCGGTCGAGAACTTCACCAGCTGCGCCTGCGCGGCCGGAGCCGTCGTCGACGGTGCGGCGCCGGCCGCGGCAGGCACGTCACCTGCGGTCGTCGTCGCGCCCGTGCCCGATGCGCCGCCGGCAGCGGCCGGGGCCGTCTGCGTGGCGCTCGGGAAGAACATCGACGGGCGTCCATGGTCCCGCTGCCAGTTGTCGTACAGCATGACAGCTGACATGAAGAAGATCACCCATAGGACGGTGCGTTTGATATCCATGCGTTGTCTCAGAGTCGATGGGACCGCGCGTCGGCTTCGCCGCGAGCGCGAGTGTCGGAGTTGGGCGGCGGGACGAGGTCGATGCCGCCCGCGGAAAACGGATGGCATCGGCACACGCGCCTGACGGCGAGATACGTGCCGCGCGCGGCGCCATGATACTGGATTGCCTCGCGCGCGTAATCCGAACAGGAAGGATAAAAACGGCAACGGTTGCCGAGCATCGGGCTCACGGCAACCTTGTAGAAGCGCAGCAAGGCGATCAATACCGTTTCCATACCTTGGGCGGCGCCGTACGACGCCGCGTCAAAACCGGCCGGGCGGGCGCGAACGCCGCACCGGGCACGGATGCGTCACTCGGACGCGGGCTTCGACGCGCGGCGCGCGATTTCCCGGGCTGCCCTGTCGAGCAGCTCGCGGATCTCGCCCGCGCACATCGCCGCGAGCGGGGCGGAAGCCGCGCTCGGCAGCGCTTTCTTGTCGAAGCGCGTGTGCTGCCGCAGCAGCAGGTCGTAACCGGCGAATTCGGCGCGGCGCAGGCGAAACGCATCGCGCGCCAGCCGCTTCACGAGGTTACGTGTGACTGCCCGCGGCGCATACTTCTTGCCGATGACGAGCCCCAGGCGTGCGGGCTGACCGGTCGGCTTGCCGTAAATCACGAAGTGCGCGGAGCGCCGCCAGGGGCGCAAACGAAAAACGGATGAAAATTCATCCGTTTTCAGAAGTCGCGCAGCTTTCGGGAAGGCGGCTTTCGTCTGCGACGGATTCGCACCCGGCTCGACGGCACCTTCCGCAGGACTGCGGACGGCGGACACAGCGCGCAACCTGCCTTAGATGGCGAGGCGCTTGCGGCCCTTCGCGCGGCGAGCGTTGATGACCTTGCGGCCACCTGCCGTCTTCATGCGGACACGGAAGCCATGGGTGCGCTTGCGGCGCGTCACGGACGGTTGGTAAGTACGTTTCATGATGTTCTCACTTGTTCGAGAATGTCGAAATTCAGGGGACCGCGTGCCCTTAACCGGAGGCATTCGGGCGAACGCAATCGCCGGGAATACAGGATTGGTTTTCGCGGAACCCGCTATTTAAACCGTTTTTCCGTTGACGGTCAATACTTTACGCGTCGTTCGCCTGTGCCGGCCCGCCCCGATCCGGCCCCGCGGCCCACAAACACAGCCTGTGGATAAGTCCCGCTGTGGCCGCGTTTGGCGTTAGAATCTCGCCTTATCTCCAAGAATCCCGCACGCCGCTTCGGCTCGCGCCTGCCCCGCCAAGACTGTGACGCAGGCGTCCGACGCACGCTCGCACGACCGCTTCGGGCCTTGTTGCGCGACCGCGACAAGGGCGCCGGCGAGCCGCGCCGTGCACGCAAAAAACGACAGTTACTTGATGAACGATTTCTGGCAACACTGTTCCGCACTGCTGGAGCGCGAGCTGACGCCCCAGCAGTACGTGACGTGGATTAAACCCTTGGCCCCGGTGGCCTTCGATGCGTCGGCGAACACGCTGTCCATCGCCGCGCCGAACCGCTTCAAGCTGGACTGGGTCAAGAGCCAGTTTTCGGGCCGGATCAGCGATCTGGCCCGTGAATTCTGGAACACGCCGATCGAAGTCCAGTTCGTCCTCGACCCGAAGGCCGGCATGCGCAGCGCCGCAGCAGGCGCCGCACCGGCCGCGCCGCGTGCGCCGCTGGCGCCGAGCGGCCCCGCCGCGACGGTCGCCGCGATCGCCGCCAACCTGACCGCGAATGCCGCCGCCGCGCCCAGCGCGCCGGCCGACGTGCCGATGACGCCGTCGGCGGCCGCCGCACACCACCTGAACGCCGACGACGCCGACATCGACCTGCCGAGCCTGCCCGCGCACGAAGCGGCGGCCGGCCGCCGCACGTGGCGTCCGGGCCCGGGCGCCGCACCCGCCAACGGCGGCGAAGCCGATTCGATGTACGAACGTTCGAAGCTGAATCCGGTGCTCACGTTCGACAACTTCGTGACCGGCAAGGCGAACCAGCTCGCGCGCGCCGCCGCGATTCAGGTCGCGGACAACCCGGGCATCTCGTACAACCCGCTGTTCCTGTACGGCGGCGTCGGCCTCGGCAAGACCCACCTGATTCACGCGATCGGCAACCAGCTGCTGCTCGACAAGGCCGGCGCGCGAATCCGCTACATCCACGCCGAGCAATACGTGTCGGACGTGGTGAAGGCGTACCAGCGCAAGGCGTTCGACGACTTCAAGCGCTACTACCATTCGCTCGACCTGCTGCTGATCGACGATATCCAGTTCTTCTCCGGCAAGTCGCGCACGCAAGAGGAATTCTTCTACGCGTTCGAGGCGCTGGTCGCGAACAAGGCGCAGGTGATCATCACCAGCGATACCTATCCGAAGGAAATCTCGGGCATCGACGATCGCCTGATCTCGCGCTTCGACTCGGGCCTCACCGTCGCGATCGAGCCGCCCGAGCTGGAGATGCGCGTCGCGATCCTGATGCGCAAGGCGCAGTCGGAAGGCGTGAATTTGTCGGAAGACGTCGCGTTCTTCGTCGCGAAGCACCTGCGCTCGAACGTGCGCGAGCTCGAAGGCGCGCTGCGCAAGATCCTTGCGTATTCGAAGTTCCACGGCCGCGAGATCTCGATCGAGCTGACCAAGGAAGCGCTGAAGGACCTGCTGACCGTGCAGAACCGGCAGATTTCGGTCGAGAACATCCAGAAGACCGTCGCCGACTTCTACAACATCAAGGTCGCGGATATGTATTCGAAGAAGCGCCCCGCGAACATCGCGCGGCCGCGGCAGATTGCGATGTACCTGGCGAAGGAACTCACGCAGAAGAGCCTGCCGGAAATCGGCGAGCTGTTCGGCGGGCGCGATCACACCACCGTGCTGCACGCGGTGCGCAAGATCGCCGACGAGCGCAGCAAGGACGCGCAGCTCAACCACGAGCTGCACGTGCTGGAACAGACGCTGAAGGGCTGAGCGCGCGCACCGCGCTTGATAATTCGGCCTCCGCCCCAATTTAAGGGGGGCGGTTCGGTTTTGAGGCACAATACTGGTTTGACCGCCCCGGTGGTGGCGGGCCAAGAGCCCGGCCGGCGGGGCGCTGCGTGGCTGCTGCGCTGCAGGCCGTTACTCAACGAAGGAACTCTATGCAACTGGTCAAGACCGAACGAGACACCCTCCTCAGGCCGCTGCAAACGGTCAGCGGCATCGTCGAACGCCGCCATACGTTGCCGATCCTCGCCAACCTGCTGATCACCAAGAACGGCCCGGACGTTTCATTCCTGTCGACCGACCTGGAGCTGCAGATCACCACGCGCGCCGATTTCGGCGTCGGCGGCGACCAGGTCGCGACCACTGTCGCGGCGCGCAAGCTGCTCGACATCCTGCGTGCGATGCCTGACGGCCAGGTCACGCTGTCGCTCGCCGACAAGCGCCTCACCGTTCAATCGGGCAAGAGCCGCTTCGCACTGCAGACGCTGGCGGCCGACGAGTTCCCGACCGTCGCGCAGGCCAAGGATTTCGGCGCCACGCTCACCGTCCCGCAGAAGTCGTTCCGCCAGTTGCTCGGCATGGTGCACTTCGCGATGGCGCAGCAGGACATCCGCTACTACCTGAACGGCATGCTGCTCGTCGTCGACGGCGACCAGCTGATGGCCGTGGCCACCGACGGCCACCGCCTCGCGTTCTCGTCGATGAAGCTCGAAGGCGGCACGTTCGGCCGCCAGGAAGTCATCGTGCCGCGCAAGACGATTCTCGAGCTGCAGCGCCTGCTCGAAGACATCGACGACACCGTCACCATCGACATCGCGCAAACCCAGGCCAAGTTCACGTTCGGCCAGGTCGAGCTCGTGTCGAAACTCGTCGAGGGCAAGTTCCCCGACTTCCAGCGCGTGATCCCGAAGGCGCACAAGAACACGTTCGAGATCGGCCGTGAAGAACTGCAGCGTTCGCTGCAGCGCGCGGCGATCCTGACCTCGGACAAGTTCAAGGGCGTGCGCTGCATCATCGCGCCGGGCCAGCTGAAGAT
The DNA here is from genome assembly GCF_030504405.1 of Burkholderia sp. AU44665. Lineage (NCBI taxonomy): Bacteria > Pseudomonadati > Pseudomonadota > Betaproteobacteria > Burkholderiales > Burkholderiaceae > Burkholderia > Burkholderia sp. AU44665. The sequence goes on along the minus strand of NZ_JAUJRI010000028.1, from coordinate 14,830 downwards.
CATGTCGACCAACGCCGATCAGGAAGAGGCGCAGGAAGAACTCGAAATCGCCTACCAGGGCGATACCGTCGACATCGGCTTCAACGTCACGTATCTGCTCGACGTGCTCGCGAACCTGAAGGTCGACACCGTGCAGGTGAGCCTCGGCGACGCCAGCTCGAGCGCGCTGATCACCGTGCCCGAGAACGACGAGTTCAAGTATGTCGTGATGCCGATGCGCATCTGACGCGCTCGACATCGCGACACACACCAGGGGGCGGCAAGCCCCTTTGGCGTTTTTATGGCGAACCGACAACCCGCCCCTTTGATGCCGTTTCGGCACCTGGGGCGGGCCAGGAAACTGGAGCGGCCCGGCGATTTCTCTCGCTGAAACGCACCGCGCCGCCACGAGAGTGGCCCCGCAGAACCGGAAGATATCCATGAGTGAACAGCACAATTCGCAACCCGATAACAGCAGCTACGGCGCCTCGTCGATCCAGATCCTCGAAGGTCTGGAAGCGGTGCGCAAGCGCCCCGGGATGTACATCGGCGACACGTCGGACGGCACCGGTCTGCACCACCTCGTGTTCGAGGTGCTCGACAACTCGATCGACGAAGCGCTGGCCGGGTACTGCAACGACATCCACGTGACGATTCACGCCGACAACTCGATTTCCGTGGTCGACAACGGCCGCGGGATTCCGACCGACGTGAAGATGAACGACAAGCACGAGCCGAAGCGCAGCGCCGCCGAGATCGTGATGACCGAGCTGCACGCCGGCGGCAAGTTCGACCAGAACAGCTACAAGGTGTCCGGCGGCCTGCACGGCGTGGGCGTGTCGTGCGTGAACGCGCTGTCGAGCTGGCTGCGCCTCACCGTGCGCCGCGACGGCAAGAAGCGTTTCATGGAGTTCCACCGCGGCGTCGCGCAGGATCGCGTGATCGAGGTGGTGGACGGCGTGGAAGTGTCGCCGATGCTGGTGACGGGTGACACCGAGAACCGCGGCACCGAAGTGCACTTCATGGCCGATCCGACGATTTTCGGGACCGTCGAGTATCACTACGACATTCTGGCCAAGCGGATGCGCGAGCTTTCGTTCCTGAACAATGGTGTGCGGATTCGTCTTACGGACCTGCGCTCGGGCAAGGAAGACGATTTCGCATTCGCCGGCGGTGTGAAGGGCTTCGTCGAATACATCAACAAGACGAAGACCAACCTGCACCCGACCGTGTTCTTCGCCAACGGCGAGAAGGACGGCGTGGGCGTCGAAGTCGCGATGCAGTGGAACGACAGCTACAACGAGAACGTGCTGTGCTTCACGAACAACATTCCGCAGCGCGACGGCGGCACGCACCTGACCGGCCTGCGGGCCGCGATGACGCGCGTCATCAACAAGTACATCACCGACAACGAAATCGCGAAGAAGGCAAAGGTCGAAACGACCGGCGACGACATGCGCGAAGGGCTGTCGTGCGTGCTCTCCGTGAAGGTGCCGGAGCCGAAGTTCAGCTCGCAGACGAAGGACAAGCTGGTTTCTTCCGAGGTTCGTGCGCCGGTTGAGGAAGTTGTGGCGAAGGCGCTGGAAGAGTTCCTGCTGGAAACGCCGATCGACGCGAAGATCATTTGCGGGAAGATCGTTGAGGCTGCTCGGGCGCGTGATGCGGCTCGGAAGGCGCGTGAGATGACGCGTCGGAAGGGCGTGCTCGACGGCGTCGGCCTGCCCGGCAAGCTCGCGGACTGCCAGGAGAAAGACCCGGCGAAGTGCGAAATCTACATCGTCGAGGGTGACTCGGCAGGTGGGTCGGCCAAGCAAGGGCGTGATCGCAAGTTCCAGGCCATTCTGCCGCTGCGCGGCAAGGTGCTTAACGTCGAGAAGGCGCGCTACGACAAGCTGCTGTCGTCGGAGCAGATCGTCACGCTCGTGACCGCGCTTGGCTGCGGCATCGGCAAGGAAGACTACAACCTCGAGAAGCTCCGCTATCACCGCATCATCATCATGACCGACGCGGACGTCGACGGTGCGCACATCCGGACGCTACTGCTCACGTTCCTGTATCGCCAGATGCCGGACATGATCGAGCGCGGGTACGTGTATATCGCGCAGCCGCCGCTTTACAAGATCAAGGCGGGCAAGGACGAGCGGTATCTGAAGGATGACGTGGAGCTCAACGCGCATATGCTGCGGTTGGCGCTGCAAGGGTCGGAGCTGGTGCCGGGTGAGAATGCGGCGGCGATTTCTGGGGATGCGCTTGGAGAACTGGCGCGGTCGTATCTGCTGTCGCAGAGCGTGATCGATCGGTTGAGCCGGTTGTATGACCCGGCGGCGCTGGAAGCGGTCATGGACGGCGTGGTGATCGATCTCTCCAATGAGGCTTCGACCGAGGCTTCGGCTAAGGCTCTTCATGCCGCGTTGCATGATGAAGCGCTGAAGAACGAAGTGCGGGTTGTGCCTTCGTATGACCCGGTTCGCGAACAGCGGGCGCTGCATGTCGAGCGGACGCATCACGGCAACGTGCGGGTCTCGGTCATCGACCAGGAATTCCAGCACACGGCGGATTATCAGCAGCTCGTGACCACCGCGAATACGTTCAAGGGGCTCATCGGGGAAGGTGCGGTCATCAAGCGCGGTGAGCGCAGCATGGCTGTCGCGGACTTCAAGAGCGCGATGAAGTGGCTGCTGGCGGATGCCGAACGCAACGTCTCGAAACAACGCTATAAGGGGCTCGGCGAGATGAACCCCGAGCAGCTGTGGGAAACGACGATGGATCCGGCAGTGCGGCGATTGCTGCGTGTGCAGATCGAAGACGCGATCGCGGCGGATGGGATCTTTACTACCCTCATGGGCGATGACGTCGAGCCGCGGCGGGCGTTTATCGAGTCGAATGCGTTGCGGGCGGGGAATATTGACGTTTGATTTTGTAGGTTGTCAAAGATAGTGAAAAACGTGTCACTGAGATGAAAAACATCTCTCACCGTTCGTGAAAATTTGCTCAATGTTGTAGCCCGGTCGACTGCCCACGTCGCCCGGGCTATTTTAATTTTTGACGCCATAAATCCCGCCACTGCTGTGGGAACTGGTCGGTGAACGAACGGCCGGCTGGAAAGAGAAGCTCATCAGTTCGATGAATTGATCATGTCAAGAAGGAAAAATATTTCCAGGTGCATGGTGGTCGTCATCACGCTCTTCATGACGCCCGCGCAAACAGAGCTGCATACCGCTAGCAAGTGACAATGTCAAGGGTGGTTCTGTGGCCCTCTGCGATTTCGCCCACGTGAGTGGCAAAATTATGAACTTCGATACTTACCTCGGCCTCTTCGGCATCCGTAATGCACTAAAGGAGCTTATAGTTAAGCGCCGTCGTTTCCATACCCTGATATTTTCAAATGGACAATAGCCCTTCCATTAACAAAAACCGTGCCGACGTTCTGGTTCTCTGCGCACTTTCCGATGAATATCGTGAAGTGCTCAACGTAAGTGACGGTATCGTCTCGCCAGGATGGACGGAGAAAACAACTGACCAAGGTTGGCAAATCGCAGAGGCGTCGTTCTCTGCCACTGGCGGTCAGCAGATCCGTGTTGTCGCGTCTTTTTGTGTATTCATGGGTGGTGCGCATGCTCTCGCAACATTAAATCACCTCTGGGCCGAATACCCGGCACGATGCGTCGCTATGACGGGCATATGCGGCGGAAGACGGAACAAGGTATCGTTGGGAGACGTCATTTTCGCGGACCGGCTCTACACCTACGACGTTGGCAAAATTGTGGTCGAAGACGGGAAGCAGCACTTTCAAGGCGACCCAATCCAGTACCATCCGCCTGTAGTGTGGCTGCAGCGGATTCAGGCCGTCGCTTCCGGATCACCGGGTGCATGGATATCGTCCCGGCCCGCGCTTACACTAGAAGCTCAAGAGCACTGGGTACTGCAGTGCGTCCTTGACAATGTCAAACCGCAAACACATCCGGGTTTTGCATCGGCATGTCCGGACTGGTCGGAGACGGTATCGCGTCTTTGGCGACGCAAGTGGCTTGACAAGCACGGGCAACTCACGGATAGCGGCAGAGAACACGCGGAACAGGTTCGCTTTCAGTACGGTATTGGCGGCCGGCCATCCGGTCCATTCAAAGTACATGTCGCGCCGATTGCCACGGGCTCGTCGGTGATCGAGGACGCCGGTGTTTTTCCTCGCCTCGCGGAGTCGATGCGCAAGGTCCTTGGTGTTGACATGGAAGCGAGCGCCCTGGCCGTCGCAGGTGAGTTCATGTCCGTTCCTGTAATTGTGGCGAAGGGTGTTTCCGACTATGGCGATCCGTACAAAGACGATCGCTACCGGCACTTTGCGGCTCGGGCTGCTGCTGAGTACACAATTTCGCTGATGCGTCAATCTGTCGATTTACTGCGGAGTGGATTCAATGCAGCTTTGTCGGACGTCAAGCAGCAAAGCTCATCGACAGCTTCTCAGGGTGGTGTCCCGCGCGATTTGCTCGACTTGCTGGCGGATCAGTATCCGGACGCAAGCGATGCGCGCGCTTTGTGGGTGCGTGCTGGAGGCAAAGCTGGGCAGGTAGAGTCTGGTCGTCCTTTCGACATGTGGCAGCGCCTATGGACCTTAAGTCTGCAAGGGGCGGCCGCAAGACCTGCGGCCCTGCTTCGTGAGGTTTTGGTGGATATCCCCGGAAACGACATTGTGCTGCGATATTTTTCCGCACTTGAGTGATTGCGGAAGATGCAAGCGAGGCCCTTTAACAACAACAGGTTAATCGATGGCAAATTTGCTAAGTGAACTGATTGCTGCTGGATGGATCGAAAAGCTCGACGGTCAAGACGAGCGGCTTCAAAAACTTGAACGCGCGGCTGAGTCTCTTGCTGCAGAATTCAAGAAAGAACCACAACGGCTCATTCCCGCGATCCTCGCTGCGCTCGCTAGCGATGTGACCAGCGATGATCCTTCTATTCAGCAGGCTGAGCAGGCGCTCATCAGCCATTGGCAGACCGTGGAGTCGGTCCATACCGACAAGCCTATCGGTATCTATCGCGCATTGCTTCTCGCGGGTTGCGCCGGCGCAGCCGACGGCAGCAACGCCGCCATTCTCTGGCTGACTGCCGTCGACATGCTGCCCTTTTCCCGGCTCGGTCGCGCGGAGGCAAGCATACGCAAACTGTTGGAATCGTTTGCCGAGAGGGCGGAATCAGAGGCGATTTCACTGCTGCCGGATGCTTCTAGAAAGCGTAAGGCAGCCAGCGTGCCTGCGCTCGATTTCGGCGAGATGGAACCTTACAAAATCAAGCGAGAATGGCTGTTTACAGAGATCGGCGCAGCGACAGGGCCACAAAACTCGCAAAATGGAAATCAGCCGTTCAAGGCCGAGTTCAATCCGCATTGGTCGAATTCGCCGGCACCGTGGACCTACGAGTTCGCCAACCGGATGAAAGATGTGATCGGCGCGCTTTCGGATGCTATCTCGGAACAGGCACTCAAGCAGCAGCAGGTTATTGGGGGAATAATTGCCGAAGCATTCAAGGCGCAATCACAAATTTTGCAGGAAGCGATCACGTCTGCTCAGAACTTGCAGTCACGCGACCAAGTGCGACTGGATACGCTGTGGTGGTATGAGTCGCTCTATTCGCCTTCGATGCGCAAAAGTTATCGGGATATAGACCCGTTTCTGGCAATGGTTATGATGCCCCTCGACTTGCTCGCGATTACGCCGACCGTTACTCCCGCGAGCGTCGCATACGTCTTGTCCGAGGCCGTGGGGCGCCTTCCGGGAGCGGGTTTTGATAACGCACTTCCGTTGTCCGATCTGCTAACTTCTGTTTCGCGATTGCGCGGCGAGGTGCCCACCGACACTTTGCAGAATTTCGCGGCCCCAAGCGGCAGCGGTCGGCTGTCGTTGCGCGATTTGGTTCGCCTCGCGTTGAGCCAGGACAATCCTCCGATGGCCGAGCTGTTGAAACGGGCCTATATACCTGCCGAAGCAGCGATGACCGCTCCACAGATGGCGCGCGCTATCTTACGTCAGGAACAGGCGACCCGCCTTGCCGGGGTTAAAAAGTGAATAAGCGCCGTTGCTCCAATCAAAAGTGTCATGTCGACGACGGCGAAACCTGCCCGTTGGGAGCACTTACACCTGATGCATGTACGAGCTGGCACTCCGGCGGCGAAGAAGCGAGTCCTGAGACGGATTCAAGCGAACATTACGAGGCGCGCGTCCCTTGGTCTGGCAGTGCTCTCGGTTTGTCCGATCTGATGATACTCCTACCTCGTAGCCGACATTTGCTGATCGGTGTCCTCGGTGCACACGACGCAGGCAAGACGACCATGTTGACGGCGAACTACCTCCTTATGCTCCAGGGTAACCGTCTGGCCGAAGCTACATTCGCCGGCTCGCGAACGCTCGGCGCCTGGGAGTCGCTCGCGTCCTGGATGCGCTTCCATGACGCCGCTCTCGCTCCGATGTTCCCGCCGCACACTCCTCGCGGAAGCAGCCGGGTGCCTGGGTTGCTTCATGTGGCCTTGCGACGGAAGAGCGGCCAGCTCAGAGATCTCCTGCTGGCGGACGCGCCGGGAGAATGGTTTTCGAAATGGGCAATAGCGGAAAACGCGGCTCCTTCGGAGGGAGCACAGTGGCTTGTAGATCGCTCAGATGCGTTCATTGTTATCGCCGACTGTGACCGGTTAAGAGGGAAGGACCGAGGACTTGCTCGGGCAGAACTTCTGCAGTTGATTGAGCGCTTAGGCAACCACGTGGGTAGCCGGCCGACGATCCTAGTGTGGACAAAGAGCGAGTTCGAGATCCCGCCTGCGATTCGTGAATCGATACAGGCTGCAATAGCGCAAAATCTGCCTGGCGCCACGGAACATTGCGTCACGATCAGCGACCCGGAGACGTTTTCCGAAGCGCTCGGGGATATTGTTTCGGTCGCGTGGGACTCGCCACATTCCAAACCAATGATCGAGGCCGTGCAGCGCCACGACGTGTTCTTTGCGTTCCGGGGGCACCATGCGGATTCCTGAACTAATTTTGCTCGGTGGGCCCAACAGCGGCAAAACCCATTTTGCCGGGCAGCTTTACGGGCGGTTGCGGCGCAAGAGCGGCCGATTGCTGTTGCGTCGAGAGGGCGGAACGCCGGCCGATCTGTCCGCGCTGGAAGACGTCCTGCGTAGTCTTGCATCTGGGCATGCAGCCCAGCACACATCGGCTCAGACGTGGTCTGAAATCGTGTTGCCGATAGTTGATTCACGGGGGCAGGCAATCGAACTGCGTTGGCCGGATTATGGTGGCGAACAACTTAACACAGCCTTCCAGCAACGTGCCGTCAGCCAGGCGTGGCGTGAGCGACTCCGCAAAGCATCAGGATGGATAGTTCTTATTCGCCTGAACGCGGAGACAACCTATTCCGATGCGCTGAACCGTCTTCGAGAGGGTTCGATCAAGCAAGCTACGACCTCCGAGCGTGCAAGCAAGTGGGATGCAAATGCCCGTTGGACGGAGCTGCTCCAGCTTCTGCTTCACATAGCTGGCCACGGCACAGTCCAACAGGTCAACACGCCCAGGCTCATCGTGATGCTGTCCTGTTTCGACGAGCTAGGAACACAAGCTGCCCAGCCATGCGAAATTCTCGCATCGCGCCTGCCTCTCGTTTATTCGTTTCTCGAAAGCATCTGGTCTCCAGGTGCGTTCAGTGTTTGGGGACTTTCCGCGCTAGGGCGACACCTCGACGAACAGAGCGAGGACGAAGTCTTCATTGATCAAGGGCCAGAAAACCAAGGGTGGGTCGTGGCCCCGGATGGCAGTCGTAGTGAAGATCTAACTCTACCGCTCGATTGGCTTTTGAATCCTGTATGACGGCACCGGTAAATGCACCAGTGTATCCAGTTCGCGCGCGCTACGGCGAACGCGACAAGACGCATGCCTTGCTCAGCAGCACTGCGGACGAGACCCTGATACCCGCAACGTTACTTGAACTTACCGATAAGCCGCCTGGCTATACCCCGTCGGGCGAGCGGTGGTGGCCCTCCGTCGGGTGTGGACCGATCGGTCAATGGTGGGTACTGTGGTGGACCATGCCAGATGAGCGTGCTACGCGCGGAGGCATGGTCAGAAGCGAGGTCTCGCTATGGCCGCTCGACTGTGCCCCGGACATTCAAGACCTTGCTGCGGAAATGGCGGCTCTGAACGGCGGCGAATCGTTTTATCCTGCTCCGAGCGAGATGCTTGCTACGGTCGCCGAGTCGCTTATTGCTGGAAATGTAGGTACCCCAGTGCTCGGCGATCTCGATATGTGGCCCAGCATTCTTGCCGGCCTTTGGCATCGCCTTTGGCCCGACGCCCGTAAATGCTTCGCTGCGCGCGTCGCGATCAGTCCGCCGGCTGGAGGTGAGTCAGTCTCTCCTCCGTGGCTGTACGCCGTGTCGCCTGAACGTATCAATCAATGGCCCCATGCGTCAATCATCCCTATCGCGTCGGCAAAGACGGTCAATGCGAGCAGGGGTGCACGGTGGGTAAGCGGCGAAAACGATGCCATCATAGAAGAACTGATTGCTGCGAACGAAGGGATCGGACAGGATCTCTCAGGAATTCGCCGCATCTCACGTGCTGCTGAGCGCCTCGAATCACTGCGCAAAAATGCCGATGCGCCTGCCGCGACAGAGTTACTGCGTACTCTATGCGCCATTGCACCTGAGCGAAATTCTCTCGCACGATTTAAGTCTGAGGCACTTGCGATTTTGGATAAGACGCTGCCAACCGCGACGGCGAGTCTGGTCAATTCGCTTGCCAACATCCGTCTGTCTGAGCTTCCGGAGGGCGCAGATACGCTTCTGACAACCTCCGTCGAAAACTGGTCTACCAATCAACTCCCACAGATTCGCGGGGCTGAATCCGACCGGTTCTTGAGTTTGGCGCTCGCTGGCCAGGCTGAGCAATGGTGGGTGGTCTCGGCACGAGCCGGAATCAAGCGCGGTATTCGAAGTGACGCACCTGTGTGGCCACCGTTCCTGCTGCGCTGGCTGTCCTCTACCGTCGAGAAGTCGTTTTCGGAAGTGCTCGGAGTCAATCTAGGCACTTTGGAGGACAAGTTGCTCACCGCAGCTTCGGCGGCAACAATGAGCGACACTGAATCTTCTGTGCTGCGCCAAAACACACGCACTTTGCGCTGGTCGCGCCTGCATGCATTGGCCACCTTGTCAGTCCTGCCGCCAAAGGAGGCTTTGCAATCCCAACTTACGTTCACTCCAGACCCCATTCCTGGATTGAACTTCCTGGTCGACAGGATTTCCGGGCCCGTCCTTGTAGGTAAGGCTGTTGAAATCAACGACACGGCGCTGTTCTCTTTGGTAGCCAGACGCACGGTGACATGCCCCGAACTTCTCGGCAGAATGAAACTTTCCCAAAAGGCTTGGCGTACCTTGTGGGAGCTACATATCGAAGCAGGCGGAGTTCCTTGGCCGTCCAATGTTAGCCGGGATGATCAAGCCAAGGAGTATTTGGCCTTTGCGACGTCTGAAGGACAAGGGGCATCGCTAATTTCCCGCTTTGCATCGGATTTCGCTTCCGCCGCACTGGGGTTTCCAGATCGACGCTTACTTTGGGGAGCGCTCGACAAACGTGCCTCCGACTCGTTGGCCACAGAGGTCGCTAGCCTCATACTGCAAAAGGTGAACACCGGCGAAAATGTGGCTTGCCCGGAACCGATCTTGCTCGCCGCCGTTTGTCACATTGCTGCACATAGCGACCTGACGGCCTATGGCGCGACGTGCCTGTTGATATGGCAACCTCAGATATCCGAATACGCAGCCGAACGAATTGTCGATCGGATTTGTTACTGGCACGAGCCAGGGGTGACAAAGTTGGGCCGGCTTGTGCTGGACCGCGGTTGGCGGCGCATTGCTCGCTGGCTAATCAGTCAATTTCGGTTCGGCTCTACGTCGGTTTTACCCGCAATCCATGCCTGCGCCGATCTGTACAACTTTTGGGATCTGTTATTCATTCCAGCGGCTCCTGGAACAGAGCCGAGGAAAGTTGATCGTAACCAGCTGATCTTGCGTGTTGCGGACCTCGGGAGCGAGTTGGCCGCCGCTAGACTTGATGAGCTATGGCAACGCGCTGGCGGCAAGCGCGGCGTTCTTTTACATTCGGGTACCGCAAGCGAGCGCTGGCATGATGCAGCAACAAAGGCGGCGTCCGGAGCGTTGGGCGAAGGCTTGATGTCACTGGTCAGCGCGCTACTGGATGATCTGCCGAATAATCCGGACCTGAAAGCGCTGGAAAGAATCATCCAAGATAGCGTATGAGTCGCGCTCGCCAGAGCGCTATCAGCGTCCATCGCAGCCGCAACCGATGCTGGCTAGTGTAGTAGGCGATAGCCCATGGTTTCATCAGCGGCGCCGACTTCCGGCGGTGGCATCGGACCTTAGAAGGTCGTGCGCGGGGGCATCGATCAATGGAAATCCTCCAAACCATGATTGATCATCATCTTGGGCGTGGGGAGTAGGCCCCAAATCAGTCGCGCCGACCGATGCGAACTCCAAGACTAAGGCCATCGATGCAAACGCAGCGCGCGAAATCACGCCCCGGCCGCCCGCGCAACCAACTCGGCGAGCCGGCCGGATGGTTCAACTAGCGCGAGCCATCGCCTTGATCCAACGCCCGAGGCACAAATCGGCGGCTTTCCGCACATCGTCAACGACCACCGCCCTTTCATCTGAGTCGCGGATCAAGTGCGCTCGATGACTGAGCTCCGCGATCCGCTGATGCGCGGCATTTGTCGCGTCGTAAGGCGGCAACGTCATGTGCTTAAAGATGTCACCTACCTGAATGTCAACGTTATGCGCCTCCACGTATTGCCCAACGATGGTCGAGTTGAGCATGCCGCACAAATAGTGCGCTGCCATCTCGTCGTCGAACGCCACAAAAAACACCTTGTGGTCCGGGACGAAAGGCCTCGTCCCCACGAGTGGAACGCGCGCGCTGCCGGCCACCGCCGCGCAGAAGTTGCCGGGCATCTCCGCCCAGATCACCTTCCAGGGTGCAAACGTGTAGTCGCCAACGTTGTAAATGGTGAAATTTGGCGCTTTAGCCGACCGCATCCGCGATTTCCACGTTGATCGCTGTTCCAATACGTCTTTGAACGAATTGAAATATCGGCGCGTCGCGGGCAATTCGAGAACCCGCTCCCCCGCCGCGTCGAAATCAGACTTCTTGATGCCGACGTTGGGAACCAGCGTGTAGAGGTGTAGGTCCGGCTTCAGATAGCAGGGCTCAAAGTCGGAGGCTCCCTTGACCAGCGGAAACAGCCAATCGGGTTCGATCCATGCCCGCCTGGCGACACCGATGTCCTTGCGGCCGGATCCCGGCTGCGTCTCGATCTGCACAAGTCGGTCGGTTTTGTTTTGATCAATGACCGGCACGAAGTAAACGCCGTTGAGGTCGGTGGTGATCCCTTTGTGGCCCTCCACCCATTTGCAAGGACGGGCGATCTGGCTGATTTCCGAAAACCTCCCGATCGGCAGCACCGCCCACGGCGAGCCCACGCCCCCAACCGGCGTCGCTTCCCACGTGTCGCGCTCGACCCGCCCCAACACCTCGTCCAAAGTAAGCTCCGGCGGTATCCGCCGCGTATAGCCCTCGGCGGCATCCCAAACCTTGTAGGGCACCGGGTAGGAGGGGCTGGCCTCGCCCTTTTGAAACAAAGCGATAGCCGTTTTGTTGGCGGCATTGGGAAATGGCTTAAGCGCCTTGAGATCTTCGACCTCGATCGGCGCGAGATGGGAGCCACGGTCAATGCGGAAATTCCGGAAGCCGGCGGACGACGGATTCTGAAAGAGAATTTGGGTGATGACGAACGCCATGCGGCCACCCATCTTTAGCCATTTGTCAGCTGTCGTGTAGGTGATCATCGCCGAGATGTCGAGCTCGTTGCCGCCATGATGCCTCGTCTCGGAGAAGATGTCGTATCGTTCGCACGTGGGCTTGACGCGCTCCCGATAGGTTTCCGGAAGCCGCGACCACCGCACCCAAGGCGGGTTCCCGACAATCGCGTCAAAGTGGCCCGCCGTTGCCGACCAGAAGAAGTTTCGGACAATGCGGAACCAGATGCCGTTCCACTTCTGCTTATGCAGTTCCAAAACCTGTTCGTATGTTGTGCGCAAGGGTTCCGACCAGGCTTGCGCCTCCGCCCTGCTCAGCAACTTGGCGCGCACCAGGGCGGCGGACATGGTCGAGTATTCATGGCTTAGCTCGACGTGTTCGCCCATGAGGTCAAACACCGAATCGAGCCTAGGCCTGTTGAAGGCAAGCGCCGAGGGCAAGTGAATGTCCAAGCTGGCTTTGCGACTGCCGATTCGATATTGCACAACGTCCGCGTCGCCCTCTGGATCGGCCGCGGGCGAGTAGATCGCGTCTGCCAACAGAATGGGCAGCTCAATCCGCCGGCCGCGAGCGGAAGACAGCAGGTCTGCGATTTCCATCAGGAAATTCACGCGCGCGGTTTGAACCGCCAAGGGGTTGAGGTCGAAACCCCAAACCTCGTCGAGCACGGCGTCTACTGTGGCCCTATCATCCAACCCCTTTCGGACGGCCTCGGCGCGCTTGCGTCGGATCACCTCGACGAGGAAGGAGCCGGACCCGCATGTTGGATCGAGAAATCGCGTCCCAATCCACGCAGAGGGGGCGACCTTCGCGACGGTCAGCTCGACCAGCCAATCGGGCGTGTAGAACTCGCCCAGGCTCTTGCGCAGCGTCTCGGGCACAAGCCCCTGGTAGAAATCCCGCAAGGCGTCTCGCTGCCGCCCGAGGCGATCGGTCCTATAAAGCGCGAGCTTGCCGATCAGGGCGCGAAGCGCGGGAATCAAATCTCTCGCGCCTTCCGGCGTTCCGGCGGCATCGATATACCAACTGAAAATCGCTTCTTCCACGAAACCACCAAGCCCGGCGGTCTCAAACAACTGACCCCGCTCGATTTGCAGCCGAAGCTGGTCGATCAGTTGCGCGTCGTCCATCAGCGCAGAAAACGCTTCCGCCGGCCCCGCGATCGTCGTGAGCCCGTGCGTGGACACGATTTCCGCTGCGAGCAGCTTGATAATGAGGGAGTTGTAGGTGTGGATGACAAACAAGCGCGCCGACATCGAATGAAGCTTGGCCCCTCGCCATGTGAAGCGCAGCACCTTCTCGATCGTCTCAACCTGGAAGCCCGAAAGATCTGCCACCTGTCCGTAGAGCGCCCGCCACTCTTCGAACAACATCGAGATCTTACTTACCTCGGGCGCGTCAATAGCACGCTGAAGTGCATGGCAGAGGGCTTGCATGACGGCACACGCGGCCTCTGACGCATGCCCGAAGTCATCGAGCAAACTTTCCGCTACAACGGGGCGACGAAAATTATTTCTACATGCCTCAATCACCATTCCCACGGAAACGACTGAGAACGGCAAGAGATAGTTATGTCGAATCGCTCCTTCCACAACCTGGGCAAAGCACAAATGCTCGCCGTCGATGGCGATGCCGATGAAGTCCTCGGGCGGGATTCCGCTCTGCTCGGCTGATTTCAGGATGTAGGGGAGCAGGCGCTCGTTCATCGCCTCTCGAAAGCTCGCGCTCTTGTCACTGCCGTTGAAGAGGCCGGGAGCTTTAAACTCAATGACCACGTTGTTGAAGCTGAGGTCAAGGCGAGCGCGTTCGGCATCGAAGACGACATCGAGTGCGGATTCGAGCGCGGATATCCACGCCGTGCGGACCTCCTCCTCTCCACGCCACCTTCTGCGACGGCGATCAATATGGTTGTAAGCTTTGGTGGCGATGGCGTCTGCGGTCATCTCATGCGAAGTCAGTGGTTGCGGAGGCGCCCGGCGCGACCGAGTCCCGCCCGCGCACCTCACTGTCGCGGAGACCACGCGCTCGGCGCTTGATCGTCGGGTCCAGCCACGCATGGACGCGAGCGATTATAGAGGCTTCCATCGCTCGCTCGAACTTTGGAACCCCGCGAGCACACACGTTCACCGCAGGTCAGCCTTGCTTCGCAGGCGTCGTCGTTCATCGAGATCTAGACCTATGCCGTGATTTCCCGCGACTAAAACTCAAGAAGCTATGCCGATTAGCCACTCCTCGAATTTTCCATATTTCGAGATGCCCAGTTAGGTAGACTCAAACGGCATCACCGCAAAAAAGCGCGGGCCGCATGGGCCGCCACCCATACGACCCGCTGACCACCACCAACTCGTCCTAGGAGTCGGAAATGGCTAACGCCAATCATAAGTCACGCCCCGTCGTAACGGAACGCTTCGTCACCGTTCAAGAGTCAGCCCGCCATCATTCCTTGTCTAGGGTTCTCCGTGCCATCAGAGAGCACCGGAGGCTCAATACGACGTATTTCCCGTGGATCAAAATAGCGGGAGTATGGCTTGAGGACGCGGGATTCGAGGCTGGAGAACGCGTCCGGATTACCGTCGAGGACAAGCGACTCATCATCACGCCGATGTGATCGGCGCATTGGCGATGGTGGACGTCGCAAGTCACTATCCGTCTGGAAGACCCGTACCCGGTGCTCAATACCGTTAGTAACTGTGACAAGCGACGATTGTTCTGAAACTGCAGCGGGCCGATCACTCAGGTCCGCTGCCGCATAGCCTTTCAGGACGTGCTGCAACCCATGCCAGGCACCGTGCACATTTCCGTTGCGCCAATGCAAAAACCCCCGCCTTGTCGGGCGGGGGTTCTTGGCTTGAGGGAGCCTGACGATTACCTACTTTCACACGGGAATCCGCACTATCATCGGCGTAGAGTCGTTTCACGGTCCTGTTCGGGATGGGAAGGGGTGGGACCGACTCGCTATGGTCATCAGGCAAAGGGGG
>NZ_JAUJRI010000027.1:0-76455 GCF_030504405.1 Burkholderia sp. AU44665 | reverse complement strand
GCCCAGCCGGCGGCACGGCGCGCCGCGCCGGCGTCGCGCACGGCTGTGTCGGGCGCCGAGCACGAATCGAAGCGCGCGGCCGACGCCGCGCCGCGCACGCAGAAGGACGCACCGGCTGCCCGTGGCGCCGCCGCGGCGGGCGGCTATGGCCCGCGTCTGGCGAAGACGGCCGCCCCGGCGGACAAGCCGGCCGCGAAGCCCGCGCTCGTGCGCCCGGCGCTGAGCGGCGAGAAGCCCGCGCTGGCGGCCGCCGGCGCGTCCGACGACGACTGGGAGACCTTCTAAGCCATGCAGCACGCGCGCGCGCCGTTTCGACCCGATGCACCGGATGCCTCGCCTCGCGCGGGCGAGCCGGGGCGCGACTTCGCGTTCACCGGCGCGGATTTCGCACGCATTCGCGCGCTGATCCACCAACGCGCGGGCATCTCGCTGTCCGAGCACAAGCGCGACATGGCCTACAGCCGTCTCGCGCGGCGGTTGCGGGCGCGCGGCCTCGACACGTTCCGCGACTACCTCGACCTGCTCGAACAGGAAGACGATCCGCTCGAGTGGGAAGCGTTCACCAATGCGCTGACGACCAACCTGACCGCGTTTTTCCGCGAGGCGCACCATTTCCCGATCCTGTCGGAATTCGTGAAAGGGCGGCCGGCGCCGGTCTCGGTCTGGTGCTCGGCGGCGTCGACCGGCGAGGAGCCGTACTCGATCGCGATCACGCTGATCGAGGCGCTCGGCGAAACGGCCGCGCGCGGCGCGTCGATCCTCGCGACCGATCTCGACACGCAGGTGCTCGCGAAGGCCGAAGCCGGCATCTACACGTACGACCAGGTCAAGCACCTGTCGCCGGAGCGGCTCAAGCGCTTCTTCCTGAAGGGCACGGGCGCGCAGGCCGGCCGCGTGAAGGTGCGCCCCGAGCTGCGCGCGATGATCCGCTTCGAGCAACTGAACCTGACCGATGCGGACTACGGGATCGCGAAGCCGTTCGACGCGATCTTCTGCCGCAACGTGATGATCTATTTCGACAAGCCGACGCAGGGGCAGGTGCTGTCGCGCTTCGAGCCGCTCGTGAAGCCGGGCGGGCTGCTGTTCGCCGGCCATTCGGAGAACTTCACGTACGTGACGCAGGCGTTCCGGCTGCGCGGGCAGACGGTGTACGAACTCACGCGCGACGCCGCGCAGGGCGCGCGCTCGCGCGGTGCGCCGGCGAGCGCGGCGGCCGAGCTGCCGTCGCCCGTGCGCGCACGGGCCGCGAGCGGCGCGCCGGCCCTGGGAGAGCGCGGATGAGCGCACTGCCGATCGCGACCAATCGCTACTTCGACAACCACTTCGAGCGCCCCGGCGTGAAGCTGTTGCCGAACGAGTTCTACACGACGGCCGATGACATGGTGCTGATGACCGTGCTCGGCTCGTGCGTCGCCGCGTGCCTGCATGACCCGTACGCGGGCATCGGCGGGATGAACCACTTCATGCTGCCGGACGACGGCGCCGATCCGGGCGCGGCCGCGTCGGAATCGATGCGCTACGGCGCGTATGCGATGGAAGTGCTGATCAACGAGCTGATCAAGGCCGGCGGGCGCCGCGAGCGCTTCGAGGCGAAGGTGTTCGGCGGCGCGGCCGTGCTGGCCGGGATGACGACGATCAACATCGGCGATCGCAACGCCGATTTCGTGCGCCGCTACCTCGCGCTCGAGCGCATCCGCATCACCGCGGAAGACTTGCAGGGCGTGCATCCTCGCAAGGTCGCGTTCATGCCGCACAGCGGGCGCGCGATGGTGAAGAAGCTGCGGCTGCAGGTGCCGGGCGTGACCGAGCGCGAAGCCGCGCTCGCGCGCGAGGCCGAGCGCGCCCGCGCCGCACGGACGCGCGCGCAGATCGAGCTGTTCGCCGCGAAGCGGCCCGCGGCGCCGCAACCGGCGCGCCCGCGCATCGAGCTGTTCGGCGGGCGCGGCGCGGCGCCGTCCGCCGGGAGCCCGCACGCGGCAAACCTATCAAGAAAGCAGGAGGCATGACCGCAGTGCAGAAGATCAAAGTATTGTGCGTCGACGATTCGGCGTTGATCCGCAGCCTGATGACCGAGATCATCAACAGCCAGCCCGACATGACGGTGTGCGCGACCGCGCCCGATCCGCTCGTCGCGCGCGAGCTCATCAAGCAGCACAACCCCGACGTGCTCACGCTCGACGTCGAAATGCCGCGCATGGACGGGCTCGACTTCCTCGAGAAGCTGATGCGCCTGCGGCCGATGCCGGTCGTGATGGTGTCGTCGCTGACCGAGCGCGGCTCGGAAATCACGCTGCGCGCGCTCGAACTCGGCGCGGTGGATTTCGTCACGAAGCCGCGCGTCGGGATTCGCGACGGGATGCTCGACTACGCGGAAAAGCTCGCCGACAAGATCCGCGCGGCGTCACGTGCGCGCGTGCGCCAGGCGCCGCAGCCGCAGGCCGCCGCGCGCGCGGCGGACAGCGCCGCGGCCGCGCCGATGATCAACAACCCGCTCGTCAGTACCGAGAAGCTGATCATCATCGGCGCGTCGACGGGCGGCACGGAGGCGATCCGCGAAGTGCTGACGCCGCTGCCGCCGGATGCGCCGGCCGTGCTGATCGCGCAGCACATGCCGCCGGGCTTCACGAAGTCGTTCGCGCAGCGGCTGAACGGGCTGTGCCGGATCGCGGTGAAGGAAGCCGAGCACGGCGAACGCGTGCTGCCCGGCCATGCGTACATCGCGCCGGGGCACGCACACCTGTTGCTCGCGAGAAGCGGCGCGAACTATATTGCGCAACTGTCGGACGAGCCGCCGGTGAACCGGCACCGCCCGTCGGTCGACGTGCTGTTCCGCTCGGCGGCGACGCACGCGGGCAAGAACGCGATCGGCGTGATCCTCACCGGGATGGGCCGCGACGGCGCGGCCGGCCTGCTGGAAATGAAACGCGCGGGCGCTCACACGTTCGCGCAGGACGAAGCGAGCTGCATCGTGTTCGGGATGCCGCGCGAGGCGATCGCGCTCGGCGGCGCGGACGAGGTCGCGCCGCTCGCCGACATGAGCCGCCGCGTGATGGCGCGCCTGGCGACGATGGGCGACCGCGTGCAGCGCGTGTGAATGGAATGTCACGGGGCGCGTGCCACGCTACACGCCTCGACGGAAACGAATCTGGAAAGGAACGACGATGGACAAGAGCATGAAAATCCTGGTGGTGGACGATTTCCCGACGATGCGCCGGATCGTCCGCAACCTGCTCAAGGAACTGGGCTACACGAACGTCGACGAGGCGGAAGACGGCGCGGCCGGCCTCGCGCGGCTGCGCGGCGGCGGCTTCGACTTCGTGATCTCCGACTGGAACATGCCGAACCTCGACGGCCTCGCGATGCTGAAGGAAATCCGCGCGGACGCGACGCTCACGCATCTGCCGGTGCTGATGGTCACGGCCGAGTCGAAGAAGGAGAACATCATCGCGGCCGCCCAGGCCGGCGCGAGCGGCTACGTCGTGAAACCGTTCACGGCCGCGACGCTCGACGAGAAGCTGAACAAGATCATCGACAAGATGGCCAAGACCGGGAGCTGAACGTGAACGAGCCGATCCATGCGGCGCTCGCCGGCGCGGCGGTCAACGCCGACGGCCATGCCGAAGGCGCCGATTACGCGAGCGACCGGATCCTCGCGCGCATCGGCCACGTCACGCGCACGCTGCGCGATTCGATGCGCGAGCTCGGGCTCGACAAGCATGTCGAGCGCGCGGCCGAAGCCGTGCCCGATGCGCGCGACCGCCTGCGCTACGTCGCGACGATGACCGAGCAGGCCGCGGTGCGCGTGCTGAATGCGATCGAGATCGCGAAGCCGATGCAGGAGCGCGTCCAGAACGAGGCCGAGGCGCTTGACGCACGCTGGGCGCAGTGGTACGCGGCGCCGATCGAGCACGCGGAAGTGCGCGAGCTGATGGACGATACGCGCGCGTTCCTGCGCACGCTGCCCGAATCGACGGCGGCGACCCGCGCGCAACTGCTCGAAATCATGCTCGCGCAGGATTTCCAGGATCTGACCGGGCAGGTGATCAAGAAGATCATGGACATGGTCTACCTGATCGAGCAGCAGCTCCTCACCGTGCTCGTCGAGAACATCGCGCCCGAGCGGCGCGAGCAGTTCGCGGCCACCGCCGCCGCGCTCGCGGCCGAACAGATCAGCGCGACCGGCAGCCCCGAGTCGCTGCTGAACGGCCCGCAGATCGCGCCGGAAGGCAAATCCGACGTGGTTCAGGACCAGGGGCAGGTCGATGACCTGCTCGCGAGCCTCGGTTTCTGACCTGCCGCGGCGCAGCCGCGCGCCCCTTCGCCGGACGCGCCATTGCCGGGCGCCCCATTGCCGGGCGCCCCATTGCCGGGCGCCCCGTTCCGCGGGGTCGCCGATGCGCGCATTCCCCGTTTCTTGCGTCGTTTCCCCGAGCCCGCCACCGCTGCGCGGCGCGGCGTGATCCTGCGTCGAATTGACAATTGGACACACTCCGCAGGCATACTACGCGTCAGCAGCAACGCAGGGTCATTCGTACGATTCATCGGTGGACAGGCGGCGCGGGCCGATGGCGGCGCCGTCGGCAACGCAGCCAGTCCCTTGGGGGGGAACGTGAAGCTGAAACGCTTGGGCTGGACCGTCGCGCATGCGACGGCTGCAATGGGTGTGCTGTGGGCCGTCCACGCACACGCGGAACTGGGCGGCGCGCCGATGTCGCCGCCGGCGGACGATCAGGCCGCCACAGTGCGCGCGCTGCAGCGCGCGATGCGCTCGGCGGACGGCGTGCAGACGAGCGCGGCCGCCTACACCGTGCGCGAGATCACGCTCGGGTCGGGCACCGTCATCCACGAATACACGTCGGCCGCAGGCAGCGTGTTCGGCCTCGCATGGCGCGGGCCGACGATGCCGGATCTCGCGTCGCTGCTCGGCAGCTATTTCCCGCAGTACACGGCCGGCGTCCAGGCGGCGCACCGGGCGCGCGGCTGGCGTGCGCCGGTGGCCGTCGAGACGAGCGGCCTCGTGATCCGGACGGGCGGCCACATGGGCGCCTTCTCCGGCCAGGCATGGCTGCCGTCGGCGCTACCTGCCGGCGTGGCCGGCACCGATATCCAGTGACAGCGGGAGAGCGATCTTGAGCATTCCTCGTACATTCAAGCGCTGGCTCGGCGTGCTGGGCCTCCTGGCCGCGACGGCCGTGCTCGTGACGGCATGCGGCGGCGGCGATGGCGGCGGCGGCAGTGCGGGCAACAACGGCAATACCGGCAACAACGGCTCCGACGGCAACAGCGGCAACACGGCCGTCATCACGGTCGGCGCCGGCGCCGCGAACGTGATCAACATCCCGACCGTCAGCGTGAAGGTCTGCGTGCCGGGCACGTCGAACTGCCAGATCGTCAACAACGTGCTCGTCGATACCGCGTCCTACGGGCTGCGGCTCGTCGGCAGCGCGGTGTCGGGCGTCCTTGGCAGCCTGCCGCATGTGACGAGCGGCGGCGCGCCGGTCGCCGAATGCGGCAAGTTCGTGTCGAGCTACACGTGGGGGTCGGTGCGCACGGTCGACCTGTCGATCGGCTCCGAGCAGGCGGCGTCGCTGCCGGTGCAGATCATCGGCGACCTCGGCACGGCGAACGTGCCGAGCTCGTGCACGAACGGCGGCGCGTCGGCCAACTCGACGGGCGCGCTCGGCGCGAACGGGATCCTCGGCATCGGGCCGGCGCCGTACGACTGCGGCACGACGTGTGCGACGTCGACGTCGACGAGCAACAACTACTACGCGTGCCCGAACGGCGACAACGCGAGCTGCACGGTCGCGCTCGTGCCGCTCGCGCAGCAGGTGGCGAACCCCGTGCATCGTTTCGCGAACAACGACGGCGTGAGCGTGCAGATGCCGACCATCTCGGACAACGGGCAGGCGAGCGCGACCGGCACGCTGACGTTCGGCCTGCCGAACCTGAGCGGCAAGACGGTGATGACGTCGACCACGACCGGCGACGTCAGCGCGACGTTCCAGGGGCGCAACGTGACCGCGTTCTTCGATACGGGCTCGAACGCGTATTTCTTCAACGATTCGGCGCAGACGGTTTGTTCGAGGAATACGGAGTTCTACTGCCCGTCGTCCACGACCACCTATTCGGCGACGCTGAGCGGCCAGAACGGCGCATCGGGCACCGTGTCGATGCCGGTCGCGAACGCGGATTCGCTGTTCTCGAATTCGTCGACGTTCGCGTTCAACGACATCGCGGGGCCGTTCGGCTCGTCCAGCTGGCTCGACATCGGCATGCCGCACTTCTACGGCAAGACGATCTACTTCGGGATGGACAAGACCGCGAGCGGCGGCGCGCAGCCGTTCGTCGCGTTCTGACGCGGCACGGCCGCGGGCAGCAGCAAAAAGGGGGCGAGCGATCGCCCCCTTTTTTATCCGAGAGCCGGCCGCGCGCACTACGGATGGAATCGCCGCCGTCTGCGCGCGCAGCGCCTACGATGTAAGACCGGCACCGGTGCCGGTACGACATCGAGGAGACAGCGCCATGACCCCGCGCATACAACGCATCACGCCGTTCCTGTGGTTCGACCGCGACGCCGAGGCGGCGGCCGATTTCTACGTATCGGTGTTCGACAACGCGCGCATCGTGCACGTCGCGCGCTACGGCAAGGCCGGCGCGCATGCGTCCGGACAGGCCGAGGGCACGGTGATGACGGTCGCGTTCGAACTCGATGGGCAGGCGTTCGTCGCGCTGAACGGCGGCCCCGTGTTCCAGATGACGCCGGCCGTGTCGTTCGTCGTCAACTGCCGCGACCAGGACGAGATCGACCATTACTGGGCGCGCCTGTCCGAAGGCGGCGACGCGCGCGCGCAGCAATGCGGGTGGCTGCGCGACCGCTTCGGCGTGTCGTGGCAGGTCGTGCCCGTGCAGATGGCCGAGCTGATGACGGGCGACCCGGCCCGCGCCGAGCGCGTGATGGCGCAGGTGATGACGATGAAGAAGCTCGATCTCGGCGCGCTGCAGCGGGCGGCGGCCGGTTAGGGGCGGTCGGCCAGGCCGCTTCGCTCGGTCTGGCCGTTCAGGCTCTTCGCGCCTTTTCAGGCCTTTGAGGCCGGTGGCCGCCCGTGCCGTATTGCCGTCGGGCGAGGCGGTGCGGCCGGTATCGACAATGGCGAAGGGTGACGCGACCGCCGCGCCTGCGTATTGCCGGCTGCCCGGTTAATCGCACGCCGGATCCTCGAGTCGATTATCGGGGCGGCGGTTTCATTCGGCTGTAATCGAATGCCGGATTATCCGGGCCGTCGTTTCCGTCAGATCTTCACGATTATTAAAATGACGCGGCGTGCAAGCCGCGACCAAGCCGAAATGCGCCATTGCAGCCATTTCCGTGTCATATGGGCGTGCGATACGCCCCTGTGCGCGTAGTGCGCCGCATGCGAAAAGAGATGGAGCGCACTGAAATTCAACCCTATAATTTCGGCGTTGTTTCCGGGGTGCCAATATAAAACAGGAGGGTAATAAGATGAATTTTTCCGAAGCCATTCGTGCCGTACTGAATAAATACGCCACGTTCGAAGGCCGTGCGCGCCGCGCCGAATACTGGTATTTCGCGCTGCTGAGCTGTGTGCTGTCGATCGTCGGCCAGGCCATCGGCGCGGCCGGCCGCGACGGCGGCCTGATCACGCTGCTGCTGCTCGGCGCGATCTCCCTGGTGTCGCTCGCGCTGATCGTTCCGGGCATCGCGGTCAGCGTGCGCCGCCTGCACGATACGGGCCGCTCGGGCTGGTTCCTGCTGCTCGCGCTGATTCCGATCGTCGGCAGCATCCTGCTGCTCGTGTGGATGTGCTCGCGCGGCACCGAAGGCCCGAACCGTTTCGGCGCGGACCCGATTCCGGCCGTCTGACCGACGCTGGCCCCCGACGCGCGACGTCGTTGGGGGCCGTTTGCCCCGCTTTTCCCGCTTTCCCGCGCTTCTCCCGCTTTCCCGCCCGCCGTTTCACCGTTCCCTTCGCATCTCACCGTCACCGTCCCGCCTGCGGCCGCCATTTCGCCGACGCGCCGCCCGGCCCGCTTTCGCGCCGCGCCGCGCGTCGTTCCGCCCCCGCTCCGGCCGTGTTCGCGGCCGCTCGCCCGATTCCCCGAAATACCCCCCTTTCCCGGCTTTGCTCGACCGATCGGCGTTTGACGCCTCCATGAATAATCGGTGTCACTGAAAAACGGCATTCCGCCGTACCCGACTGGAGGCCCCGTGGCAGACGAGAGCGATCTCGACAAGACCGAAGCCGCCACTCCCAGGCGCCGCGAGAAGGCGCGCGAGGAGGGGCAGGTCGCGCGTTCGCGCGAACTGGCTTCGTTCGCACTGCTCGCGGCGGGGTTCTACGGCGCATGGCTGTTCGCGGGCCCGTCGGGCGCGCATCTGCAGGCGATGCTGCGCGGCGCGTTCACGTTCGATCGCGCGACCGCGTTCGACACCGACCGGATGCTGTCGGCGGCCGGCAGCGCGAGCCTCGAAGGCTTCGCCGCGCTGCTGCCGCTCCTCGCGCTCACCGGCGTCGCCGCGCTGCTCGCGCCGATGGCGCTGGGCGGCTGGCTGATTTCGCAGAAGACGCTCGAACTGAAGTTCGACCGCCTGAACCCGATCTCGGGGCTCGGCCGGATGTTCTCGATCCAGGGGCCGATCCAGCTCGGGATGTCGATCGCGAAGACGCTGGTCGTCGGCGGGATCGGCGGCGTCGCGATCTGGCGCAGCAAGGACGAACTGCTCGGCCTCGCGACCCAGCCGCTCGGCGCCGCGCTGCCCGATGCGCTGCATCTGGTCGCCGTGTGCTGCGGCACGACGGTCGCCGGGATGCTGGTGGTCGCCGGGCTCGACGTGCCTTACCAACTCTGGCAGTACAACAAGAAGTTGCGCATGACGAAGGAAGAAGTGAAGCGCGAGCATCGCGAGAACGAGGGCGACCCGCACGTGAAGGGGCGGATCCGCCAGCAGCAGCGCGCGATCGCCCGCCGCCGGATGATGGCGGCCGTGCCGAAGGCCGACGTCGTCGTCACGAACCCGACGCACTTCGCGGTCGCGCTGCAATACACGGATGGCGAGATGCGCGCGCCGAAGGTCGTCGCGAAGGGCGTGAACCTCGTCGCCGCGCGCATCCGCGAACTCGCGGCCGAACACAACGTGCCGCTGCTCGAAGCGCCGCCGCTCGCGCGTGCGCTGTATCACAACGTCGAACTCGAGCGCGAGATCCCCGGCTCGCTGTACTCGGCGGTCGCCGAAGTGCTCGCGTGGGTCTACCAGCTCAAGCGCTTCCGTTCGGAAGGCGGCGCGTTCCCGGCGGTGCCGGTCGATCTCGACGTGCCGGCCGAACTCGACAAGGGCGCGTCGGTCGCCGCCGACGACGAACGTGAAGAAGCCGAAGACGCGCTCGGCCAGCAAGGGAGCGCAGCATGAGCACCCCGACCACCGGCCTGTTCGCCAAACGCACGAACCCGTTCGCGGGCACCAACCTGCGCGCCCTCGCGGGCCCGATCCTCATCTGCATGATCCTGGGGATGATGATCCTGCCGCTGCCGCCGGTGCTGCTGGATCTGCTGTTCACGTTCAACATCGCGCTGTCCGTGATGGTGCTGCTCGTCAGCATGTACACGATGAAGCCGCTCGACTTCGCGGCGTTCCCGAGCGTGCTGCTGTTCTCGACGCTCCTGCGCCTGTCGCTGAACGTCGCGTCGACGCGCGTCGTGCTGCTCGAAGGCCACACCGGGCCGGATGCCGCCGGCCAGGTGATCGAGGCGTTCGGCCACTTCCTCGTCGGCGGCAACTTCGCGGTCGGCATCGTCGTGTTCGTGATCCTGATGATCATCAACTTCATGGTGATCACGAAGGGCGCGGGGCGGATCGCCGAAGTGTCCGCGCGCTTCACGCTCGACGCGATGCCCGGCAAGCAGATGGCGATCGACGCCGACCTGAACGCGGGCCTCATCAACGAGGAACAGGCGCGCAAGCGGCGCCTCGCCGTATCGCAGGAAGCCGAGTTCTACGGGTCGATGGACGGCGCGTCGAAGTTCGTGCGCGGCGACGCGATCGCCGGCCTGATCATCATGGCGATCAACGTGATCGGCGGGCTGATCGTCGGGATGGTCCAGCACGACATGAGCTTCGCCGCGGCCGGCACCAACTACACGCTGCTGACGATCGGCGACGGCCTCGTCGCGCAGATCCCGTCGCTCGTGATCTCGACCGCGGCCGGCGTGATCGTGTCGCGCGTCGCGACCGACGAGGACATCGGCACGCAGATCACCGGCCAGCTGTTCACGAACCCGCGCGTGCTGAACATCACCGGCGCGATCATCGTGCTGATGGGGCTGATCCCCGGGATGCCGCACTTCGCGTTCCTCGCGCTCGGCGCCGGCGCGATCTGGCTCGCGCGCACGCAGACCCGGCGCGCGGCGGCCCGCAAGGCGGCCGGCGACGTGACCGACATCGCGCCGCCCGCCGTGCTGCCGGCCGACAGTCACGAAGCGACCTGGGACGACGTGCAGCTGATCGACCCGCTCGGCCTCGAGGTCGGCTACCGGCTGATCCCGCTCGTCGACAAGAACAGCGACGGCGAGCTGCTCAAGCGCATCAAGAGCATCCGCAAGAAATTCGCGCAGGAAATCGGCTTCCTGCCGCCGGTGATCCATATCCGCGACAACCTCGAATTGCGGCCGAACGCATACCGGATCGCGCTGAAGGGCGTCGAGATCGGCTTCGGCGAAGTGTTCCCGGGCCAGTGGCTCGCGATCAACCCGGGCCAGGTGACGGCCGCGCTGCCGGGCGCCGTCACGCAGGATCCGGCGTTCGGGCTGCCGGCCGTGTGGATCGACGTCGCGATGCGCGAGCAGGCGCAGGTGTACGGCTACACGGTGGTCGATGCGAGCACGGTCGTCGCGACCCACCTGAATCATCTGGTCGTCCAGCATGCGGCCGAGTTGCTCGGCCGCCAGGAAGTGCAGGCGCTCGTCGAGCGCACCGGCAAGGACGCGCCGTCGCTCGTCGAGGACCTCGTGCCGAAGACGATCTCGCTCACCACGCTGCAGAAGGTGCTGCAGAACCTGCTCGAGGAAGGCGTGCCGATCCGCGACATGCGCACGATCCTCGAGGCCGTGTCCGAGCATGCGGGCCGCGGCGACGCGTTCGAGATCACGGCCGCGGTGCGCCTCTCGCTCGGCCGCGCGATCACGCAGCAGTGGTATCCGGGCAACGGCGAAATGCAGGTGATGGGCCTCGACGCGAATCTGGAGCGCGTGCTGTCGCAGGCGCTCGCCACCGGCGCGAACCCGGGCCTCGAGCCCGGCCTCGCGCACAACCTTCTGACGGGCACGCAGCAAGCGTTGCTGCGTCAACAGAATCTCGGGCTGCCGCCGGTGCTGCTGGTGCAGCACGCGCTGCGCGCGATGCTCGCGCGTTTCCTGCGCCGCAGCCTGCCGCAATTGAAAGTGCTGTCGTACGCCGAAGTGCCGGACACACGCACGATCAAAGTCGTTAACGTCATCGGGGGTTCCGCTTGAACATTCGCAAATTCACCGGCGCAACGAGCCGCGACGCACTTCGTCTCGTGCGCGAGGCGCTCGGCGCCGACGCGGTCGTGCTGTCGAACCGCACGCTCGATGACGGCAGCGTCGAAATCGTCGCACTCGCCGATTCGGATCTCGCCGCGGTGGCGCCGCCGGCCGCGCGGCCGCGCTTCGCTTCGCCGCGCCTGCCGGAATCCGTGCCGGCCGCCGCCGTGCCGGGCATCGTGTCGCGCCCGGGCATCGCCCCGCGCCCGGCCGTCAATCCGTATGCGGCGGGCGAAGGCGGGCTGCCGGACGTGTTCTCGTCCGTGTTCGGCGCGAGCGCCGACGCGCAAGAGGCTGACATGCAGCCTTCGTCGAGCGATGCGGACGCGCCGGCCGCCGCGCCGTCGATCGCCGCGCCGGCCGCCGGATCGCCGGCCGCAGGATCGCCTGCCGCCGGATCGCCGGCCGCCACTTCCGAACCCGCACCGTGGCTGGTCGAGCACGCGAAGCGCCTGACGCAGCAGCGCGACGCGCTGATCGCCCGTGCGCAGGCGCCGGTCGAGCCGCTGGCAAGCGCGCCGCAGCCCGCGGCCAGCGCGACGCCGCCCGACTGGGCCCGCGACATCGTGCGTGAGGCCCAACGCCGGATGCCGGCCGCCGGATCGCCTGCCGCAGGATCGCCTGCCGCCGGATCGCCGGCCGCCACGAAGCGCACACCCGACACGGGCGCCGCGTACGCGGCGAGGGCGGCGGACCGCACGCGCCTGCCCTCCGACGCGGCCGCCGCGGTGGCCGACGCGGTGAAGTCGCGCATCGAGCGGATCGTCAACGACACCGTGATGCACGAGCTCGGCGAGCTGCGCGGGATGATGGAGGAGCAGTTCGACAGCCTGATGTGGCACGACCGCCAGCGTCGCAGCGCCGTTCACGGCGCGCTGACGAAGCACCTGTTCGCGGCCGGTTTCTCCGCGCAGCTCGTGCGGATGCTGGTCGACAACCTGCCGGCCGGCGACGGCGCGCAGACCTTCGAGCAGGCCGCCGAATGGGCGCAGTCGGTGCTCGCGTCGAACCTGCCGGTGCTCGACAGCGAGGACGCGCTGATGGAGCGCGGCGGCGTGTTCGCGCTGATGGGGCCGACGGGCGTCGGCAAGACGACCACCACCGCGAAGCTGGCCGCGCGCTGCGTGATGCGCTTTGGCGCGAGCAAGGTCGCGCTGCTGACCACCGACAGCTACCGGATCGGCGGCCACGAACAACTGCGCATTTTCGGCAAGATCCTCGGCGTGCCGGTGCACGCGGTGAAGGATGCGGGCGATCTCGCGCTCGCGCTGTCCGAGCTGCGCAACAAGCACATCGTGCTGATCGACACGATCGGCATGAGCCAGCGCGACCGCGCGGTGTCCGACCAGATCGCGATGCTGCACGGCGCGAACGCACCGGTGCAGCGCCTGCTGCTGCTGAACGCGACGAGCCACGGCGACACGCTCAACGAAGTCGTGCAGGCGTACCGCAGCGCGGGCGAGCACCCCGACCTGGCCGGCTGCATCCTGACCAAGCTCGACGAGGCGACCCACCTCGGCGGCGTGCTCGACACGGTGATCCGCTACAAGCTGCCGGTTCACTACGTGTCGACCGGCCAGAAGGTGCCGGAGAACCTGTACGTCGCGTCGACCCGATTCCTGCTGAAGAGCGCGTTCTGCGTGCCGCGCGACGGCTCGCCCTTCGTGCCGCAGGACGACGACATGCCGACGCTGCTCTCCGCACTGACCGCGCGTTCCACCGCCGAGCTGCACGAGGTGCGATTTGGATAAACCGATCATCGATCAGGCCGAAGGGCTGCGCCGCCTGCTGGCCGGGCGCGCGTCGCGCATCGTCGCGGTGACGGGCGGGCCGGCGGGCGTCGGCTGCACGTCGACCGTCGTGAATCTCGCGGCGGCGCTCGCGTCGCTCGGCAAGGACGTGCTCGTCGTCGACGAGCGCGCCGACGTGCGCTCGGCCAGCGCGACGCTCGCCGGCGCGTGGCTGCGCGACGGCGCGCGCACGCGGGTCGCGGCCGGTTTCAGCCTGTGCGCGGCGGCGCGGCTCGCGCGCGCCGGCTACAGCGACGCGCAACTGAGCGACTTCATCGACGGCCCGGCCGACATCGTCCTCGTCGACGCGCAGCTCGGCGCCGACGGGGCGTTCTCGGCGCTCGCGCGCGAAGCGCACGACGTGCTGGTCGTCACGCGGGTCGCCGCGCAGGCGATCACCGAGGCGTATGCGTGCATGAAGCGGCTGCATTTCGCGCACGCGTTCGCGCAGTTCCGCGTGCTGACCAACCAGGTCGGCAGCCACGCGGACGCGAAGGCGGCGTTCGACAACCTCGCGGGCGTCGCGAACCGCTACCTGACCGTGTCGATCGCCGACGCGGGCTGCGTGAGCGCCGATCCGCTCGTCGAGCACGCCCGCGAATTGATGCATGCGGTGGTCGACGCGTTTCCGTCGTCGTCCGCCGCGCGCGACTACCGGCAGATTGCCGCCGACCTGTTGTACTGGCCGATGCGCCCGCGTTCGGGTGCGGGCCGCGCGGTCCACGCCGGCGGCAAGCCGTCGTACGAGGCGGGCGCGGCACACGCCGCGTGAGCGCCACCCGGAGGAGGGAGCCATGATGTACAACGCTCAAGGAAAGATGTCCCAGGCCGACGTGCTCGCGCAATACGCGCCGCTCGTGCGCCGCCTCGGATTGCAGCTCGTCGCGAAAATGCCGGCGAGCGTCGATCTCGACGACCTGATCCAGGCCGGCATGATCGGCCTGATGGACGCGGCGGGCCGCTACAAGGAAGACCAGGGCGCGCAGTTCGAGACCTACGCGACGCAGCGCATCCGCGGCGCGATGCTCGACGAGCTGCGCAGCAACGACTGGCTGCCGCGCAGCCTGCGCAAGACCTCGCGCGAGGTCGAGCACGCGGTGCACCAGGTCGAGCAGCACCTCGGCCGCTCGGCGAGCGAGACCGAGATCGCGCAGCACCTGAACATGCCGCTCGACGAATACCAGGGGATGCTGCAGGACCTGCACGGCAGCCAGCTCATCTACTACGAGGATTTCGATCGCGCGGCCGACGACGAGCCGTTCCTCGACCGCTATCGGGTCGATCACGCCGATCCGCTGTCGGCGCTGCTCGACGAACACCTGCGCGAGGCGCTCGTCGAGGCGATCGAGCGGCTGCCGGAGCGCGAGAAGCTGCTGATGTCGCTGTACTACGAACGGGGTCTGAATCTGCGCGAGATCGGCGCGGTGCTCGAGGTGAGCGAATCGCGCGTGTGCCAGTTGCACAGCCAGGCCGTCGCGCGCCTGCGCGCGCGGCTGCGCGAGCAGGCGTGGGTGGGCGCGGAGTCCTGACCCTCTGCCGACGGCGGCGGCGCGCCGGCGCCGCGCGCTCGCGCCGTATGCGGTGCTTGCGCATTTCGCGCGCCGATTTGCTACAATCCCCTCCGTTTTCCGAGGAGCGTTGCGACGGACCATCCTGCGTCCGCCAGGCTCGGAAGGCTTCACCAAGCAGCCGTGCGACGATTTTTTCGCGCCGGCCCCGCTTCCTGAACGGCGCTCACGTCACCAATCTAGAAACTTTTTAGAAAGGAGGGCGTGATGAACGCCATTATCGATTCCAAGGCTTCCCACGATTACGTCGTCGCCGACATGGCGCTGGCTGGCTGGGGCCGCAAGGAACTCAACATCGCCGAGACCGAAATGCCGGGCCTCGTGCAGATCCGCGACGAATACAAGGCGCAGCAGCCGCTGAAGGGCGCGCGCATTGCCGGTTCGCTGCACATGACGATCCAGACGGGCGTGCTGATCGAGACGCTGAAGGCGCTCGGCGCGGACGTGCGCTGGGCGTCGTGCAACATCTTCTCGACGCAGGATCACGCGGCCGCAGCGATCGTCGAAGCCGGCACGCCGGTGTTCGCGTTCAAGGGCGAGTCGCTCGACGAATACTGGGAGTTCTCGCACCGCATCTTCGAATGGCCGAACGGCGAATTCGCGAACATGATCCTCGACGACGGCGGCGACGCCACGCTGCTGCTGATCCTCGGCTCGAAGGCCGAGAAGGACCGTTCGGTGATCGCGAAGCCGACCAACGAGGAAGAAGTCGCGCTGTACAAGTCGATCGCCGCGCACCTCGACGTCGACGCGAACTGGTACTCGAAGCGCCTCGCGCACATCAAGGGCGTGACGGAAGAAACCACGACCGGCGTGCACCGTCTGTACCAGATGGAAAAGGACGGCCGCCTGCCGTTCCCGGCGTTCAACGTGAACGATTCGGTCACGAAGTCGAAGTTCGACAACCTGTACGGCTGCCGCGAGTCGCTCGTCGACGGCATCAAGCGCGCGACCGACGTGATGATCGCGGGCAAGGTCGCGGTCGTCGCCGGCTACGGCGACGTGGGCAAGGGTTGCGCGCAATCGCTGCGCGGCCTGGGCGCGACCGTGTGGGTCACCGAAATCGATCCGATCTGCGCGCTGCAGGCGGCGATGGAAGGCTACCGCGTCGTGACGATGGAATACGCGGCGGACAAGGCCGACATCTTCGTGACGGCAACCGGCAACTACCACGTGATCAATCACGATCACATGAAGGCGATGCGTCACAACGCGATCGTCTGCAACATCGGTCACTTCGACTCGGAAATCGACGTCGCGTCGACGCGCCAGTACCAGTGGGAAAACATCAAGCCGCAGGTCGACCACATCATCTTCCCGGACGGCAAGCGCATCATCCTGCTGGCCGAAGGCCGCCTCGTGAACCTCGGCTGCGCGACCGGCCACCCGTCGTTCGTGATGTCGAATTCGTTCGCGAACCAGACGCTCGCGCAGATCGAACTCTTCACGCGCGGCGACCAGTACGAGAACAAGGTGTACGTGCTGCCGAAGCATCTCGATGAAAAGGTCGCGCGCCTGCACCTCGCGCGCATCGGCGCGAACCTGTCGGTGCTGTCGGACGAGCAGGCCGCGTACATCGGCGTGCAGAAGGACGGCCCGTTCAAGCCGAACCACTACCGCTACTGATGCGCCGCCGCCGCGCCGTGCATGCCCGTCGCGGGCCGCGCGGCGCGGCGGCGCTCACCGATCGTACCGATCGTACCGATCGACAACCGAACCGGAGCCCTCCATGAGCGTCATCCTCACCTGGGTCATCAACGCGCTCGCGCTGCTGATCATCACGTACCTCGTGCCGTCGATCCACATCAAGAGCTTCGGCACCGCGTTGATCGTCGCGGTCGTGCTCGGGCTGATCAACACGGTGATCCGGCCGGTGCTGATCCTGCTGACGCTGCCCGTCACGATCGTCACGCTCGGGGTGTTCATCCTCGTCGTGAACGCGCTGTGCTTCTGGTTCGCGTCGTCGCTGCTGAAGGGCTTCGAGGTGTCGGGGTTCTGGTCCGCGTTCTTCGGTTCGATCCTGTACAGCATCGTGTCGTGGCTGCTGTCCGCCCTCATCTTCGGCCAGCGCGACATCGGCTGAGGGCCGGCGGGCGCAGGCCCAACCCCATCGAATCATGAAACCGATCGAACTCTCGTTTGAATTCTTCCCGCCGAAGACGGCGGACGGCGTCGAAAAGCTGCGCGCCACGCGCGCGCAGCTGCTGCCGCTGAAGCCGAAATTCGTCTCCGTGACGTTCGGCGCCGGCGGCTCGACGCAGCAGGGCACGCTCGATACCGTGCTCGACATGCAGAAGGACGGCCTCGAGGCCGCGCCGCACCTGTCGTGCATCGGCTCGTCGCGCGACAGCCTGCGCGCGATCCTCGACCAGTACCGCTCGCACGGCATCCGGCACATCGTCGCGCTGCGCGGCGACCTGCCGTCGGGGATGGGCGCGGTCGGCGAGCTGCGCTATGCGTCGGAGCTCGTCAGCTTCATCCGCGCCGAGCACGGCGACTGGTTCCACATCGAGGTCGCAGGCTACCCGGAGTACCACCCGCAATCGCGCTCGCCGAAGGCCGATCTCGAGAATTTCGCGCGCAAGGTGAAAGCCGGCGCGAATTCCGCGATCACGCAGTACTTCTTCAACGCGGATGCGTATTTCCGCTTCGTCGACGACGCGCGCAAGCTGGGCGTGGACGTGCCGATCGTGCCGGGGATCATGCCGATCACGAACTTCTCGCAGTTGATGCGCTTCTCCGAGATGTGCGGAGCCGAAGTGCCGCGCTGGGTCGCGCGCCGGCTCGAGAGCTTCGGCGACGATCGCGAGTCGATCCGCGCGTTCGGCGCGGACGTCGTCACGGGCCTGTGCCAGCGCCTGATCGACGCGGGCGTGCCGGGGCTGCACTTCTACACGCTGAACGCGGCGGTCGCGACGCGGACGATCTGCGAACGGCTCGCGGTGTAAGCGCCGTCACGCGGTTGCATGCGTGAAAGCCCCGCCGGTTTGCGCCGGCGGGGCTTTTTCATGGTTCATCGAGAAGTACGACGCGCGGCGCAAACGCGCGCGCGTCAGCGCTGCGCCTGCATCAGCGGCGGGCGGCGGTCGAACCACGGCCGCGCCTGTTCGAGCTGCCGCGCGAGCCGGAGCAGCAACGCGTCGTCGGCGTGGCGCGCGGCGAACTGCACGCCGATCGGCAGCCCGCGCGCGTTCCAGTACAGCGGCACCGACATCGCCGGCTGGCCGGTCAGGTTGAACAGCTCGGTGCAGCCGGCCCACGCGAACGCCTTCTCCGACGACTTCGCGAGCATTTCCTTCAGCAGCGGCTTCACCGGCAGCGCGGCGACGAGCTTCATCTGCGCGGATTCGAACGGCGTCGGCTGCAGTTCGCCGATCTTCACCGGCGGCCCCGCGAGCGACGCGCACAGGATCGCGTCGTAGCGCGACACGAGGCCCGCGACCTGCACGGTGAGCTGGCGCTGCCATTCGAGCACGTCCGCCAGGCGCGTGCGCGCGAGGCGGCGGCCGACCACGGCCATCGCCCACGTCGCGGCCTCGAATTCGCCGCGCCGCGGCGCGCGGCCCGTCAGTTCGCGCGCGCCGAGCACCATGTCCTCGGCGATCGTCGCCCACAGCGTGAGGAAGGTTTCGGCCGCGCGCGCGTAGTCGATCGGCAGCGTCGCCGGCTCGACGTGGTGGCCGAGCGATTCGAGCAGCGCGGCCGCGTCGTCGAGCGCCGCGCGCGTGTCGGCCGCGAGCGCCGGCGCGAGCATCGGATCGACGACGAGGCCGATCCGCAGCGGGCCGGGCGGCGTATCGAGCGCGCCGAGGAAGGTGCCGGGCGCGCCGGGCGGCCGCGTCTGGCCGGTCGTCACGTCGAGCAGCAGCGCACTGTCGCGCACGCTGCGCGACACCGCGTGCTGGACGACGAGTTCGCCGTTCGACGGCAGGTCGACGAGCACCGGATTGCGGCTCGGCTTCAGGCCGAACAGCCCGCAGCACGACGCCGGAATGCGGATCGAGCCGCCGCCGTCGGACGCATGCGCGAGCGGCACGATGCCGGCCGCGACGGCCGCCGCCGCGCCGCCGCTCGAGCCGCCGGGCGTATGGTCGAGGTTCCACGGGTTGCGGCACGCGCCGAACAGCGCCGGTTCCGTGTACGGCATCTGGCCGATCTCGGACGTGTTGGTCTTGCCGAATAT
Organism: Burkholderia sp. AU44665; assembly: GCF_030504405.1. Lineage (NCBI taxonomy): Bacteria > Pseudomonadati > Pseudomonadota > Betaproteobacteria > Burkholderiales > Burkholderiaceae > Burkholderia > Burkholderia sp. AU44665. The sequence goes on along the minus strand of NZ_JAUJRI010000027.1, from coordinate 57,334 downwards.
GTTCAGGCCCGCCGCGCGGCTGCGCGCGATCACCGGCGAATCGTCGGCCGGCACGAAGTACCGGTAGTGCCGGCTGCCCATCGACAGCGGCAGCCCGGCGACCGCCGCGCCGAGATCCTTGACGAGATACGGCACGCCCGCGAACGGCGTATCGGCGCCGGGTGCGGGCGTGGCCGCCGCACGCGCGCGCGCGGCTTCGTAGTCGTGCAGCACGATCGCGTTGATCGCGCCGTTGACCGCTTCGGCCTGGCCGATCGCGGCGTCGAGCAGTTCGCGCGGGCTGGCCTGGCGGTCGCGCACGAGCGCGGCGAGGCCGATTGCGTCATGCGCGAGATAGTCCGAGTGCATCGCGGTCACCCCCGTGTGATTCATGGCGATGGTGCGAGCATAACGCGGGCCCGGCGTGCGGGCCCGCGGCCGTGCCTTTTTAAAGATGCTCGGCGAGGAACGTCAGCGTGCGACCGTGCGCGAGCGCCGCGGCACGTTGGTTGTACGATGCGCGATCCGTGCAGTTGAAGCCGTGCTCGGCGCCCGGGTACACGTGGAACGACGCGTGGCCGCGGCCGGCGAATGCGGCCTTCACCTGGTCGACGGCGTCGAGCGGAATGCCGTGGTCGTTTTCCGCGTAGTGGAACAGGATCGGCTGCGTGATCTGGCCGGCGAGGTCGAGTGCGTTCTGGATGCCGCCGCCGTAATAGGACACCGCCGCGTCGAGCTTGCCGGTCGCGGCCGCGCGATACGCGAGCTGGCCGCCGAAGCAGTAGCCGATCGCGGCGAGCTTGCCGGCCACTTCGGGACGGGCGCGCAACGTGTCGGCCGCCGCGACGATGTCCGCGACCGCGAGACCCACGTCGGTTTTCTTCAGCAGCTCGATGCCCTTGTCGCGATCCGCGCCCTCGTAGGTCAGCTCGACGCGCGGCTGCGTGCGCCAGAACACGTCGGGCGCGAGCGCGACGAAGCCGTCGGCCGCATACTGGTCGGCGACCGCACGGATGTGCGCGTTCACGCCGAAGATCTCCTGGATGATGATGACGGCAGGCCCCTTGCCGCGCTTGGGCAGTGCGAGATAGCCGCCGAAGCTGTCGTTACCGGTCGGGATGTCGATCCATTGGGCAGTCACGTTCTGAACTCCTGGCGTGCGGGGTGCGGGAAGCGCCCCGGAGTGATAAGAGGCGGCCTAGGGCGTGAACACGCCCTAGTGTGCCACCAATCGCCCGCTGCTGCAGCGCACGCGGGCGCTTCTCGCGCAGCGATCGTTTCGATCTCGATTATTCATTTTTCGGCGCCGCGCCGCTTCGATAAAGTCGATGTGCCGGCCTTTACAAAGCGCTTTCGCGCACCGTCATCGAAGGATTCGCCATGTCTGCCCGCTCGTTTTCCACGCCCTTTTCCGAACGCTTCGGCCTGCGTCTGCCGCTCGTGCAGGCGCCGATGGTCGGCGCGACCACGACCGCGATGGTCGCCGCCGCATCGAATGCCGGTGCGCTCGGCAGCCTCGGCGCCGGCGCGCTCGCACCGGAGCGCATCGGGACGGAAGTCGCCGCGATCCGCGCGGCGACCGATCGCCCGTTCGCGATCAACCTGTTCGTCTTGCCCGATGAAGTCGCGCCGGACGCGGCGACCGTCTCGCGCGCACTCGCGGCGATCGACCCGCTGAACGCCGCGCTCGGCCTGCCGCCGGGCACGGCGCCTGCGCGCTACGCGCCCGATTTCCGCGCGCAGCTCGATGCGCTCGTCGCGCTGCGCGTGCCGGTCGCGAGCTTCACGTTCGGCGTGCTCGACGCGGCCGACGTCGCGCGCCTGAAAGCCGCCGGCACCTATGTGATCGGCACCGCGACGCACGTCGCCGAGGGGCTCGCGTGGCGGGCGGCCGGCGCCGACGCGCTGTCCGCGCAGGGCGCCGAGGCGGGCGGCCATCGCGGCACCTTCATCGGTTCGGCCGCCGACGCGCTGATCGGCACGCTCGCGCTCGTCCCGCAGCTCGTCGACGCGACGGGCCTGCCGGTGCTCGCCGCGGGCGGCATCATGGACGGCCGCGGCATCGCGGCCGCGCTCGCGCTCGGCGCGCAGGGCGCCCAGCTCGGCACCGCGTTTCTCACGTGCGCGGAAAGCGCGATCGCAGCCGACTGGAAGGCGCGCCTGCTCGCGAGCGCCGATACGTCGACGCAGGTCACGCGCGCGATCACCGGCCGTCATGCACGCGGGCTGCGCAACACGCTGATGGCGCGGCTCGGCGAGCACGAGGCCGACGCCGCGCCGTATCCGGTGCAGAACGCGCTGACCCAGCCGCTGCGCCAGGCCGCCGCGCGCGCGAACGACGGCGACTATCTGTCGCTGTGGGCCGGCCAGGGCGCGCCGCTCGCGCGGCGGCGCGGCGATGCGCTGACGACGGCGCAACTGATCGCCGCGCTCGACGCCGAATGGCGCGCATCGGCTGCCTGAACACTGCTTCGGCCGCTTGAACCATTCATGTCATCGGGCGACGAAACGCGCGTGGTGTCACGCGCGTTTCATTCAATGATCCAAGTCACAAAATACCGAATCGAAATGCCTCCGGGAATGGGCTGAAACGACCTTTCGACGGATCGCCGTGAATTAGCGGAAACCCTTATCCGGCGGGGCCTGCAGCGATATTCGAGTCATTTCTCCAAAGCGCCGATATCGGTAGTGTTACCACTACCCCAAAAAAGTCCCACAAATTAATTTGATCACCTACACTTGCGCGCAAGTACGGGCGGGCGGCTGCTAAAAGCGGCTGTTTTCACGTGCTTGAGGCCAAGTGCATGAAGGATGCAACCGGCGAATCGTCCAGTGATTGCAAACACAGGGATGGCAGCGGGGCACCGGGCGATGGCGTTTATTGGGACCGAACTGGAGACTTACATGAATATCAAGATGCAAAAGCTGTTGCCGATCACCGCAGCGGCGATGCTGTGTGCTGCAGCTGCAAGCAACGCGTCCGCCGATCAAGTCGTCAAGATCGGCCACGTCGCGCCGTTGACGGGCGGCATTGCACACCTGGGCAAGGACAACGAAAACGGCGCGCGTCTCGCCGTCGAGGAACTCAACGCGAAGGGTCTCACGATCGGCGGCCAGAAGATCACGCTGCAACTCGACCCGCAGGACGACGCCGCCGACCCGCGGCAGGCGACGCAGGTTGCGCAGAAGCTCGTCGACGACAAGGTCGTCGCGGTGGTCGGCCACCTGAACTCCGGCACGTCGATCCCGGCGTCGAAGATCTACAGCGACGCGGGCATCGTGCAGATCTCGCCGTCGGCGACCAACCCGGCGTACACGCAGCAGGGCTTCAAGACCACGTACCGCGTGGTCGCGACCGATGCGCAGCAGGGCCCGGCACTGGCGAACTACGCGCACTCGAAGGGCATCAAGAGCGTGGCGGTGGTCGACGATTCGACCGCGTACGGCCAAGGCCTCGCGAACGAGTTCGAGAAGAAGGCGAAGGCGCTCGGCCTGAAGGTGATGTCGCATGACGCGACCAACGACAAGGCGGTCGACTTCCGCGCGATTCTGACCAAGATCAAGGGCGAAAACCCGGACGCGATCATGTACGGCGGCATGGACGCCACCGGCGGCCCGTTCGCGAAACAGGCGAAGCAGCTCGGCCTGCGCGCGAAGATCTTCGCGGGCGACGGCGTGTGCACGGAGAAGCTGGCCGACCTGGCCGGCGACGCGACCGACAACATCGTGTGCTCGGAAGCCGGTGCCTCGCTCGAGAAGATGCCGGGCGGCGCGGCGTTCAAGGCGAAGTACGAGAAGCGTTTCGGCCAGCCGATCCAGATCTACGCACCGTTCACGTATGACGCCGTGTACATCATCGCCGACGCGATGAAGCGCGCGAACTCGACGGACCCGGCGAAGATCCTCGCGGCGATGCCGGCGACGAAGTACACGGGCGTGATCGGCACGACGACGTTCGATTCGAAGGGCGACCTGCAGCACGGCGTGATCTCGCTGTACAACTACAAGAGCGGCAAGAAGTCGCTGCTCGACGAAGTGAAGATGTAACGCGGCAAGCGGCCGACAGAAGGGGTGAAAACGCGCATGCGGCAACGCATGCGCGTTTTCTTTTGGGGCCGGCGGGCGCCGGCGGGCCGTCAGATCTTCAGGTGCGCGAGCACCCTCGGCGCGACGAGTGCGACGAGCGCCGCGCACAGCGCGACGACCGACAGGCCGACCGTCAGGTTCGCGGCCTGCGCGACCGCGCCGATCACGACCGGACCGAACAGCAGACCGAAATACGCGAGCCCGGCCACGTGCGCGAGCCCTTCGGCCGCGTGGATGCCCTTCACGCGCGCGGCGGCCGCGAACAGCACGGGCATCATGTTGGCCAGCCCGAGGCCCATCAGCGTGAAGCCGGTGAGCACCGCGGCCGGATACGGCAGCAGCAGCGCGCCGATCATCCCCGCGCAGGCGAGCGACGCGCTCGCGAACACGAGCTGCGGCGCGCCGAAACGGGCGCGCACGGCGTCGCCCGCGAAGCGCGCGATGGCCATCCCGCCCGAGAACGCCGCGTACGCGGCGCTCGCGAGCGCGGGGCTCGCCGCGACGACGTCGCGCATGTAGACCGTCGCCCAGTCGTACATCGCGCCTTCGGCGATCAGCGCGATCAGCGCGATGCCGCCGAGCATCCACAACGCAGGCGAGCGCCAGCGGTTGCCGCCGCCGTGCGCGTGCTCGTGATGCGGCACGTGCGGCAGCACGGCAGGGCTCGCGGCCACGAGCACCGCGGCGCTCACCGCCGCCGCGAGCGCGAGATGCGCGACGGGCGCCATGCCGGCCGACAGCAGCGCGCCGCCGGCCGCCGCGCCGGCCATCCCGCCGATGCTGAACATCCCGTGCAGCGACGACATGATCGGTTTGCCGAGTGCGATTTCGACCGCGCTGGCCTCGGCATTCATCGCGACGTCGAGCGTCGCCATCGAGAAGCCGAACAGCGCGAGCACCGCGATCAGCATCCAGTAGTCGGGCACGACGAGGATCAGCGCCGCGCACGCGGCCATCACGAGCCCGCCGGCGAGGCACGCGGTGCGCGAACCGACGCGCGCGATCCAGCGCGCGATGGTCAGCATCGCGGCGATCGACCCGCCGGCGACCGCGAACAGCGCGATCGACAGCAGCCCGGGGCTCAGCGCGAACTTGTCGCGCACGGTCGGCACGTGCACGCCCCACGACGCGTACATCATGCCGGCGACGAAGAACAGCGCCATCGACGCCGTGCGCGCGCGCTGGCGGGCCGGCAAGGGCAGCACGCGGTGCGCGTCGGGCGGCGCGGCGAACGGAGACGACGATTCGGGGGAGGAGGATTCGGACACGGGAAGGCTCGTCAGGGAAATGCGCGGGCGCGGGCGGCGCCGGTCGGATTTGTCCGATTCTATCGAACCGCTTACGATCCTGCCGGGCGCTGGCCGTTCGGCCGAGGCGCGGGCGATCGCGCCATCCCGCGGCGGCGTCCCCGATCGCGCATTGGCCATCCGGCCGATGCGCGGCGCGCGGCGCCCGCGGGTAACATCGAAACCATCCCCGCCGCCGCTTTTTCACCGCAGGAGTCCCCTTGAACATCGATCCCGCCCGTACCTTGCATCTGCTGCACCGTTGCGCGTTCGGCACGCTCGCTACTCATACGCGCGAACCGCAGGGCTTCCCGTATCCGACGGTCGTCCCGTTTGCGCCCGATGCAAGCCATCGGCCCGTGATCCTGGTGAGCGGCCTGGCCGAGCACACGCGCAATCTCGCCGCCGATCCGCGTGCGGGCTTTCTCGTCGTCGATGCAGGCGGCGACGATGTCCTGGGCGCCGAGCGCGCGACGCTGCTGGGCCGGTTCGTGCCGCTCGGCGACGATCCGCACGTCACCGCGCGCTACCGGCGCTACGAGCCGGACGCCGAGCGCTATCTGGCGCTCGGCGATTTCGCGTTCTGGGCGCTCGAGATCGAGCGGCTGCGCCATATCGTCGGGTTCGGGCGAATGGGCTGGGTCGACGGCACGCGTCTCGATACGCTGCCGCCGCTCGCGTTCGACGACGAACAGGCGCTGTGGTATGCCTACGACACGAGCGACGCGCGCCGCGACGGGCTCGACCTGCTCGGCGTCGATCGCCATGGCGCGGACTGGCGATGCGACGGCCGCCGCGTGCGTACGCCGTTCGACGCGCCGCTGGCCGACACCGCGGCGTTGCGCGATCGGCTGATTGCCTGCGCCCGGGATGTGACGTGACGTCGCGGGTCAGGATTTGTCCGTTTAGCGAACGGCGTCATGTAGTTTTCGCAAAACTGTCGTCCGATGAAAGCTTTGATTTTTTCGAATGCGGGTAATTGCGTATGTTGATAGACCGAATAGCCAATCGCTAATGTCCTAATCTCTGTACGGGAGCGTGAAAATTTGAGAAAAGGCCGCGGCCGGTCAAAATGACATGTGCGAATTACAATGCATCTCAGGATTTTCATGAATCTCGCTTCTATCAAATCTTTTTTGTGCTAATCTCTGCCTTCGAAAATCCGAGGCACATATATTTCATGAATGGTGAGCTGGCTGCAGACCGGCGCCATTGGTCAGATAGAAAGGGAAACTATGTCTTCTTACAAGGACCTGCTGGCCCAGCGGGAGAAGCTGGAGAAGCAAATCGAAGAAGCGAAGTCGCGTGAATACGCTGAAGTACTGAATGACGTGAAGCAGAAAATTGCCGACTACGGCTTTTCGCTCGCCGAACTCGGTCTCAGCCGCGCGAAGGCCGGCAAGGTCGGCCGTCCGCGCGCTGGCGTGGCGGCAAAGTACCGCGATCCGGAAACGGGCGCGACGTGGTCGGGCCGTGGCAAGCCGCCGCGCTGGATCGCCGGCAAGAACCGCGAACAGTTCGCGATTTAAACGTTCGTTCAGGTTGCCCGCTCTTCGAAAGAGCCGCGTATCCGTCGAGGAGCGCGGCTTTTTTGTTTTCGGGCTGCCGGCGGCCCGTGTCGGCGCTGTCACGAAAATGTAAGAATCCGGTGTGAATGAAAATGCGACACGTTCGCATAAGCGATTGATTTAAATGGGAAATTTGTGGGTATTGGAAGGGCGTGCGGCGCGTCTTTGATAGAATTGCGTATCGCACACCGATGCGCACACCGATATCTCATATTTCATGTCCACGTTTTCCGGCGACGCGCAGGGCGCAGATAAGCACGCCGTTGCGCGCAAGAGCACGCTCGTCAGTATTGTGCTGAATGTCGTACTTGCGACATTTCAGATCGTCGTCGGCGTGATTGCGCATTCGCAGGCATTGATTGCCGACGGCGTGCATTCGATTTCCGATTTGATCTCGGATTTTGTCGTGCTGGTTGCGAATCGGCATAGCGGCGCGTCGCCCGATGCCGACCACAATTACGGCCATAGCCGCTACGAGACGGTCGCGTCGCTGTTTCTCGGCGCGATCCTGATTGCGGTCGGTATCGGCATGCTCTGGCGCGCCGGCGACCGCCTCGTTAATCTCGAAAATATTCCGGCCGTGCATTTTTCCGCGCTGATCGTTGCGCTGACGGTGCTCGTGTCGAAGGAAGCGCTGTTTCGCTACATGCTGCGCGAAGCGCGGCGCGTGCGCTCGGCGATGCTGGTCGCGAACGCATGGCATGCGCGTTCGGATGCCGCGTCGTCGCTCGTCGTCGCGATCGGCATCGTCGGCAGCCTGGCCGGCGTGCGGCTGCTCGACCCGATCGCGGCGGCGATCGTCGGCTTCATGGTCGCGCGCATGGGCTGGACGTTCGGCTATGACGCGTTGCAGGACCTCTCCGACCGCGCGCTCGATACGGCCGACACGGCCGAGATTCGCGCGCTGCTCGTCGCGACGCCCGGCGTGCGCGACGTGCACGACCTGCGCACGCGCAAGATGGGCGATGCCGCGCTCGTCGATGCGCACATCCTCGTCGATCCGAAGATCTCCGTCTCCGAAGGTCATTACATCGCCGAGACCGCGCGTGCGCGCGTGCTGTCCGACCCGCGCGTGCTCGATGCGCTGATCCATGTCGACCCGGAGAACGACGCGGCGCGGCGCCCGGCGCTCGCGCTGCCGCCGCGCGGGGAGCTCGCGGCGCGGCTCGAGGCCGCGCTCGCGCAGCGCGGGCTGCGTGCGGCGGCGATCAACCTGCATTACCTGAGTACGGGGCTCGAGGTCGACGTGACGCTCGACAGCGACCCGCGCGACACCGACGCGGCGCTGGCCGGCCGGCTCGACGTCGAGACGCTGAAGCGCGAGTTCGGCGCGCGCCGGATCAGCTTCACGCGTACGTTGCCCGCGCCGACGTGACCGGCAGGTAGCCCGCGACGCGCGGCCCGCCGCAGCGGCAGGCCGGCGCGTTACAGCGGCAATTGCGTGTCGAACTTGATTTCGCGCAGCACGACGCTCGTGCGCACCTGCGACACGGCCGGGATCTTGAAGATGCGCTCGTGGAGGAACACGTCGTAGGCCTTGATGTCCGGCGCGACGATCTTGAGGATGTAATCGGCTTCGCCGGTCGTGCTGTAGCACTCGGTGACTTCCGGGCAGGTCGCGATCTCGCGCTCGAACTGCTCGACGCCGCCCTCGTTGTGGCGCGTCAGGTGCACGTGCGCGAGCGCGCAGACGTGCAGGCCGAGCTTCTCGCGATCGAGCAGCGCCGTGTAGCGCTGGATCACGCCCGACTGTTCCATGTCCTTGATGCGGCGCCAGCACGGCGTGCTCGACAGCCCGACCTGGTCGGAGATTTCCTGAACGGAGCGGCGCGCGTCGAGCTGCAACAGGCGAAGGATTTTTTGCGAAAAGGAATCGAGCGTCACCTGCGCCTCCATGCGGCAGCTACAACACGCTGAATGTTAGAGGGCCGGGAAAGGAAAGGCAATCTGGCGACGCGTCGCTGAGCGAGATTCGCTAATTTGCTCGCGGATCCGTGGGATTTTGTCCCGCCCCCGCGCTTTCCGACCGATCGGTATCCGACACCGCGAGGCCCGCCAGCGCGGCCTGCTGCCGGCGCAGGTCGGCGAGCATGTTGCAGAACAGCGCGCCTTGCTCGATCGCGTCGTCGAGCGCGACGTGCGTGTGCGGATGGTCGTCGAACCAGTGCTTCGGAAAGCGCGGCTTGATCGCCTTGCGGTACGGCAGGCCCGTCATCGCGAACGCGAGCGTCTTGATGTCGAGCGCCGACCACGAGAACGGGCAGCGCCCCGCGAAGCGCATCATGTACCAGAACATGAACGTGAAGTCGAAGCCGGCCGGCATCGCGACGAACACCGGCTTGCCGGGCAGCGCCTCGACCCATTCGACGTAGGCGACGAGCGCCGCCTCGGGCGTCTGCAGGTCGCGCCGGCACGCGGCCCAGGCTTCCGGCTCGGTCTTCCACCACGCTTCCTGCACCGGGTGCGCGTGCGCGCCGGGCAGCGTCTCGAGGTTCGCCGAGAACGTCGCGATCAGCTGCTTGTCCTCGGTATAGGCGGCCGACGCGAAGCTCAGCATCGAGTGCGGGCCGGGAATCGGGCCGTCGGCCTCGACGTCGGTGCTGACGTAAATTTCCGGGATGGCGGTCTGGTTCATCCGAATACCTTGTCGGACACGAACGGGTTCGTGCGGCGCTCGTCGCCGAACGTCGACACGGGGCCGTGGCCGGGCACGAACGTGACGTCGTCGCCGAGCGGCCACAGCTTTTCCTTGATCGAACGGACGAGATCCTCGTGATTGCCGCGCGGGAAATCGGTCCGGCCGATCGAGCCCGCGAACAGCACGTCGCCGACGATCGCGACGCGATGCGCGCGGCTGAAGAACACCACGTGGCCGGGCGTGTGGCCCGGGCAGTGATAGACCTCGAGCGTCTCGTCGCCGAACTGCACGGTGTCGCCGTCGTTCAGCCACCGGTCGGGTTCGAAGCTGTCGGCGGCCGGAAAGCCGAAGCGCTCGCTCTGCGTCGGCAGCTTCTCGATCCAGAAGCGCTCTTCTTCCTGCGGCCCCTCGATCGGCACGCTGTAGCGCGTCGCGAGCGTCTTGGCGCCCGCGCAGTGATCGATGTGCCCGTGCGTGAGCAGCACCTTGTCGACCTGCACGTTCTGCCGCGCGATTTCCTGTTCGATCCGGTCGAGATCGCCGCCCGGATCGACGACGGCGGCGCGGCCCGTCTTCTCGCAGACGAGCAGCGAGCAATTCTGCTGGAACGGCGTGACCGGAATGAGCGTGACTTTCATGGAGGCACCGGCGGCTAAAAGGAGCGATTGTACCGGTCGTGCGCGCGGCCTGCCGTGCGTGCGACGCACCCCGAGGTGCACGCATCAGGGCATTCCCGGAGCATGCCGATTGTTACAGCCATAGCGAGAATCAATGGTCCGCCGGGGACCCTTTTCGAGACAAGGTTTTGATTTATGTATAATGCGCCCCATTGCGCGTGAATTTCACGCCATTCGCTGGTGTTTCGGCCCCGTTAAACGAGGCATCCGATTCACCGTCAAGCATCGGCCGCCGGGGAGTCCGGCGGTGTATCCAGCACCGAACATTCGGTGCTCACGTCTTGTCCGGCCGGGCGCTGCGCGCCCGCCTGCGGCCTTGCTGCCGCGCCGCCGGATGAGGCCTGTGCCGCCGTTCCTGTGCGTTGGTCGTATCGACGCGCGCGAACGTGGAGCCATGTTCGATGGCGGCATGTGGGGTCTGGTCAGGCTGTTGGGGACAGGTTGCGCCAGACGTGAAAACTAATCAGGACGGTTGCGGCCCAGACGAACGCCGCGCCCATGCTAGCCGCCTGCTCGCATTCGAGCGGGGCGTGCACGCATTTGCCGTCCGGGCCGCATCGCGTTGTGAAGCAGCGTTGTATCGATGCGGCCCGAACCAGAAGGCGACACGTCGATGAATTTACGTTTTCCGAGCCGATTCGGAACCATTGCATTGTTTTTTGCGCTGACGGGCTGTGCGGTGCCACCCAGCCAGACCACCGGCAGCGTGAACCCGAAGCGGGCGGTCGACAAGACGGCCGCTGCCGCGAAGGCGGACGACGACAAGCAGCCGCTCAATTTCGATTCCGCGCTGGCATCGATGCCGGCCGCCGACAGCAAGGACGCGAAGAAGTCGTCGCTGGCCGACGCCGAGCCGATCGACGGCAAGGATGTATCCGATTTCCGCCAGAGCGGCCGCGCATCGTGGTACGGGCGCGATTTCCACGGCCGCCGCACCGCGAACGGCGAGCGCTTCAACATGAACGCGTTCACCGCCGCGCACCGCACGCTGCCGCTGTCGTCGTACATCAAGGTGACGAACGCATCGACCGGCAAGTGGGTCGTCGTGAAGGTCAACGATCGCGGGCCGTTCAAGCGCGGCCGCGTGCTCGACCTGTCGTATGCGGCGGCCAAGGTGATCGGCCTCGTGCACGCCGGCACGGGCCGCGTGAAGATCGAAGGGCTGTCGCCGCAAGAAGCGCGCGAGGCGCGCGACGAAATGTTCGCGTCGATCTCGGCGAAATAACGCGGCGATCCCGTCCGGAGAATCCACCGCTCATGCACAAAGGGCTGCCTTCCGGCAGCCCTTTGTACTTTTCGCGCGGCGGCGGCGCGCGTCAGTCTTCCCTGCCTTCCTTCAGCACCAGCGCACGCGCATACAGCGTGTTGCGCGATGCGCCCGTCAGCGCGGCCGCGAGCCGGGCCGCGCTCTTCACCGGCACCTCGTCCAGCAGCAGCCTGAGCAGCGCGTCGTGCGCGGTGTCGTCCGCTTCGCCGCTTGCCGCCGGCGCGCCTTCGACGACCAGCACGAACTCGCCGCGCTGGCGGTTCGCATCGCCGGCGAGCCAGCTCTGTCCTTCGGCCAGGGTGCCCTGGAACAACTGCTCGTGTAGCTTGGTGAGCTCGCGCGCGATCAGCAGCCGGCGCGCGGGGCCGAACGCGTCGGCGAGCGCGGCGACGGTTTCGGCGATCCGGTGCGGCGCTTCGTAGAACACCAGCGCGTACGGGTGCGACGCCAGCGCCTGCAGCGCGGTCGCGCGCTGTTTGGCCTTCGGCGGCAGGAAGCCCGCGAACGTGAACGCGCCGGCCCAGTCGCCGGCCACGCTCAGCGCGGTCACGGCCGCGCTCGCGCCGGGCAGCGGAACCACTGCGAAGCCGGCCGCGCGCACGGCGTCGACGAGCCGCGCGCCGGGGTCGGAGATGCCCGGCGTGCCGGCGTCCGACACATAGGCCACGCGTTCGCCGCCACGCAGCAGTTCGATCACGCGCTGCGCGGCTTCGCGTTCGTTGTGCTCGTGCACGGCCACGAGCGGTTTCGAGATCCCGTAGCGGGCGAGCAACTGGCCCGTGTTGCGGGTGTCTTCGGCCGCGATGCGGTCGGCGAGGCCGAGCACGTGCAGCGCGCGCAGCGTGATGTCGGCCGTATTGCCGATCGGCGTGGCGACCACGTAGAGCGCGGCGTCCGGGTAGTGCTGCGTATGCGCGAGTTCGAGGAGGGCAGTCATGGCAGGCAATGCACGCAATCGCGGCACGAACGGAACAAGGACGGCATTGTGCCACGCGGCGCCGGCCCGGCCGGACGGCGCGCGCGGCCGGCCGCCTTCGGGCGACAACTTTTCCGGCGCGACGCGATCCAAACCGGTCGGCGCGGCGTTCGAGCAGCGCGCGCGGCAGTTTCTCGAGCGTCATGGTCTCGCGTTCGTCGCCGCCAATGTGACGATGCGCGGCGGCGAGCTCGATCTCGTGATGCGCGAGCCCGACGGCATGCTCGTGTTCGTCGAGGTGCGCGCGCGGCGCAGCACCCGGCATGGCGGCGCGGCCGCGAGCGTCGGCTGGCGCAAGCGGCGGCGCCTGGTCGCGGCCGCGCTGCAGTTCTGGTCGCGGCACGGCGCCGGCGCCGCGTGCCGTTTCGACGTCGTCGCGTTCGAGGCCGGCCGGCTTGCGTGGCTGCGCGATGCATTTCGTACCGACGATGCGTAGCCGCGAGCTGTGACGAGATGTAAAGAGTTCTTGCCGGACCGCCGGAGAGGGCGCCGGAGTACGGTAAACTCGCCGCACCCACGATGTCGCGCGAGTTGTGCCGCGCGCCCAGTTCACCAGGAATCGATGTCAGTCGAACGTATTCAGCAACAATTTCGCGACAGCGCCGCGCTTCACGCCGAAGCGGCCGACGCGCTGTCGCTGCCGATCGCAGCCGCGGTCGATGCGATGTTCGCCGCACTGGCGAACGGCAACAAGATCGTCGCGTGCGGCGACGGCCCGTCGGCCGCCGCCGCGCAGTACCTCGCCGCGTCGCTCGTCGGCGGTTTCGAGCGCGAGCGTCCGGGCCTGCCCGCGATCGCGCTGGCCACCGACGCGTCGCAGGCCGGCCTCGCGGGCGTGGCGGCCGCCGAGCAGTTGTTCGCGCAGCAGGTGCGCGTGCTGGGCCAGACGGGCGACATCCTGCTGGTGCTCGATGCGGGCGGCGCATCGCCGCGCGTGCTCGCGGCGATCGGCGAGGCGCACGAGCGCGAGATGACCGTCGTCGCGTTGACGGGCGGCAACGACCACACGGTGGCGGCCGCGCTGTCCGACACCGATATTCCGATCAGCGTGCCCGCCGTTCGCGCGGCGCGCATCCACGAAGTCCATCTGCTGACCATCCACTGCCTGTGCGACGGCATCGACGCGATGCTGCTGGGTGAGGATTGAACGAAGGAGAGCCGTCGATGAATCAAAGCCGCGTCAAACAGACGCTCGTCAGAACCACGCTGCTCGCCGCGCTGACGGCGGGCCTCGCCGTGTCGCTGCAGGGCTGTGTGCTCGGGGTCGTGGGCGCAGCGGCCGGCGGCGGCGCGCTGATCGCGACCGATCGCCGTACGCTCGGCGCGCAGACGGAGGATCGCGAAATCCAGGTCAAGTCGCTCTCGCAGATCAACAACGGGCTGCCGGACCAGTCGCACGTGAACGTGACGGTGTTCAACCGCCGCGTGCTGCTGACGGGCGAGGTGCCGAACGATGCGTCGAAGCAGCGCGCCGAGGAAATCGTGCGTGGCATCAACAACGTGAACGGCATCGTCAACGAACTGTCGGTCGGGCCCGCGTCGTCGCTGTCGTCGCGCGCGAACGACTCGTACCTCGAAGGGCGCGTGAAGTCCGAGCTGATCGCGACGAAGGGCATCTCGGCGAACTACTATAAGGTCGTTGCCGAACGCGGCAATCTTTACCTGATGGGGCTCGTGACGGTGGACGAAGGCAATCGCGGCGCGGAAGCCGCGAGCCAGGTGCCGGGCGTCGAGAAGGTCGTGAAGGTGTTCCAGTACGTGAAGCCGCAGGACGCGCAGGCGCTGCAGGACGCGTCGCCCGCGAGCGGCGCATCCGGCGCGCAGGCGGCTGCCGCACCGGCGGACAGCGCGACGGTCGGCGCGGTGCCCGACGCGTCGGTGCAGTCCACGCCGCTGCAGCCGCCCGCGCCGATCTCGAATTCGTCGAGCGTGCATCCCGGCAATCCGAAGGCGAAGGCGCAATGACGGGCATGCAGATGAAGCAGATGAAACGCTGGATGGTGCGCGGTGGCGCAGCCATGGCGCTCGTGGCCGGCACGCTGGGCGCGGCGCACGCGGACGTCGGCGACGGCCTGAAAGTGGCGCGCGGCAACGCGTGCATGGGCTGCCACGCGGTCGACCGCAAGCTCGTCGGCCCGTCGTTCAAGGACATCGCCGCTCGCTACAAGTCCGATCCGCAGGCCGTCGCGAAGCTGTCGAAGAAGGTGAAGGACGGCGGCTCGGGCGTGTGGGGCGCGATTCCGATGCCCGCGCATCCGCGCATGAGCGACGCCGACGTCCGGTCGGTGGTCGAATGGGTGCTGGCCGGCGCGCCGTCAAAGTAACGCGTCGCGAGTGACGTAACCCCTATTGCCAAGCGTGGAAATGCGTGTGTATGATGGTCGTCTGTTGGGGCGGTAGCTCAGCTGGGAGAGCGTCGCGTTCGCAATGCGAAGGTCGGGAGTTCGATCCTCCTCCGCTCCACCAACGGAATTTGAAAGGCCCGATCGCAAGATCGGGCCTTTTTGTTTTCCGCGAGCCATGGGCGCGACGCGCTAGGTCGCCAACTGGCAGGCCAACCTGAACGCAGGCACCGACAGCACGGCGAACCCCACCGTCATGGCCGCGAGCACCGCGGTTCTTCTCCGCAGCAGCACGCACAGGGCGATCGACAGCCCGTAGAACGCGCAGGTCAAAATGATGATCCATACGAGCGCCGCGTAGCCCGCACCGCCTTCGAAATTCGACACGTGCCGCGTGATCCGGGTCGCGACATAGCCGGCGACGGTCATGCTCGCGGGCAGACACAGCGCCGAATACAGCACGAAGACGATGATCTGCCGCGGTGTCGGACCGGATGACGTCATGAAAAGCGATATTTGCGAATGGACGAGGAGCGCCCGACCGTCCGCCGCACGGGTCGATCCAGGCAGCCGGCAGGATGCGGCCGTTTCCCGTATTTGGCAACCGCCCCCGTCAGCACACCGCCCCGTCACCCGCGCCCGAAACTCGGCCGCTTCGGATCGTACGTCCACCCCGGCACCAGATAGCGCATCGCCACCGCATCGTCGCGCGCGGTGCCGCCCACCTGCCGGTACAGCGCATGCGCGGCCTCGACCTGTGCCATGTCCAGCTCGATGCCGAGCCCCGGCCGCTCCGGCACGGCCACCTTGCCGCCGACGATCGCGAGCGGCTCGCGCGTGAGCCGCGCGTCGCCTTCCTGCCAGATCCAGTGCGTGTCGATCGCGGTGATCGTGCCGGGCGCGGCCGCCGCCGCATGCGTGAACATCGCGAGCGACACGTCGAAGTGGTTGTTCGAGTGCGAGCCCCACGTGAGCCCCCAGTCGCGGCACAGCTGCGCGAGCCGCACCGAGCCCTGCATCGTCCAGAAATGCGGATCGGCGAGCGGGATGTCGACCGCCTGCAGCCGCACCGCGTGATCCATCTGCCGCCAGTCGGTCGCGATCATGTTGGTCGCGGTCGGGATCCCCGTCGCGCGGCGGAATTCGGCCATCACCTCGCGGCCCGAATAGCCGCCTTCCGGCCCGCACGGATCTTCCGCGTACGCGAGCAGGCGGCCTTGCCCGCGGCACAGC
Source organism: Burkholderia sp. AU44665 (assembly GCF_030504405.1). Lineage (NCBI taxonomy): Bacteria > Pseudomonadati > Pseudomonadota > Betaproteobacteria > Burkholderiales > Burkholderiaceae > Burkholderia > Burkholderia sp. AU44665. Next base: position 41,282 of record NZ_JAUJRI010000027.1, on the reverse strand, counting down.
GCGACGGCCTCGTCGAGCGACCACGCGCCGTTCGGATCGAGCGTCGTGCGCGCGTCGGGAAAGCGCGCCTTGATCGCCGCGATCGCTTCCATCTCGTCCGCGCCGGCCATCACGCCGCCCTTCAGCTTGAAATCGGCGAAACCGTAGCGCTCGACCGCGGCTTCGGCCTGCCGCGCGATCGCGGCCGGCGTGAGCGCCGCTTCGTTGCGCAGCCGGAACCATGGGTCCGACGCATGCGCCTCGTCGCGATACGGCAGATCGGTGCGGCGCCGGTCGCCGATGTAGAACAGGTACGCGAGCATCGGCACCGCGTCGCGCTGCTGGCCTTCGCCGAGCAGCGCCGCGACCGGCACGTCGAGATGCTGGCCGAGCAGGTCGAGCAGCGCGGCCTCGATCGCGGTGATCACGTTGTCGAGCCGCAGGTTGATCTCGTGCGGCTGGCGCAGCACGGCCGCCTCGCCGGCCGACGTCACTTCGTGGCGGATCGTGCGCCCGGCGCCGGCGCCGGACAGCGCCGCGCGCACCGCGTTGAGCGTCGCCTGGTAGCGCCCGATCGGCTGCCCGACCACGCGATCCGTCATGCGCTCGAGCGCGTGGCGAATGCCTTCGCCGCCCGGCACTTCGCCGACGCCCGTATGCCCGCTGCTGTCGTCGAGGATCACGAGGTTGCGCGTGAAGTACGGCGCGTGCGCGCCGCACAGGTTGAGCAGCATGCTGTCGCGGCCGGCGACGGGAATCACCTGCATGCGCGTGACGCGCGGGGTGCCGGCACGGCTGGTTTCGGACATCGGTTCGCTCCTGGTTCCGGTGGCGCGCGGGCCGACGGACGCGCCGGCGCGGCCAGCGCGGTTCATTGAAGCTCGACGCGGCGGATCTCGCCGACGACGAACAGGTAGCAGATCACGGCGACGAGCGCGTGCGCGACGACATAGACGAGCGCGCCGTTGAACGAGCCGCTGCGGTCGACGATATAGCCGATCGCGATCGGCGTCGTGATGCTGGAAAGGTTGCCGCAGGTGTTGAGCAGCGCGCCGCTCAGCCCGGCGATCTGGCGCGGTGCGGTGTCGGCGTTGACGGCCCAGCCGAGCGCGCCGAGCCCCTTGCCGAAGAACGACAGCGCCATGAACAGCACGACGAGCACGTGCGAATCGGTGTAGTTGCAGACGATCATCGACATCGACAGCAGCATGCCGATCACGATCGGCACCTTGCGCGCGACCGACAGCGAGCGGCCCTGCCTGAGCAGCGCATCGGACACGACGCCGCCGAGAATCCCGCCGAGGAACCCGCACACGGCCGGGATCGACGCGACGAGCCCCGCGTTGAGGATCGACATCCCGCGCGCCTGCACGAGATAGACGGGAAACCACGTGATGAAGAAGTAGGTGAGCGCGTTGATGCAGTACTGCGCGACGTATACGCCGACCAGCATCCGGTTGCGCAGCAGCGCCTTCACGTGGCGCATCGACGGGCCGCCGTCGCGCCCGCCCGTCGCCTGGTCGATGTTGACGAGCGCACCGCCTTCGGCGAGGTAGTCGAGTTCCGCGCGGTTGATGCTCGGGTGCTCCTTCGGGTCGTACATCGTGCGGTTCCACACCAGCACGAACGCGAAGCCGAGCACGCCCATCACCGCGAACACCGCCTGCCAGCCGAACGCGTGCACGAGCCAGCCCATCAGCGGCGCGAACACGACGGTCGCCGCGTACTGGGCGGCGTTGAAGATCGCCGACGCGGTGCCGCGTTCGGCGGCCGGGAACCACGCGGACACGATCCGGCTGTTGGCGGGGAACGACGGCGCCTCGGCCGCGCCGACCAGGAACCGCAGCCCGAACAGCAGCGCGAACGCGGCCGCACCGCCGAAGAAGCCGATGCCGCCCTGCAGCAGCGTGAACAGCGACCAGAAGAAGATGCTGAATGCGTAGACGATACGCGATCCGTAGCGGTCGAGCAGCCAGCCGCCCGGCAGTTGCGCGACCACGTACGACCAGCCGAACGCGGAAAAGATGAAGCCCATCTGCACGTGGCTCAGGTGCAGCGCGCGGGCGAGGCTCGGGCCCGCGATCGCGATGGCCGCACGATCCGCGTAGTTGATCGTCGTGACCGCGAACAGGACGGCGAGCACCAGCCAGCGCACGCGGGTGCGCCGGGCCGTTGCCGACGCGGACGCCGGCAGCGCGTGAAGCGGATTCATGACTTGTCTCCTCCGAAGGGCGGAAGGTGCCGTCGTGCGGCAGGCGCGTCGGTGCGCGCGTGATGTGGGTGGATGCCGCCGGCGAGAGGCCGGGCACCCGACGCCGATGCGAGGGCGTCCGGGCCATTCTGTCATGTCGAAACTTGCGTTTTCATGCCAATTGCTGACTCGATCGATTCAGCATTTGAATCGATCGGGCGAGGTTCCCCGCGGTCGACCCCGCAGGATGGGAACTCGATGAGGGCGATGTTTTTACCCGGATAATATTGACATCCAATTAATACCCGGATAAAAATAGCGTCATTCCGATTTCAGCCTGCGGGCGACCACGATGACCGCTTCCACGCTCCTTCCTTCGTACACGGCCTTCGACGGCCACCGGCGGCTCGCGTCGGGCACGCTCGCGACGGTCGCGCTCGCTGCCCGGCAGGCGGCCGGCGACGCGACGTCCGGCACGATCCTGATCTTCGACGACGCGACGGGCCGCTCGATCGACCTCGACCTGCGCGGCACCGCGGACGACGTCCGCGCGCGCTATGCGGTGCCGTCGGGCGGCGCATCTGGAGCGTCCGGCGGCGCCGGCGAGCCGGCGGGCGCGGGCGCCGGCGAACAGCGCGGCCGCGGCCGGCCGAAGCTCGGCGTGGTGTCGCGCGAGGTCACGCTGCTGCCGCGTCACTGGGAATGGCTCGGCGCGCAGCCGGGCGGCGCGTCGGTGGCGCTGCGCAAGCTCGTCGAGGACGCGCGGCGCACGCATGCGGCGGCCGACCGGCGCCGCGACGCGCAGGCGCGCGCGTACCACTTCATGTCCGCGATGGCGGGCGACCTGCCCGGTTTCGAGGAAGCCGCGCGGGCGCTGTATGCGAACGACCCGGCGCGGCTGGCCGAGCTGATCGCCGGCTGGCCGGACGACGTGCGCGACCATGCGCTCGCGCTGGCGCGCGGCGATCTGCCGCCGGCCGCCGCAGACTGCTGACGGAGCGCCGATGCGATGACCGTATTCGACCTGAACCGCGGCGCGATCGCGCCGGTTGCCGACGAAGTCGACTTCTTCGACCTGCGCGTGACGGGCACCCTTCCGCGCGAACTCGACGGCACGTTGCTGCGCAACGGCCCGAACCCGCCGGGCGGCCGCTTCGAAGGCAACGACCTGCTGTCGTGGTGGCCGGAGGCCGCGATGCTGCACGCGATCGCGTTCGACGACGGCCGCGCGGCCGGCTACCGGAACCGCTGGGCGCGCACGCGGCGCTGGGCCGCCGTGCACGCGCCCGCGCGGGCGCCGCATCTGCCCGACACCAATCCGAACGTGAACGTGCTGCAGCATGCGGGCGAATTGCTCGCGCTGGCCGAGGGCGGCGCGCCGCTCGCGATCACCGCCGCGCTCGATTCGCTCGGCATGCCGGCGCGGCACGCGGGCTTCGACGGCGGGATGACCGCGCATCCGAAGGTCGACCCGGCAACGGACGAGCTGATCCTGTTCCGCGCGGACTGGCGTGCGCCCTGGCTGCGCTACGGCGTGATCGACGCGACGGGCGTGAAGCGCGTCGATCTCGAGATCGAGCTGGGCGCGCCGTCGATGATGCACGACCTCGCGATCACCGAAACCCGCAGCCTGCTGCTCGACCTGAACGTCGGCTACGACTTCTCGCTGCTGAAGCAGGGCCACCGGATGCCGCTGCGCTGGCACGACGACCGGCCCGCGCGCATCGGCGTGCTGCCGCGCCACGGCGGCGACGTGCGCTGGTTCGACGTCGAGCCGTGTTTCATCCAGCACGTCGTCAACGCGTACGACTGCGACGCATCGTGCATCGTGCTCGACGCGGTGCGCTATCCGTCGTTCCTGCGGCTCGACGCGCGCACGGGCCGCTTCGCCGACAACCCGGTCGGCGAGCTGTGGCGCTATGTGATCGATACCGCGAACGGGCTGATCGACGAAGGGCCGCTCGCCGACGGCGGCATCGAGTTGCCGCGCATCAACGAAACCCGCACCGGGCGCCGCTATCGCTACCTGTACGCGGCCGAGCAGCCGAACAACGCGGAAATGCGCGGCGTGATGCGGTTCGACCACGCGCGCGGCACGACGATGCACTATGCGGTGCCGGCCGGCGACCAGAACGGCGAGCCGGTGTTCGTGCCGCGCCCGGGCGGCGCCGACGAGGACGACGGCTGGCTGCTGGTGATGGTCTACCGCGCGGCGACGGATACGAGCGACGTCGTGATCCTCGATGCGCGCGCGATCGACGCGGGGCCGGTCGCGACCGTGCATCTGCCGCGCCGCGTGCCGGCCGGGTTCCACGGCGCGTGGGTGCCGCGCGAACGTTGAACGTGAGCGGCGGCGTGCGTCACTGCGCGCGCAGCGCGTCGACGATCTTCAGCCGCGCCGCGCGCATCGCCGGCAGGAACCCGCCGACGAGCCCCATCACGAGCGAGAACCCGAGCGTCTTCACGACGATCGCGGGCGTCAGCACGAAGCGGAACGACAGGTCCGAGAAGGTCTGGAAGTTGGTCGTCGAGAATGACGCGAACTGCATCAGCGACGCGCACGCGAGCCCCGCGACGCCGCCGACGAAGCCGAGCAGCAGCGCCTCCAGCAGGAACGCGGCGAGCACGTTGGTGCGCTTGAAGCCGAGCGCGCGCAGCGTGCCGATCTCGGCCACGCGGTTCGCGACCGACGCATACATCGTGATCATCGCGCCGATCATCGCGGCGATCGAGAAGATCGTCGACAGCGTGATGCCGAGGATGTTGATGAACGTCGACAGCGCCTTCGACTGGTCGCCGTAGAAGGTCTGCTCGCGCTTGGCCTCGTCGGTCAGGCGCGGGTCGACGTCGATGTCGGCCTTGAAGCGCGCGAAGCCGTCGGCGCTCGGAATGCGCAGCACCATCGACGAATAGCTGGTGCGCCGGAACGACTGCATCAACTGGTCGACGTCGCCCCAGATCTCCGAATCGAAGCCGCTGCCGCCCGCGTCGAACACGCCGACGATGGTCCAGTCGCGCTGCGCGAAATGCAGGCGGTCGCCGAGCTGCGTGCCGCTGAAGCCTTTCGCGATCGCGCTGCCGACGACGATCTCCGACGAGCCGGGCGCGAAGGTCCGGCCGGCCGCGAGCTTCACGTGCGGACGCAGCGCGAGGCCGGCCGGCGACACGCCGCGGATCACGACGTTCGACGGCTTGCCGCTCGACGTCTTCACGAGCGAGATCAGCACGACGGCTTCCTTCGACACGAGCGGCCGGCCGTCGGGGCCGAGCGCGACGGCCGGGTGCATTTCGAGCGCGTTGGCCTGCTGATGGTCGATCGAACTCTGGATCTCGGTTTCGGCGCCCTTGCGGATCACCACCGCGTTGTCGGGTTCGCCGGTCGACACGAGCGTTTTCGTGAGACCCGCATCGAGCATCTGCACCGTCGCGAACACGAAGATCACGAGCGCCATCCCGCCCGCGGTGAGCGCGGTGGTCAGCCGCCGGGTCCACAGGTTGCGCGCGATGTAGGTGAGCGGGATCGCCATGTGCGTCGCTATCCAATCGCCCGCAGGCCTTCGACCACGCGCACGCGCGCGGCCTGCCACGCCGGCACGAGCGCGGCCGCGAGGCCGACCGCGACCGAGCACGCGGCCTGCAGCACGACCGTCCCGGTCGATACCTTGAACACCGGGAAGATGCCGCCTGCCGCCTGCTTGAACAGGCTCGCGGCGGGCGGCGTCGCGAGGATCCCGAGCGCGCCGCCGACCACCGCGATCACGACCGATTCGCCGAACACGATCAGCGCGAGAAACCCGGGGCCGAAGCCGAGCGCCTTCAGCGTCGCGTATTCGGCCGTGCGCTCGCGCGCGCTCATCGCCATCGCGTTGGCCATCACCGCCATGATGATCAGGATCACCACGTACGACACCAGGCGAATCGCCGCGATGATCTGGTTCGACATCGCGACGAAGCCGAGCTGGAACGCCTGCTCGGTCTCGGTGAGTGTCTCGGCGAGCGAGTTCTTGAACACCGCGTCGACGTTGCGCGCGATCGCGGCGCCGTCGTCGGGGTTCGCGACGCCGAGCACGAACACGCCGACCTGGTCGGCCTGCTTCGGCGTGCGCTTGCGCACCGTCTCGTTCAGGTAATCCCAGTGGAACACCAACTGGCGCGTGATCGTCGAATCGTCGCGGCCGTCGAGAATCCCGCGCACGACGAAATCCCACGTGCCCGGATAGATCGTGCCCTTCAGCGGGATCACGTCGCCGACCTTGAAGCCGAACTGCGTCGCGAGCTGCCGGCCGACGAGACAGCCGCGGCGGTCGCGGTCGTAGTCGGCGCGCTGCTGCGCGGGCAGGATGAATTCCGGATACAGGTCGAGGTAGTTCTCCGACACCGCGAAGCTCGCGAAGAAGTTCTTCGGATCGCGGTAGATGCCGCCGAACCAGTTCGAGCGGACCACGGCCGTCACGCCGTCGACGCCGCGGATCCGGTTCTCGTAGCTCACCGGCAGCGGAAACACCAGCGAGATCGCGTTGCGCGTGACGAGCCGTCCGCTGGACGCCGCCGCCGCGCCCGCGTACCACGCGTCGACGACGGTGTGCAGCAGCCCGAACGCGAGCACGGCGATCGTGAGCCCGAGCACGGTCAGCAGCGTGCGCAGCCGGTGCCGCAGCGCATTGCGCGCGATCAGCTTCAGCACATACACGGCGCGCGCTCCTGTCGCCGCTCAGCCGGCGTGCCCATCGATCAGCTCCCCCTTTTCCAGATGGACGAGCGAGCGCGCGGCGCCGGCCGCGTGCGCGTCGTGCGTCACCATGATGATCGTCTTGCCGAGCTCGGCGTTCATCCGCTGCAGCATCGCGAGCACGTCGGTGGCCGACGCGCGGTCGAGGTCGCCGGTCGGCTCGTCGGCGACGATCAGCACCGGATCGGTGATCAATGCGCGCGCGATCGCGACGCGCTGCTGCTGGCCGCCCGACAGCTCGGACGGGTAATGGCTCGTGCGGTCGCCGAGATTCACCATGTCGAGCACGAGCTCGACGCGTTCGCGCCGCTCGCGGCGCGACAGGTGCGTGAGCATCAGCGGCAGCTCGACGTTCTCGAACGCGGTGAGCACGGGCATCAGGTTGTAGAACTGGAAGATGAAGCCGACGTTCGCCGCGCGCCATTCGGCCAGTTGCGCCTCGGCGAGTCGCGAGATGTCGAGGCCGCCGACGCGCAGCTCGCCGCTGTCGGGCCGGTCGATGCCGGCCACGAGGTTCAGCAGCGTGCTCTTGCCGGAGCCCGATGGCCCCATCAGCGCGACGAAGTCGCCTTCGCCGATGTCGAGCGTGATGTCGGTCAGCACGGGCACGATCTGGTTGCCGCGCCGGTACGACTTCGCGACGTGGCTGAGCTCGACGAGGGGCGGTTGGGCGTCGTTCACGCGCGCTACTTCTTCGCGACGGTCACGTTCGCGCCGTCCTTCAGCTTCGCGCCCGGGGCGAGCACGACCGTGTCGCCGGGTTTCACGCCGCGCACCGCGACGAGCTCGCCGATCCGCGCGCCCTTGGTCACGGCCACCGCATGCACGGCGTCGTCCTTCACGACGAACACGACCGGCCGGCCGTCGCGCTCGACCACCGCGCTTGCCTGCACGGCCGTCACCGGCTGCCGGTCCTGCGGCGACGCGGGCTTCGACAGGAACGCGATCTTCGCGCTCATGTCGGGCAGCACGCGCTCGTCGCGGTCGACGAAGCGCACCTTCACGAGCACGGTGGCCTTCGAGCGGTCGACGGTCGGCACGATGCGCGACACGCGCCCCGCGAAGCGCATGTCGGGCAGCGCGTCGAGCTGGATCTCGCACGGTTGCTCCGCGCGGATCTTCGCGATGTTCGATTCGGCGACGTCGGCCTCGACTTCGAGCGTTTCCATGTCGGCGATCGTCACGACCGCGCCCTTGCTGTCCGACGCGGACGAGAACGGCGTGATGTTGTCGCCGACGTTCGCGTGCTTCGCGAGCACGATGCCGTCGAACGGCGCGCGGATCACCGTCTGGTCGACCGCCACCTGCGCGGCCTGCGCGTTCGCTTCGGCCGACGCGATCGCGGCCTGGTCGCTGGCGAGCGTTGCGCGCGCCTTGTTCACGCGGGCCGTGTCGGTGTCGAGCTGCGCGGCCGGCACGGCCCCGCGCGGCGCGAGTGCGGCCGTGCGGCGCAACGCGATCTCCGCATCCTTGAGCTCGGCCTGCGCGACGCCGAGATTCGCGCGGGAGACCTGCACCTGCGCGCGGGCCTGCCCGAGCGACGCCTGCACGTCGCTGCTTTCGAGGCGCGCGATGATCTCGTTCTGCTTCACGCGCGTGCCTTCGAGCACGCCGAGCCACTCGACGCGCCCCTGGCCCTTCGACGCGACCGCGGCCTTGCGCTGCGGCACGACGTAGCCGGTCGCATTGAGCTGCGTGTCGTTCTGGTACGGGTAGGCGGACGTGACGGACGTGGTGTCGACGCTTGGCCGGCCGGTGAGCGCGAGGCCGGCGCCGATCGCGACGACGACGAGCGCGGCGGCGAACGCATAGCGCGCCCACCGGCGCCGGCGCGGCGCCGGTGCGAGCGGACGCCGGTCGATTTTCAGTTTGTCCAGATTGTGATCGGGCAATTTGAGCGCCTCGAGACGGCGGCGGTCGTGCGACCGGCCGCGATCCGGTTTCCGGGGAAAGGGACGGATGGACGCCAGTATAAGCGTCGCCCCGGCGCCGCGCGAGCCGGTTTGCGGCGCGGTGCGACGGCGGCTTGCCGGTACCGGGCGACGCGGCGGCCCCCGGGAAAACCCGAGGATGCAGGCAACATGTCAACTTGCCGCGAACGCGGTGCGTTATGGAACCAGTGCGTCAGGTTTCGTCGCGACGGAACGGCGAAAGCCGGCCTCGCGGCCTGGGGCTCCGGTGCGAATGCCTCGCATCTTTAATTACCGGTACGTTTGATTTTTTCTCCGCTAAAGGAAAAACAATGAAGAAGACGCTCGCTTCGATCATCGCCGCGGCATTCGCGCTCGCATCGGTTTCGGCATTCGCACAGGCGTCCGCGCCGGCAGCCGACACGCCGGCTGCCGCATCGGCACCGGCCAAGAAGGATCACAGCAAGCCGAAGCACCAGCTGAAGCACCACGGTTCGAAGAAGGGCCAGGCGAAGGCCGCAGCCGCATCGGCCGCCGGCACGAACGACGCAGGCACGCAGAACTAAGCGGTTCGCCGCCACGGCCGGCGTTGCCGGCCATCGATCGGCCAGCCCCGCATGCTCCGGCATGCGGGGTTTTGTTTTTCAGGCGCCGAATTCGCCGGGTTCGTCGGATTCGCCCGGTTCGTCGAGCCGAACGGGCGGCGGCGCGCGCATCGCGTCGACCACCGTGCGCATGCGCCGCCAGTGCGAGCCTTCCCAGAACACGCGCCGGCACACGTCGCACGCGACGAAGCGCCGCTGCCGCTGCCGGACGCCCGCCGGCACGCGCGGCGCGGCGGCGGCCGCGTCGAGCGGATGCAGCGGCGCGTTGCAGCGCAGGCACAGCCGGAACGGCCGCATGTGCGGGGCGAGATCGAGCCGCTCGAACAGTTCGCGCAACTGGTCGGCCGGCTGCCGCGCATGGAGATAGCAGCCGCGCACGACCGCGCGCCGCTTGAGCAGCTCGCGGTCGCGGGTCAGCACGATCCGGTGCTCGCGCTCGGCCAGCGCCGCGAGTTCGTCGTCGCGGTAGTGGTTGTCGTAGCAGGTGTCGAAGCCGGCGAGGCGCAGCAATTGCGCGAGGCCGCCGAGATGCGCGTCGGCGACGAAGCGCCATGACGCCGGCGGCAGTCCGGTGGGACCGTTGGCCGCCGGCCGCGCGCGCTCGGGAAAGACGTCGACGCGGTCGCCGTCGTCGAGCGGGCGGTCGAGCGCGGCCGGCGCGTCGTTCACGCACAGCCGGCCGATTTCGGTATGCGGGACGCCGAGCGCCTCGATCGCGTGCTTCACCGTCGCATCGCGCGCGCACGCGTGGGCGAACGCCCGATCGCGCCGCGGGCGCGCGAGAAAGGCGTTCAGTTCGCCGTGAAAGCGGAAGGTCGCGGTCGCCATTCGTGCAGTATCGCACCGCGCCGGCCGGTCGGCGGCAGGCGGCAGGCGCTGCAGACCGTCGGCATCTGTGTTTAACTCGCGGCTTCACGGAGCGAAGGAGCGGGTGATGGATCTCGGGTTTATCGGGCTGGGCGAAATGGGGCAGGCGATCGCGACGAACCTGCTGAAGGCGGGCCACACGGTGCGGGTCTGGAACCGCTCGCGCGAGCGGGCCGAGCCGCTCGCGGCGTTCGGCGCGCGGATCGTCGACACGCCGGCCGACGCGTTCCGCGGCGACGCCGTGTTCTCGATGCTCGGCGACGATGCGGCCGCGCGCGCGGTGTTCGACGACGCGCTGCTGGCCCAGGCGCCGCGCGGGCTGATCCACGTGAACATGGCGACGGTATCGGTCGCGCTCGCCGAGTCGCTCGCGCACGCGCATGCGTCGCGCGGCATCGACTATGTCGCCGCGCCGGTGATGGGGCGGCCCGACGTCGCGGCCGCCGCGCGCCTGACGATCATGGCCGGCGGCCCGGCCGAGGCGATCGACCGCGTGCAGCCGCTGTTCGACGCGATCGGCCAGAAGACCTGGCGGTTCGGCTCGCTGCCGCAGCACGCGAACGTCGCGAAGATCGCCGCGAACTTCACGCTCGCGTCGGCGATCGAGACGCTCGGCGAGGCATCCGCGCTGCTGGGCGCGCACGGCGTCGCGATGCGCGATTTCCTCGACGTGATCACCAGCAGCGTGTTTCCGGGGCCCGTCTACGAGGGCTACGGCGCGATGATCGCCGAGCGGCGCTACGAGCCCGCGCGCTTCAAGGCGCGGCTCGGGCTGAAGGACGTCCGGCTCGCGCTGGAGGCCGGCGACGCGACGTCGGTGCCGCTGCCGGTCGCGAGCGTCGTGCGCGACAGCCTGCTCGACGCGCTCGCGCACGGCGGCGGCGACCAGGATTTCGCGGTGCTCGGCGAAGCCGCGCTGCGCCGCGCCGGCCGCTGACATGCGACACAAGCGTCGTACGCACGGCATAATCGGCAGTTCGTTTTCCGTCCATTTCAGGCAGAGGCAGTCATGAACTTGCATACGTGGTGGCTTTTCGTGGCGACGGTATTCGTCGTGTCGGCGATTCCGGGCCCGAACATGCTGCTCGTGATGACGCACGGCGCGCGGCACGGGCTGCGGCGTTCGTCCGCGACGATGGCCGGCTGCCTGAGCGCGCTCGTGCTGATGCTCGCGGTCTCCGCGGCCGGGCTCGGCGCGGTGCTCGAAGCGTGGCCGGCGATGTTCAATGCGTTGCGCTTCGCGGGCGCGGCCTACCTGATCTATCTCGGCGTGAAGGCGTGGCGCGCACGCGTGGACGACGCGCCGGCGGCCGACGTCGACGCCGTGTCGCAACAGGCATCGGCATCGCGCGCGGCGCTGTTCCGCAACGGCTTCCTGGTCGCGGGCAGCAACCCGAAGGCGATCCTGTTCGCGGCCGCGCTGCTGCCGCAGTTCATCAACGCGGCCGAGCCGACGCTGCCGCAGTTCGGCATTCTCGTCGTCACGTTCGCGGTGATCGAGGTGAGCTGGTATCTCGTCTACGCGGCGTTCGGCACGCGCATCGGCGCCACGCTGAAGAGCCAGAGCGTCGCGAAGGTGTTCAACCGGCTGACGGGCGGGCTGTTCGTCGGCTTCGGCGCGATGATGGCGCTGGTCCGTCACTGATTCCCGGCCCGCGCCGGCGTACCGAACGCCCCGTCCCTCGCGAGAGGGCGGGGCGTTCGGCTTTCGAGCGCCGCTTCACCGCTGCCCGCTTATGCACGCGGGCGATCGAACGCCGCGGCGCCCGCCGCGCGCCCGGCCACCAGCCCGAACCCGGCCGCCGCGCCGGCGAACGCGAACCCGACGCCGCACACCGCGCTCCAGCCGCCCCATGCCCATGCGCTGCCCGCGAGCGCCGCGCCGAGCGCGCCGCCGATGAAGAACAGCCCGACGAACAGCCCGTTCAGGCGTCCGCGCGCGGCCGGGTTCAGCAGGTTGATCGCGCGGCGGCCGATCGTCTGGTCGACGATCACGCCTGCGTCGAGCAGCGCCGCGCCGCCGGCCAGCAGCGCGAGCGCGAGGCTGCGATGCGCGTACATATCGAAGCCGAACCAGCCCGCGCCGGCGATCCCGAGCACGGTCAGGGCCGCGAGCATCGTGCCGTGCGCGAGCCGCTGCGCGGCCGCGCCGTGGCCGCGGTCGCCCGCGCGGCCGGCGAGCGGCGTGACGATCGCGCCGCTGGCGCCGGCGAACGCGAACAGCGCAATGCCGTGCAGGTCGAGCGCGAACGGCGGTTGCGCGAGCCGCAGCCCGACGGCGGTCCAGAATGCGCTGAACGCGGCCATCGCGAGCGCGGCCGACAGCGCATGCCGGCGCAGCACCGGCTCGTCGGCGAGCAGGCGTCCCATCGACGCGAGCAACACGCGGTAGCTGGCCGTGATCGACGGCGTGCGCGCCGGCAGGCGCAGCGCGAGCACGACGGCGATCGCCGCGTTCGCGAGCGCGGCCAGCAGATAGAACGCGCGCCAGCCGGCCGAGCCCGCGATCAGGCTCGCGAGCGGCCGCGACAGCAGGATCCCGAGCATCAGCCCGCTCATCACGTTGCCGACCGCGCGGCCGCGCTGAGCTTCGGGCGACATCGACGCGGCCATCGGCACCAGCATCTGGATCACGCTCGACGCGGCGCCGGCCGCGAGCGTCGAGAGCAGGAACACGGTGCCCGAGCGCGTGAAGGCGGGCAGCACGAGCGCGGCCGCGCAGACGCCGAGCGTCGCGACGATCAGGCGGCGGTTCTCGAGCAGGTCGACCAGCGGCACGAGCAACGCGAGCCCGGCCGCGTAGCCGAGCTGCGGCAGCATCGCGACGAGGCCGGCGAGGCCGGGCGGCAGGTGCAGGTCCGCGCTGATCGGGCCGGTCAGCGGTTGCGCGGCGAACAGGTTCATCACGATCACGCCGACCGTCGCGGCGAAGAACAGCGTCATGCCGGTGCTCAGCGCGGGCAGCGCGGCGACGGACGGGGAAACGGGGGCGGGGCAACGGTTGGCAGGGCAGTTCATCGGGAGGCCGGGTGGTGGGTCGAAGGAATTCCCATCCTAGGTGCCTGATGTTTATGCGACAATTGAAATATGTCTAACATGATTATGCGAGTTTGTTTTGAATACGCGTGATCTCCAGGCCTTCGTCGCGGTCGTCGACAGCGGGTCGATGGTGGCCGCGGCCGCGAAACTCCATCTGACGCAGCCGGGCCTGACGCGGCGTGTGCAGAACCTCGAGACGCTGCTCGGCGTGCCGTTGCTCGAACGGCAGAGCAAGCCGCTGAAGCCGACCGCCGCCGGGCGCGACGTCTACGCGCTCGCGCGCAACGTGCTCGGCGCGGTCGACGAGCTGATGGCGGCGGGCGCGCCGAACGGCGAGCCGTCGGGCGAGTTGCGCATCGGCGTGCCGCCGTTCCTGTCCGAGCTCGCGCTCGAGCGGCCGATCGACCGGCTGCGCGAGGCGTTCCCGCGCCTCACGCTGCGCGTGACGGCCGGCTGGTCGCCCGCGCTGGTGCAGGGCATCGAGCGCGGCGCGCTCGACGTCGCGACCGTGATGGTGCCGGCGAGCGCGGCGCTGCCCGACGCGTTGACGGCGACGCTGCTCGCCACGCAGCCGACGGTGCTCGTCGCCGCGCGCGATTTCCCGCTGCCGGACGGCCCGCTGTCGCTCGACACGCTGTCGGGTTTTCCGTGGGTGCTGAGCCAGGACGGCTGCGGGATGCGCTCGGCGCTGAGCCGCGCGCTCGGCGCGGCCGGGCTGCCGTTCGACGTCGCGGTCGAGGCATTCGGCTCGGAGCTGCAGTTGTCGCTCGTCGCGCGCGGCGCCGGCATCGGCATCGCCGCGCCGAACGCGCTGGCGCGCAGCGCGCATCGCGACGCGCTGAGGGTGGTGGAAACGGCGGGGCTGGAAACGCGGATCAACGTGTGGATCGTGCACGGCACGTTGCCGGGCCGTCTCACGCGGCCTGTCGCGCTGCTGCGCGACGCATTGGGCGAGGTGCTCGAACGGGAGAACGGAAAGGGGTCAGGCGCCGTCACGGTGAATTAGAGGCCGCGTTCGAGGGAAAATCCTTATTTTCTCTACGGAAATGTTGCATTGCGGAAACCGATTCGCTATAGTGACACCTGTCTCCTCCATGTCTCCTCTGATATGGATTCAGCCCGCCACTTAGGCGGGCTTTTTTTTTGCCTGCGATTGTGTCGCGGCCATCCATTCGCGCCGGCATCGCCGCGCTCAGAACTTGTACGTCATCCCGACGTAGCTGATGATCGGGTCCGCCTTCAGATCCGATTTCGACTCGGCGAGCACCGAGCCGTCGGCTGCCTTGATCGTCACCGTCGACGTCGTCTTCAGCGGGATGTAGGTCACCGACGCCACCAGCCCGAAGTGTTCCGTCAGGTTGTACTGCAGGCCTGCGTTGAACACCGGCTGCCACGACGACGACGCCTTCGCCTCCACCGAGGTCGTCCCCGGCTTGCCCGCGCCCGCCGCGAGGATCGCGCCGAGGTTGTCCTGCGTCTGCTTGATGAAGTTCGTGTTGAGCTGCAGGGCGCTGAACCAGTTGTACGACACGCCGAGGCCGAGGAACGGCCGGAATTTCGCGGTTGCCTGCCCGAAGTAGTACTGCAGGATCACCGCCGGGCTCCACTGCCGCACGCTCTTCACGATCGGGTTGACCGACCCGAGCCCGATGTTCTGCGTGCCGAGCGCGCCCGCTGGGCCCGGCGGCTTGATCGTGCCCTGGCCCGACACCTTGAACACCGGCGGCACGCCGGCCACCGAAGTGACCGCGATGTGGTCGGTCAGGAAGTGGCTGACCGTCAGGCCGACCGTGTCGGCGCCGCTCGTGTGCAGCCCGGTGCCTGCCGACGTGAACGACGGCGGCAGCCGCAGCGGCGTGTTGATCGGCGTCGGCGCGACGTTGGTCGTCATCGGCGTGCTGCTCTGCTGGGGCATGATGTGGAACCAGCCCAGCGTGACGACGTTGCTGCCGGCGCTCTGCGCGTGCGCGGCGAGCGGCGCCACGGCGGCGGCGCCGGCCGCCGCGCAGAGAAGGGTTTTCTTCATCACGGCTTTCCCCTCCGCTTACTGGACGAATGCGCCGATCGTGAAATACGGCGTCGATCCCGCGTTGTCGAGGAAACCGAACACGCCACCCGAGAAGATGAACTTGCCGGTCGGCGACGTGCTGCCCGAACCCGTGTGGATCGTCGTGACCGTGCCCGGCACCTTCTGCGTGTAGTCGAGGTCGAGCACTCGCGTGAGCGACGCCTGCGACGGCTGGAACGGATCGAGCAGCGTGGCCTGCTTGTCGATCAGCGCGGTGGTGCGGTAATCGAACTGGCTGTCGACGCCGATGTACTCGCCGTTCTGCGAACCGGCCGCGACGGCCGTCTGCGGCGCGAGGATCGAGATGCTCGATTCGTCGTCGGCGGTCAGGCCCGGCACGCCGTTGCTGTCCGGCGTCGGGTTCGGGTTCGCGACCCCCGTGCGCACGAGGATCGGCACGAGCTGGTTGCGCAGCTTGCCGACGATCATGAAGCCCTTGCCCTGCGGCGTGGCCGACAGCGTCGGCTTCATCTGGCTCGCGTAGTTGTTCGACTGGAACGCGCCGCTGCCGTCGGCCGACTGCACGAAGTTCGTGCCCTGCTGCGTGCACGCGCCGCCGGCGAACTGGCCGGTCGTGTCGCACTTGGACCACGTGCCGTCCGCGTTGATCGTCACCTTCGCGTCGATCGACGCCGGCGCGAATTTCTGCGACGGCACTTCGCCGAAGCCGATGTGGCTGTACGTGCCCGCGACCTTCGTGATGTCCGTTTCGATCGACGAGAAGCCGATGAACGGGTAGTACGGGAATTTCGTGTCGGGCACCGCGGCCTGGCCGAGCACGCCGTCGAACTGGATCTCCTTGCCGGGAATCGTGCCGCCCGCGACGCCGAAGCCGACGAAGATGCGCGCCGGACGCGACGCATCGAGGCTCCCGCCGTTCAGGCGGAACGCGCACTGGTTCAGCTTGTTGGTCGGCAGCAGCGTTTCCTGCGTGAGCGTGCCGCTGTCGACCGTGCCCGCGCGGGTCGGCACGACGGTGCCGGTCTTTTGCGGCACCGGCGATTCGACATAGGTGACCTGCCAGGTCATCCTGGTCGTGTCGAGCTGGACTTTCGCGAGTTCGCCGCTGCCCGCGCCGCCCGTGAACACGGTGTTGTAGTCGAGCGTGGCGGGGCAAAGCCGCTCCTCGACGAGCGGCGGCGGATTGTCGCTGCCGCCGCCGCAAGCGGAAAGAAGGGGGGCGGCGGCAGCGGCCGCCAGAATGAGGTTGCGCTTCATGTTGCTCCTCCAGATTTGTCTTGTGTGGCGGCCAGCTCCCTGTCGGCCGCTTCTGTTGGTCGTGCTCGTCCTGCCCGCGCCGTGCCGGGCGCCTTCGTGCCTTCCCTGCAACGCGCGGCGGCAGGCCGGCCGCCGCGTCCTCGATCGCTACTTGCTGATCTGCGCGCCCACGCCGAAGTACGGGGTCGACGACGTCGTCGAATTCGCCGACGTCGCCGTGACGCCGCCGTTCACCGTGCCCTGGATCAACGCCGCGTACAGCCCGCCCGTCGCGATCACCACGCCCGATGCCGACGGGTAGCTCGCGCCGCTCGGCGGGGCGGTCTTCGCGTTCAGCAGGCCCGGCGTCGTCTGGCCGTAGTCGAGCGTGAAGCCGTCTTCCTCGGCCTGCGTGGACGGGTTGATGAACGACGCATTGCCGCCGCGGATCAGCGCGGCCGTGTACTTGAAGTTCGAGTCCGCGCCCGCGTAGCCGCCGTCGATCGCGCCCGACGTGATCGCCGTCGCCGCGCCGAGCACCGCGATGCCCGATTCGTCGTCGACCTGCGCATCGAGGTGCAGCGGCGGCGTGCCGAGGTTCACGTTGCCCGTGCGCACGATCACCGGCACCGTCGCGCCGTTGAGCTGGCCGATCACCATGTGCGCGGTCGCCGACTTGCCGGTCGCGCCGACGATCGGCAGTTGCGTCTGCGGCAGTGTCTGCGGCGCCTTGGCGCTGTCGAAGTAGCCGCCGTTCGCGCTCGCCTTCCACGGATCGCCGGTCGTCTGGCAGCCGCCCGCCCCGCTCGACGTGCACGCGCCGTTCGCATCGAACGTCTCGCTCGAGTTCGAGCCCTTCGTCGCGTAATTGCCCGACGGCACGAGGTGGTAGAGCAGCGCGTTGTACGTGCCCGGCAGCTTCGAGAGGTCGGTCGTCGTGTTCGCGAAGCCGAGGAACGGATAGAAGTCGAAGTGACGGTTCGGCACCTGGCCGACGTTCTGCACGACGCCTGGGATGATCGTCAGCCCGTCGTACTGGATCGTCGCGCCGGGAATGCCGCCGCCCGCCACACCCATGCCGACCAGCAGCATCGGCGGGTTCGCCTGGTTGAAGTCGGCGGCCGTCGAATACGTCGAGCCGTCCGGCGCGGGGCCCGTGCCCGGCGTGAGGACGAACGCGCAGCGCGTCTGCTCGGCGGTCGGCAGCGTGCCGGTCGGCGGATGAACGACCTTGCCGGTGATGGTCGTGCCGACGCGGCTCGGCGTGACGGTGCCCGTCTTCAGCGGAATCGGCGATTCGAGCCACTTGAGCGTGTAGGTCATCGCGACCGCGTCGATGTTGACGCTGACGATCTCGCCGCTACCGGCACCGCCGAGGTACGTGCTCTTCACGATGTCCGCGTTGGCCGGGCACAATGCGCCGTTGATCGGCTGCGAAGGCGGCTGCCCTTGCGGGCCGCAGCTCGAGCCGGAACATTGGGGCGCATCGATCGGCGCGAGCGCGCCGCCGGAGTCCCCCCCGCCACATGCAACCAGGAAAGGGGCAATGGCAAAGGCCGTTGCCACCCCCTTCGATAAGGTGTGCGACATGCCGCTGTCTCCAATCGTTTAATTGTGCGAGCTAATGTCGCTGCCTGTGTTTTTGCTGTCAATTGATGAACCCGTCTAAAAAAGGCGATTGAAACGGGATCTGCCAATTGAATCCTTTCCTGATAAGGCAATTGGTAAGAATTTAAACGCGAGACAGGCTGTCGAAAGCTGCCGGAGTGGGGCGTGCGCGACGCCCGGCAGGCTCTCGCAACGCCTTCCCGCGTATAACGGCAACGTTTGAATTGACGGGTATCCGGTTTATCCCTATTCGGGATTGACTGGATAAGGAGGGGCTGGATTAATTCGCGGATAATCGCGCAATGGAAAGCTTGTAAATATTTGTAAATGCGCGATCCGGAGTTTTATATATTGCCTGATACGGGTAAATAAAAAGCCGGCCAGTGGCCGGCTTTGCATGGCATGCGAGGCTGAATCAGCGTTTGAGGCCTGCGTCCTCGGCCGCGCCGATGTTGAGATTCATGCACTGGATCGCGGCGCCCGACGCGCCCTTGCCGAGGTTGTCGAGGCGCGCGACGGTGACGAAGCGCTCCGCGTTGCCGAACACGAACAGGTCGACGCGGTTCGTGTCGTTGTTCGCCTGCACGTCGAAGAAGCCGCCGTCGAGGTTCGCGTCCGCGTCGAACGGTGCGACGCGCACGAACGCCTCGTCCGCGTAGTACTCGGCGAACACGCGCTGCACGTCCTGCGGCGTCGCGCGTTTCGCGAGCTGCTCGGGCGTGAAGTAGGTCGTCACCGCGAGGCCCTTCAGGAACGGGCCGACGATCGGCGTGAAGATCGGTGCGTTCGCGAGGCCCGTGTGCGCGGCCATTTCCGGCAGGTGCTTGTGCGCGAGGCCGAGCGCGTACGGGCGCGGGCTCGCGAGCTTGCCGCCCGGCGCGGCGTTTTCGTATTCGGCGATCATCGACTTGCCGCCGCCGCTGTAGCCGGTGATCGAGTAGCTGTGCGCGGCGAACGTCGGCGCGACGATGCCCGCGTCGACGAGCGGACGCATCGCGAGCACGAACGCCGATGCATGGCAGCCGGGCACCGCGATGCGCTTCGACGTGCGAATCTTCTCGCGCTGCGCGCGGGTCAGTTCCGGCAGGCCGTACGCCCAGTCGGCATGCGTGCGGAACGCGGTGCTCGCGTCGATCAGCGTGGTGTTCGGGTTCTCGACGAGCGACGCGGATTCGCGCGACGCGACGTCCGGCAGGCACAGGAACGTGACGTCCGACGCGTTGATCAGGCGGCGGCGCTCGTCGACGTCCTTGCGCTTCGCTTCCTCGATGCGCAGGATCTCGATGTCGCTGCGTGCCGACAGGTATTCGAAGATCTTGAGGCCGGTCGTACCTTCCTGGCCGTCGACAAAAACTTTGGTGCTCATTTCGCTCTCACTGGATGAAACGGGAGCCGCGGCGCCCTGAAACCGCCATTTTAAGACGTCATCCGGCGGCGCTGGGCCGCGCGGGACGAAAAAAGACGGCCGGCGGCCGTCTTCGTGTCCCTTTGACGCCCGCGCCGATACGCGCGCGGCCGGGGGAGGGCGTGCTCAGCGGGCGCCGGCGTCCCAGCGGGCGGTCGCTTCGGCGACGCGCCGGCCGAATGCCTTGCCGGTTTCGAGGTCGCCCGGCAGCGGGCCCTCGTCGGGCGTCGCATCGGCCGGCGACTGCGCGAGCAGGCCCGTGGAGCCGCCGAGATAGTTGATGTCGTTGCGCGTGGCCGCCTTCGAGTTCGCCGGCATCAGGCTCGTGCCGACCCACACCATCCCATGCTGCATCGCCAGCGTGACGAAATATTGAATCGTCGAGAACTTGTCGCCGTTCATCGTCGCCGAGTTCGTGAAGCCCGCGGCGATCTTGTCCTTCCACTTCTGCGTGAACCACGCTTTCGACGTGGCATCGGCGAATTGCTTGAACTGCGCCGACGGGCCGCCCATGTAGGTCGGCGCGCCGAAGACGATCGCGTCGGCCGCGTCGAGCGCGGCCCAGCCCGCGTCGTCGAGGTCGCCGACGGCGATCAGGCGCACGTTCGCGCCGGCATCCTGCGCGCCCGCATGCACGGCCTCGGCCAGTTTCTGCGTGTGACCGTAGCCGCTGTGATAGACGATGACGATGTTCGACATGAAGCGTTCTCCGGAAAGGGACGGGAACGGCGGGCCGCCGCGGCTCGCCGCGTCACGCGTCGCCGGCAGGCGGCGCGACGGTCGCGCGGCAGGGCATGCCGCGACCGGTGACGACGAGTCTAGCAAGCCGAAATGACGAGACAACGTGCGCGCGCGGCATACTGAAATTGGCGGCGGCAGGCAATCGCGGCGCCGCCGCCGGGCGAGGCACCGCGCGGCTATTGCCCGTACGTGACCGTGAGTCGCGCGGTGCCGATCGCGAGCGTGCCGATCTCGTGCTCGAACATCGGCGCGGGGCGGCCCTGCGACACGCGCAGGTCGGTGCCTTTCAGCGCGTAGACGGTGATCACGTAGCGATGCGGCTTGCCGGGCGGCGGGCACGGACCGCCGTAACCGTCGATCCCGTAGTCGTTGCGCGCCTCGCTCGCGCCGATGCGGCGCAGGAAGCCGGATGCGCTCGCGTCGGCCGGCAGGCTCGTGACGGTCGCCGGAATGCCGGCCACGGCCCAGTGCCACCAGCCGTGCCCGGGCGCGTCGGGATCGAAGATCGTGACCGCGTAGCCGCGCGTGCCGGGCGGCGGGTTGTGCCACGCGAGTTGCGGCGAGCGGTTCGCGCCCTTGCAGTCGCCGCGGTCGAACACGTTCGCGGCCCGCACGCGGGCGCCGGGCGTCAGGTCGTCGCTCGTCACGGTGAACGGGCCTTCCGCATGCGCGGGCAGCGCCGCGAAAACGGCGGCGCAGAGGAGGGCGGGGAGGAGCAACGGAGACGGGCGACCCGATGGCGCAGGCGGAGCGATCCGGCGATCCACACGCATATGGCGCTTCTCCCGTCACGTGGGCCGGACCGAGATGCCCGGCATTGTTGGCGTTGTGTGTTGCCCGCGCAGCTGAGGGCGGCGATGGATCAAGTCTAGCATTAGGGTTCGATGAGCGATGCCCACTGCCGCCCGCGATTGCGCTCGGTCAGGGTGCATGGCAACGGACGAAAAAAAGCCGCCTGCGGTGAAGCAGGCGGCTTGTTCAGCCAGTGCGCCGGCATGCATGCCGGCGTGGCGTCATTCCTTCGCGGCCGTCGCGCCGCCGTGCGCGGCCGACCATTCGGCCGGTGCGTGCAGGAATTTCTCGACTTCGTCGAGCGTCTTCGTCTCGAAGTAGCCCGAGGCCTTCGCGACACGCAGCACGTCCCACCACGTGGCGAGCGCGTGCAGGTCGACGTCGATGTCCTTCAGGACCGACACGCTTTCCTTGAAGATGTCGTAGTGGAACAGCACGAAGCAGTGGTTCACCGTCGCGCCCGCGGTGCGTAGCGCGTTGACGAAGTTGATCTTGCTGCGGCTGTCGGTCGTCAGGTCTTCCACCAGCAGCACGCGCGAGCCTTCCTCGAGATGGCCTTCGATCTGCGCATTGCGGCCGAAACCCTTCGGCTTTTTGCGCACGTACTGCATCGGCACCATCATCCGGTCGGCGATCCATGCCGCGAACGGGATGCCGGCCGTCTCGCCGCCCGCCACCGCGTCGATCTGCTCGAAGCCGATGTCGCGCGTGATCGTCGTTTCCGCCATTTCCATCAGCGCACGGCGCACGCGCGGATACGAGATCAGCTTGCGGCAGTCGATATAGACGGGGCTTGCCCAGCCGGACGTGAAGATGAACGGTTTTTCGGCATTGAAGTGCACCGCCTGCACTTCGAGCAGGATTTTGGCGGTCGTATCCGAGATCGACTGACGATCGTAGCCTGTCATGGGCATTCCTTGGGTGATGAGCGAGAAGCGGGCGCGGGCCCGATGGCGCAGCAAGGGGAACCTGCCCGGAGGGCCGGGGCGCGATCGGCAGGCCAATCGCATCGCTGCGCGCGTAGCCGGCTATTTTACCCGATCCAGGCCGGTTTTCGGCGGAATTCGCGCGGTTCGGCGCGCGGCTCACCACAGGCGAAACAAATGGGGTGCGACCAGTCCGATGCGGATGCCGGGGATGCGGCGGTGCACCAACGGAGGTCATTTAGGGGGTGTACACTAGGCGACCCTAAGAAATCGTTCAGTACTTTGTACTTTCCTCTTGCCATCCGCCAAGGTTCGATGGCGTGCCGATCCGGCGCGTCGCGGGCCGTCTCGCAGTCGACCATCCCCTCGATTCAAGCAGACGCGGCCGAAGGTGCTGTGTACTGAGTCGTCAATATTTCGCATGTCTCTCGCAGGTCAATCATGGACGAACAACTGAAGCAGGCCGCTCTCGCTTATCACCTGAACCCGAAACCCGGCAAGATTTCGGTCACCCCGACCAAGCCGCTGTCGAACCAGCTCGATCTGTCGCTCGCGTATTCGCCGGGCGTCGCCGCCGCGTGCGAGGCGATCCACGCCGATCCGCTCGACGCGCAGAAGTACACGTCGCGCGGCAACCTCGTCGGCGTCATCACCAACGGCACGGCCGTGCTCGGTCTGGGCAACATCGGCCCGCTCGCCGCGAAGCCGGTGATGGAAGGCAAGGGCTGCCTCTTCAAGAAATTCGCGGGCATCGACGTGTTCGACATCGAACTGTCGGAGTCCGACCCCGACAAGCTCGTCGAGGCGATCGCGATGCTCGAGCCGACGCTCGGCGGCATCAACCTCGAGGACATCAAGGCGCCGGAATGCTTCTACATCGAGCAGAAGCTGCGCGAGCGCATGAAGATCCCCGTCTTCCACGACGATCAGCACGGCACCGCGATCATCGCGTCGGCCGCGATCCTGAACGGCCTGAAGGTCGTCGGCAAGAAACTCGCCGACGTGAAGCTCGTGTGTTCGGGCGCGGGCGCGGCCGCGATCGCGTGTCTGGACCTGCTGGTGAACCTCGGCCTCACGAAGTCGAACATCCTCGTCGCCGATTCGAAGGGCGTGATCTACGAAGGGCGCGGCAACCTCGATCCGTCGAAGCAGCGCTATGCGGCGAACACCGACGCGCGCTCGCTCGCCGACGCGATCGCCGGCGCGGACGTGTTCCTCGGCTGCTCGAGCGCGGGCGTGCTGAAGCAGGACATGGTCAAGACGATGGGCGACAAGCCGCTGATCCTGGCGCTCGCGAACCCGGAACCGGAAATCCGCCCGGAAGACGCGAAGGCCGTGCGCCCGGACGCGATCGTCGCGACCGGCCGTTCGGACTACCCGAACCAGGTCAACAACGTGCTGTGCTTCCCGTTCATCTTCCGCGGCGCGCTCGACGTCGGCGCGACGACGATCACGGAAGAAATGAAGCTCGCGTGCGTGCGCGCGATCGCCGAGCTGGCCCAGGAAACCGACCAGAGCGAGGAAGTCGCGAAGGCGTACGAAGGCCATTCGCTCGAATTCGGGCCGGACTACCTGATTCCGAAGCCGTTCGATCCGCGCCTGATCATCAAGATCGCGCCGGCCGTCGCTCAGGCCGCGATGGATTCGGGCGTCGCCACGCGCCCGATCCAGGACATGGACGCCTATCGCGAGCAGCTCGGCGCGACCGTCTACCGCACCGGCATGGTGATGCGTCCGGTGTTCGCGACCGCGAAGCAGAAGGAGGCCCGCATCGTGTTCGCCGAGGGCGAGGACGAGCGCGTGCTGCGCGCCGCGCAGTTCGTGCTGCTGGAAAAGATCGCGAAGCCGATCATCATTGGCCGTCCGTCGGTCGTCGACATGCGCCTCGCGAAGATCGGCTCGAAGCTGAAGGCCGGCACCGATTTCGAAATCGTCGATCCGGAAGACGATGCGCGCTACCACCGCTACTGGCAGGCGTATCAGGAGATCGGCGCGCGCGACGGCGTGACGCCGGAAGTCGCGAAGGCCGCGATGCGCAAGTTCAACACGCTGATCGGCGCGATGCTCGTGCATCTGGGCGACGCGGACGGGATGATCTGCGGGATGATCGACACGTTCCACAGCCACCTGAAGTTCATCGAGCAGGTGCTGGGCCGCGCGAAGGGCGCCGAGCATTTCGCCGCGATGAACCTGCTGATGCTGCCGGGCCGCAACCTGTTCGTGTGCGACACGTACGTGAACGAGCTGCCGAGCGCCGACCAGCTCGCCGACATGACGATCCAGGCCGCGGCCGAGATCGAGCGCTTCGGCATCACGCCGAAGGCCGCGCTGCTGTCGAACTCGAACTTCGGCAGCGCGCCGTCGGCGTCGTCGCGCCGGATGGCCGAGGCCCGCAAGCTGATCGTCGAACGTGCGCCGAACCTCGAAGTCGACGGCGAAATGCACGGCGACGCGGCATTGTCGGAACTGATCCGCAAGCAGGCGTTCCCGGGCACGACGCTGTCGGGCGAGGCGAACCTGCTGATCATGCCGAACGTCGAAGCGGCGAACATCGCGTACAACCTGCTGAAGATGGTCGGCGGCGAAGGCGTGACGGTCGGCCCGTTCCTGCTCGGCGCGGCCAAGCCCGTCCACATCCTGACCCCGGCCGCGACCGTGCGCCGGATCATCAACATGACGGCCGTTGCCGCCGCGAACGTGAACACGAAGTAAGTCCACGCCCGCGGTGCCGCGCGTCACGCGCGGCGCAATGAAAAAGCCACGGAACCTGCGTTCCGTGGCTTTTTTTCGCGTGAACCGTAACGGGCCGAGGGCGGGGCGCCGGCAGGACGTCACGAAGACCGTCCGGAATGCGCCCGCCCGCGGCGCGCGCCGTTCGTTACGCGACCTGCTGGTGCGACTGGCCGCCTGCCGGCGAACGCCATTTCGCGAGCAGCGCGTCCCATTTCTGGCGTACCGCGCGCAGGTTGTTCTCCTTCACGTGGCCGTAGCCGCGAATGCCGTCCGGCAGCGCCGCGAGCTCGAGCGCGAGCGGCCGGTTGGCCGCGTTCAGCTTGGCCAGCACCTCGTCGATCAGCGCTTCGTACTCGCCGATCAGCGCGCGCTCGGTGCGGCGCTCCGCGGTGCGGCCGAACGGGTCGAGCGCCGTGCCGCGCAGGAACTTCGCCTTCGCGAGCAGCCGGAAGGCCGACATCATCCACGGGCCGTACGCCTTCTTCACGAGATGGCCGTGGGCGTCCGTCTTCGCGAACAGCGGCGGCGCGAGGTGGAATTTCAGCTTCCAGTCGCCTTCGAACTGCGCGGTCAGGCGCGCGAGGAACGCAGGGTCGGACTGCAGCCGCGCGACCTCGTATTCGTCCTTGTACGCCATCAGCTTGAACAGGTTGCGCGCGACCGCTTCGGTCAGCGGCTCCTGCATTGCGTCGCCGTCCGCGAGCGCCCGTTCGGTCGCGCGTACCTTGTCGACGAAGGCCGCATAACGCGACGCGTAAGCGGCGTTCTGGTACGCGGTGAGGAATTCCACGCGCTTCGCGATCAGCGCGTCGACCGCCTTCCTCGTGTGCAGCGAGATCACCGTGGCGCCTTGCGCGGGCCGGGCGTCGCCGGCCGCGGCCTGCTTCACGCTGGCCAGGTCGTACGCGGCGCGGCGGCCCCAGTCGAACGCCGCGCGGTTCTTGTCGACCGACACCGCGTTCAGCTCGATCGCGCGTTCGAGCGACGCGAGCGTCAGCGGCAGCCAGCCCTTCTGCCATGCGTAGCCGAGCACGAACGGGTTCGTGTAGATCGCGTCGCCGAGCAGCGCGACCGCGAAGCGGTTCGCGTCGATGAAATCGACCGCTTCACCGGCGGCCGCGCGGATGTCGTTCTCGGCGGACAGGCCGGGGAACGCCCAGTTCGGGTTCTTGATGAACTCGGCGGTCGGCGTCTGCGCGCTGTTGACGACCACGCGCGTCGCGTCGTGCCGCATCCGCGACGTGCATTCGTCGCCGGCCGTGACGATCGCGTCGCAGCCGATCACGAGATCGGCTTCGCCCATCGCGATCCGCGTCGCATGGATGTCGGTCGGCGCGTGCGAGATCTGCACGTGGCTCATCACGGCGCCGCCTTTCTGCGCGAGACCCGTGACGTCGAGCACGGTCACGCCCTTGTTCTCCAGGTGCGCGGCCATCCCGAGCAGCGCGCCGATCGTGACGACGCCCGTGCCGCCCACGCCGGTGACGAGCACGCCGTACGCACGGTCGATCGCCGGCAGCGTCGGTTCCGGAATCGGCGGCAATGCGCTGCCGTCGACCGACACGGCCTTCGGCTTCTTCAACTGGCCGCCCTCGACCGTGACGAAGCTCGGGCAGAAGCCCTTCACGCACGAGAAGTCCTTGTTGCAGCTCGACTGGTTGATCTGGCGCTTCGTACCAAATTCGGTCTCCAGCGGCTCGACCGACAGGCAGTTCGACTGCACCGAGCAGTCGCCGCAGCCTTCGCACACCGCTTCGTTGATCACGACGCGTTTCGCCGGGTCCGGATACGTGCCGCGTTTGCGGCGGCGGCGCTTCTCGGTCGCGCAGGTCTGGTCGTAGATCAGGATCGTCGTGCCTTCGATCTCGCGCAGCTCGCGCTGCACGTCGTCGAGCTGGTCGCGGTGATGGATCGTCACGCCCGGCGCGAGCAGCGCCTTCTGGCTGTCGTATTTCTCCGGCTCGTCGGTGACGATCACGATTTTCTTCGCGCCTTCGGACGCGAGCTGGTGCGTGATCTGCGGCACCGTCAGCACGCCGTCGACCGGCTGGCCGCCCGTCATCGCCACCGCGTCGTTGTAGAGGATCTTGTAGGTGATGTTCGCCTTCGACGAGATCGCCGCGCGCACCGCGAGCAGCCCCGAATGGAAATAGGTGCCGTCGCCGAGGTTCGCGAACACGTGCTTTTCGTCGGTGAACGGCGCCTGGCCGATCCACGGCACGCCTTCGCCGCCCATCTGGCTGAAGGTGCTCGTGCTGCGGTCCATCCACACGGTCATGTAGTGGCAGCCGATCCCGGCGATCGCGCGCGAGCCTTCCGGCACGTTGGTCGACGTATTGTGCGGGCAGCCCGAGCAGAACCACGGCTTGCGCTCGGTCTGCACGTGCGGCTTCGCGAGCGCCATTTCCTTCGCGTTGATCACCGCGAGCCGCGCCGCGATGCGCGCGCGCACGTCGGACGGCAATTCGAATTTATCGAGCCGCGTCGCGATCGCCTTCGCGATGATCGCGGGCGACAGCTCGTAGTGCGCGGGCAGCAGCCAGTTGCCCATCGGCACCGACCATTCGCCGCCGGCGCCGTCCTTCTCGTCGAACTTGCCGAACACGCGCGGGCGTTGCGCGTCGGGCCAGTTGTACAACTCTTCCTTGATCGCGTATTCGAGGATCTGGCGCTTTTCCTCGACCACCAGGATTTCGTCGAGGCCGCGCGCGAACGCCTGCGCGCCTTGCGCTTCGAGCGGCCACACGCAGCCGACCTTGTAGAGCCGGATGCCGATCCGCGCGCAGGTTTCGTCGTCGAGGCCGAGGTCGATCAGCGCCTGGCGCACGTCGAGGTACGCCTTGCCGCCGGTCATGATCCCGAAGCGCGCATGCGGCGAATCGATCTCGATCCGGTCGAGCTTGTTCGCACGCACATAGGCGAGCGCCGCGTACCACTTGTAGTCGAGCAGCCGCGCTTCCTGCACGAGCGGCGGATCGGGCCAGCGGATGTTCAGCCCGCCTTCCGGCAGGATGAAATCGGTCGGCAGCACGATTTCGGTGCGATGCGGGTCGATGTCGACCGACGCGGACGATTCGACGACGTCCGTCACGCACTTGAGCGCGACCCACAGGCCCGAGTAGCGGCTCATCGCCCAGCCGTGCAGGCCGAAATCGAGATATTCCTGCACGTTGGACGGGAACAGCACCGGCAGCCCGCAGGCCTTGAAGATGTGCTCGGACTGGTGCGCGAGCGTCGACGATTTCGCCGCGTGGTCGTCGCCGGCGAGCACGAGCACGCCGCCGTGCTGCGACGAGCCGGCCGAGTTCGCGTGCTTGAAGACGTCGCCGGTGCGATCGACGCCCGGGCCCTTGCCGTACCACATGCCGAACACGCCGTCGTATTTCGCGCCGGGGTACAGGTTCACCTGCTGCGAACCCCACACGGCCGTGGCGGCGAGATCTTCGTTGAGGCCGGGCTGGAACACGATCTGGTGGGCGGCCAGGTGCTGCTTGGCTTTCCACAGCGACAGATCGAGGCCGCCGAGCGGCGAGCCGCGGTAGCCGGAGATGAAGCCGGCCGTATTGAGACCGGCGGCGCGGTCGCGTTCCTGCTGGAGCATCGGCAGGCGCACGAGGGCCTGGATGCCGCTCATGTACGCGCGGCCGCGTTCCAGCGTGTATTTGTCGTCAAGCGTGACGGACTTCAGCGCGGCTTCTAGCGACGCGCGTTGGTCTGCGTCTAGCGGGGCATTCATTAACTGTCTCCTCCACCCGGTCTGGGATCACCAAAACTTCGGTTGCGTCGGCATCTTTTGGACGCGTCTGCAGTGGCCGGCATGTTCGCCGGTTTTAAGGGATGGTAGCACTGGGGCAAACCCGCCGCCCATCGGTCGCGACGCGGGGCACGGGCGTCCGCACGTCGCGAAACAGGGCGAGATCATGCGTTACATCATGTAAAAGCATGTAAAGCGGCATTGATCTGCGGGCAAATGCCGTTAATCTTGTCGGCCTGCCGGAGGTGCCCGGCCGCGTGGGTGCGTTCCGACGCGCTCGGGGAGGCGCCGGCAGTTTTACAGGAGGTGCAATGAACACACGTCATATCCAGAGTTTCCTGATCGTGTCCGCCGCGTTTTTCGCGATGACCGGCCCGGTGCGTGCGCAAGGCGCGAGCGCGCTGGCGGCAGCCGGCGCGCAGATGCTTCAGATCGTGCCGGCCCAGGACGCCGTGGCACAGCCGTCGGCCGCGCGTGCCGCCGAGTCGAAGGCGAGCGTGCGTTGATGCGATCGCGCGGCCTGCGGGCCGCGCCGACATGCAAAAAGGGCGGGAATCCTCGGGTTCCCGCCCTTTTTCTTTGCGTCGCCGGATCGTGCGGCTGGCCCGGTGGCGCGGCGCTGCGCCACCCGGCGGATGCGTCAGGCCTTGTCCTGCACGACGCCGCGGCGGATCTGGTCGAGTTCGATCGATTCGAACAGCGCCTTGAAGTTGCCCTCGCCGAAGCCCTGGTTGCCCTTGCGCTGGATGATCTCGAAGAAGATCGGCCCGATCTGGTTCTCGGTGAAGATCTGCAGCAGCAGGTCGTCGCGCGCGCCGTCGATCAGGATCTTGCGCTTCTTCAGTTCTTCCAGCGATTCGCCATGGTTCGGCACGCGGCGGTCGACCAGCTCGTAATACGTGTCGATCGTGTCGAGCAGCTTCACTTCCTTGCTGCGCAACCCGTCGACCGCCTGGTAGATGTCGCTCGCGCCGAGCGCGATGTGCTGGATGCCTTCGCCGTGATACGCGTCGAGGTATTCCTGGATCTGGCCGGCCGTATCCGAGCCTTCCTCGTTGATCGGGATGCGGATCTTGCCGCACGGCGACGTCATCGCCTTCGACTTCACGCCCGTCACCTTGCCTTCGATGTCGAAGTAGCGCACTTCGCGGAAGTTGAACAGGCGCTCGTAGAACTCGGCCCATTCCTGCATGCGGCCGCGATGCACGTTGTGCGTCAGGTGATCGATGTAGGTGAGGCCGTGGCCGACCGGGTTCGGGTTCGCGCCGGGAATCGGCTCGAAGTCGACGTCGTAGATGCTGATGTCGCCGATCGCGCCCGGTTGCGCGCCGTTCTTGCCGCGCCAGCGGTCGACGAAGTAGATCAGCGAATCGCCGATCCCCTTGATCGCCGGGATGTTCAGTTCCATCGGGCCCGTCTTGTTGTCGAAGCCCCACGCGCCGAGTTCGAGCGCGCGCTGGTATGCCTTGGCGGCGTCCTGCACGCGGAACGCGATCGCGCAGATCGACGGGCCGTGCAGCCGCGCGAAGCGTTGCGCGAACGAATCGGGTTCCGCGTTGATGATGAAGTTGATGTCGCCCTGGCGGTACACCGTCACGTCCTTGTGGCGGTGGCGCGCGATCGCGGTGAAACCCATCCGCTCGAACAGTTGTCCGAGCGCTTTCGGGTCCGGCGCCGTGTATTCGATGAATTCGAAGCCGTCGGTGCCGACGGGGTTGTCCCAGGTGGGGATCTGCATGTCGTGTCTCCTGTGCGGGGCGATCGGCCGGCGCGGCGTGCGCATGTCCGGCGTGGTTCGATGTCGACGGCCGTGCCCGTCACGAGCATGCGCGGCAAGTCGATACATGCGACAGAGTGTAGCGGGCGGCCGCGAGCGAAAACTTGCGAACTTAATCGCCCGCGCCTACGATGGCGCAATTTCCAGTCTCAAAATTATCGATGGAGGGCAGAAGATGGCGCAGGCTGAATTGGATGCCATCGACCGGCGGATTCTCGCGATTCTTCAGGAGAACGGGCGCCTGTCGAACCAGGAGATCGCCGAGCGCGTGAACCTGTCGCCGAGCCCCTGCCTGCGGCGAATCCGGCGGCTCGAGGAAATCGGCGTGATCACCGGCTATGTCGCGCTGCTGAATCCGCAGAAGCTCGGGCTCGACCTGCTCGCGTACGTGAGCGTGCGGCTCGAAAAGCGCGGCGGCCTCGCGCCGGTCCGGGCCGACGAGACGTCGGCGCGCGCGGGCGCGACCCACGCGGAGCTGTTCCGCGCGGCCGTGCAGACCTGGCCGGAAGTGGTCGCGTGCCACGCGATGACGGGTGACATGGATTACCTGCTGCGCGTGCAGGTCGAGGACATGGCGCATTTCTCCCGCTTCGTGCAGGAGCATCTGCTGCATCACCCGTCGGTGATCGACGTGAAAACGAGCTTCTCGCTCGATTGCTTCAAGGAAACGACGGCGTTGCCGATTCGCTGACGGCGACGTGTGATGTAGATGCGACGCGCCGGCTTGCCGTACCGCCGGTGCGGGAGCTACGTGCGCGTGCGGCGCGGATCGGGGCCGTATTGATTACCGGCGTTGCGGGGCGCGAGCCACAGCGACACGAGGATCACAATGGGGGCTGCGAACAGGAAGTAGCCGATGCACAGCAGGCCGGAGCGATTGCTGTCGTGCAGGCGCCTGACGTTGTAGGCCAGGGTCGCGCATAGCGACGCGAGCCCGGCGCAGAACAGCAGGAACGACGTGAGCGTTGCGTCGGCGGAAAGCCGAGTGTGGGACCATTTGATCAGCGTGATCAGAAGATAAAAGAGCGGGTAATGGCCGAGCAGGAAGCAGAGGAAATCCCGGCGTCGTTCTCGGCCCCGAAACGACAGCATGCGCCGATAGCCGTTCAGCCATGCATGCAGCGCGGTCTTCATTGTCATCTCCAACCATGGCGGCGGCGCAGGAACAGCATGGTGATACCGACGTCGATGACAACACAGACGGTTGCTGTTCCCGCGATCCAGAAAGCGGGAATGTGGGGTAAGGGGAGTAATAAAGGGATGTTCAACTGCGCTGTGGCCGCCGTCGTCGCGGCGAGTCGGGCGAGAATAATCGCCTGCGCGCCCCATGTACCTGCTACCGCGACAGCGATAACCAGCAACGTCGCCACGGTGCAAACCTTGGCCGATGCGATGTGTGTACGGAAGAACGAAATTCCGATGCTCACGGCCCCCCAAGAGTACCAAAGGCGATAGTGGTCCGAAGTTGATCGACGAACATCTGTGATGGCGGGCCGGCGACGAACCATACGGCATGCGTGCTAGCGAGGCTCTCTATGAACCTGTTGTGGAGGGTGAAGCCCAGCAGACCGCCTAGCACTGTAAAGAAGGCCAGCGATATCGGTTTGGCGATGGTGAGGCGCATGTCGCGATAGACGGAAGTTCAGAAATTCAACGACGGAAGCGCCGTGCGCTGACCGCGCAGGACGGTGTCGATTTCGCTGATTGTATTAAGTCGGATCAGCTCCCTGGTTCGGCGATTGTATTTCGCCATTGCCGTGGCTGGAGACTGGCCACCATTGCGCTGCATAAATACGGATTTGGCATGCCTGTAGAGTTGGATGTCTGGTAGGGGATCAGTACCGAAGATATAGGGAGAACGAAGCTTCAGCGTATATTCCTTGGTAATGAGTTCGGGCAAGAGGTTGCCGATTTTGGGCAATGGTGTGATGTTGCTGACGAAGCCCGCATATTCAAGCACCAGCGTGGTTTTACCATTGGGGCGCGTGACGACATCGATGCCGAATGCTCCCTTTAGCATTTGCCACATGGTCATCTCGCCAGACACGACCCGTTGATTGTCGATGTAGATATCGGCAGTTTCATACAGTTGGGCAACGGTCCGATAGATTTGCAGATTGGATGCACCAACCGTGTTAGCCAACGATGGCAGTCCGGACTTCGCATGCAGTTGTTCGATCAACAGATACATTCCGGTAGGCTGCCCGTAATTGATGCGTTGTCCCGTCATACCCTTATCCTCGCAACATGAAATAGACGAATCGGGAAAATAGGTTCGATGGATGAAGGCGTAGCCCGAGTATGGAGAAACCACGGGTAGACAGCCTGTCACTTCGACCTTTCGCCGAGTGAAATAAGCGACCGATCATCTATCGGCGGGCGCTCAAAGATCAATGGGACGGATACGAAAGTAGATGTTCTTCTGCGCGAGCACTGTCCGGCGACAGAGGAGCTTGAACCGCACTGCCAGCGGACGCGCTGCGCCGGAGCGCGGGAAACATGCCGTGATGTCGGCTGCAAGGGCGGCCGTATCGGTGAGGCGATGGGGTGACAATGACGTCGGCAGCCGCCGGACACGCGAAGCGCGAAAGGGGCGAGCCCTTTTTCGCGGGCTGCAACGGCAGCGCGTTGGGGCTTGAGGTTGGCGAGTCGGGCCCGGCGTCAGGCCGGCATCAGCGATTCGATGAACTTCGTCGTGCGGCGCGCCTGGCGCTTCATCGCGTAGTCGAACACCGCGGCCTGTTCCTGCAGCATCTCGGCGATGATCGTCGAGTGGTCGGCCGGCGGCAGCGACAGGTACGCATCGGCTTCGCCGTACGCGTACTCGATCCGCATCCCGGATTTCTTCGCGATGTGCATCATCGTCGCGTTACGCGACAGGCAATGCATGTACAGCATCGTCACGTGCGTGTTGCGGCTGCGGATCGCCGCGCGCTCGAACAGCTTCGAGCCGACGCCGCGGCCGCGCGCGCTTTCGAGCACCGACACGCCGAATTCGGCCGTGCGCGTGTCGCCCTCGGCCGGCAAGTAGGCCAGGTGGCCGACGCCGATCAGTTCGAGGTCGTGGTCGAACACGCCGAACACGGTATCGCGACCGAAATCGATCGTGCGGACATAGTTCTCGATCACGTGGTCGGGCACCATCTGGCCGAAGCGCAGCAGGCGGTCCTCTTCGTCGAGCGAGAGAAAGTGGGTGAGCATGTGCTCACGGTCTTTGGAAGCCAGTTCCCTGACGAGAACCGGCGCAGTACCGACCTTGCCGACAGCATCGGCACGACCGTTGAATTGCGTGTTCATCGTGGGTTCCTCAGTGTGGGTGCACAAGCGGGTTGTGCAATGCAACAGCATTTTACCCGAGCGAGGTTGGGGAAAACCCGTATTTGACGTTCTTTGTCCTGAGGGGGAATTCTAAATCCGCTTAGTTCATTCCGTAACCTGCTGATTTTGAATGGATTTAAAATTCATCATATGAAATGCGCGACGGGTGGCGCCACTGTGCCCGTCGCGCAACGCATGCTGCTGCGCGACAATCAGGCCGCCGTCGACAGCCCGCGCTCGATCAGGTCGATCACCTGTTCGGCGAAGTCGCGGTAGCCGAGGCGGCCGCCGGGCTTCAGCCACGTGAAGGTCCAGTTGATCATCCCGAACACCATCATCGTCACCGGGGTCTGGTTTTCCTTCGAGATCCGGTCCGGGTAGGCGCGCGCGAGCTGGCGCGTGAACGCCGCGACGATGTCGCGCTGGCGGTCGAGCACGATTTCGCGCTGCGCGTCCTCCAGATACTTCACGTCGTTGAGCAGCGCGACATGGCGGCTGTGCGACGTCTCGTACTCGGCGAGGAACGCGCGCACGAGTTCGGCGAACGCGTCGCGCTCGCTGAGGCCGCGCCGCTGGCTTGCGCCCTCGACCTCGGCGATGATCAGCATCAGCCGTTTCGTGTAGCGGTCGAGCAGGTCGAACAGGATCGCTTCCTTGCTCTCGTAATAGTGATAGAGCCGCGCCTTCGACGTGCCGCTCGCGGTCGCGAGATCGGACATCGACGTGCTCGGGTAGCTCGTCTGCGCGAATTTCTCGGCGGCCAGGTCGAGGATCTGCTCGCGTTGGGATTCGTGGTCGGGCGCTCGGGTTCGGGCCATGGTCGAATGCGGAAGATTAGCGGTGCGCGGCGGCGTGGGCGGCGCGCACCTGCGTGGAAGAGAGGGCTGCGGGCGCATCGTCCTGCAGTTCGAGCCGGCCGGCTGCCGCGAGCTCGCGGCAACGCCACCAGGCGATCGAGTCGCTGACGAACAGCCCGCCGCGGTCGGCCGCGGCCATGATGCTGCCGACGAGGCGCTGCGCGGGCTGCCAGTCGGCTTCCGCGCGCGCGACGATCAGCGCGTCGAGATCGGCGTAGTGGCCGCTCTTGATCGTGTTGCTGACCCAATAACGCAGTTCGGCGTTCAGGTGCTTCGCCTCCTGCCATTCGAGCGCGAGGCGGCCGATGCGCAGGACCGAGACCGGCGCGGCCGCCGGCCGCTTGCGCGCCAGTTCCGCGGGCGAGAACATTCCGGTCGCGCACGCCTGGTCGGTGCGCGACAGCGCCGCGCGCTGCTCGGCGTCGAGGTCGGCGGCCGACAGCCGCACCTCGTTCAGGCGCTGCGGCACGTTGCGCAGGTGATAGGCAACGCGGCGCAGCAGCAGCTTGTCGCCGACGCTCGGCGCGTGCCACACGACGACCTGGCCGGCATCCATCGCAAGCTGGTCGAGGCGCGCGAATTCGGCCTCGATTTCCGCGTTCCAGTCGGGAATCTGGTCGCCGAGCACGTGCTGCCAGAACGCGGCGCGCGTGTCGGGCGTCTCGTCGACGCCCTTCAGCGGCCCGACGCCGAGATCGTCGAGCAACCCGACGACGCGCTCGTCGCGTCCGGCTAGCGCAAGGGCCTCGCGCAGCGACGCGGCGGCGGTGCCGCCCTGAATCACATGAATGGTACTCATCGGCCTGTCGTCAACAAAAGAAAACCGCCGGCCGGGCGGACGTTGCGATGTCCAGCCGGCCGGCGGCCCCTAGTGTAAGCGAGATGTGTGACGGCGAGAAACCGCCCGGCGCCGCGACGCGACGCCGCTCAACGTTCGTCGAAGCTCACTACGACCTTGTCGCTGATCGGGTGGCACTGGCACGTGAGCACGAAACCGTCCTTCACTTCGTGCTCCTCGAGCGTGTAGTTCTTCTCCATCCGCACTTCGCCTTCGATCACCTTCGCGCGGCACGTGCAGCACACGCCGCCCTTGCATGCGTACGGCAGCGCGAGGCCCGCGCGCAGGCCCACGTCGAGCAGGCTCACGCCTTCGTACGGCAAGCGCAGCTTGCGCTTCTTGCCGTCGAGCACGATTTCGAGGTCGGCGGCAGGCGTCTGCGCGGTGATCTCGACGACCGGTGCGCCGGCCTGCGGCAGCGGCGTGCCGAAGCGCTCGACGTGCACCTTCGCCTGCGGCACGCCGGCCGCCTTCAGCGCCGCTTCGGCGGCGTCCATCATCGGCGCCGGGCCGCAGATGAACGCCTCGTCGATCGCGTCGGCCGGCGTCAGCGTGGCGAGGAATTCCGCGCATTTCGCCTGATCGAGCACGCCGTTGAACAGCTCGACGTCCTGCAGGTCGTCCGACAGCACGTGATAGAGGACGAAGCGGTTCATGTAGCGGTTCTTCAGGTCCTCCAGCTCCTCCGCGAACATGATCGCGTCGACGCTGCGGTTCCCGTAGATCAGCGTGAACGTGCTGCGCGGCTCGAGTTCGAGCGTCGTCTTCACGATCGCGAGCACCGGCGTGATCCCCGAGCCGCCGGAAAACGCGACGTACTGCTTGCCGTGGTCGGCGTTCAGGTGCGTGAAGAAGCGGCCGTCCGGCGTCATCACGTCGATCGTGTGGCCGGGCTTCAGCGTGTCGAACGCGAAGTTCGAGAAGCGGCCGCCGCGCACGCGCTTGATGCCGATGCGCAATTCGCCGTCGCGATCGTAGTCCGTCGTGCCGACGCAGATCGAATACGAGCGGCGCGTCTCCTCGCCGTCGATGTGGGTCTTCAGCGTGACGAACTGGCCCTGCGTGAAGCGGTATGCGTCGCGCAGTTCGGGCGGCACGTCGAACGAGACGGTGACGGCATCGGCGGTCTCGGGCCGCACGTCGCGGATACGCAGCGGGTGAAATTGCGGGGTCGCCATATTCAGTAGGGTTTGAAGTAGTCGAAGGGTTCGCGGCAGTCGACGCAGCGATACAGCGCCTTGCAGGCCGTGGACGCGAATTGCGCGAGACGTTCGGTGCGCGCGGAGCCGCAGCGCGGGCAGGTGGGCGCCGCGACCGGCCGCGGCACGAAGCGCACGACGTTCTCCCGCGGCGCGGTGCTGCCGCACTGGCCGACCGGCGGCGCGATGCCGTAGGCCCGCAGCTTGTCGCGCGCTTCCTGCGTGATCCAGTCGGTCGTCCACGCGGGGGCGAGCACCGTCTCGATCCGGTGCGGCGGCAGATCGGCGGCCTGCAGCGCGGCGGCGATGTCCTCGGCGATCTGCGACATCGCCGGGCAGCCCGAGTAGGTCGGCGTGATCACGACTTCGAGCCGGCCGTCGTCCGCGCGGCGGACGTCGCGCAGGATGCCGAGCTCGCGGATCGACACGACAGGAATCTCCGGATCGGGCACGGCTTCCAGCACGTCCCATGCGCGGGCGAGCAGCGGATCGTCGCAGTGCGCGGCGGGAGCGCCGTGGGTAGGGGCGGCGGTCTGGGCGGACATCGTCGGGCTCCGTGGCGTGGGGCGGTTACCAGCTCGCGCCGGGATGCTGACGCGCGAGGCTCTGCATTTCGGCGAGCAGGTAGCCCATGTGCTCCGAGTGCTCGCCCTGCTTGCCGGTCGTTACATGCTTCACCGGAGTCGGCGGCGTGAGCGTGGCCTCGGCGAGCGCGTCGTCCACGTCCGCGCGCCACGCGGCCTCGATCGCGGCCGGCGCCGGGCCGATGCCCGGTGCGACGATCGCGTCGTCGATCGCATCGGCGGTGAAGAATTCGCGCGTGTACGGCATCAGGTAATCGAGCGCGGCCTGCGCGCGGCGGTGCGATTCGTCGGTGCCGTCGCCGAGGCGCACGAGCCATTCGCGCGCATGCTGGACGTGATAGCGGGTTTCCTTCACCGATTTCGCGGCGATCGCGGCGAGTTGCGTGTCGGTCGACGTTTCCAGCGCGCTCCACACGTGCAGCATCAGCGCCGCGTACAGGAAGTTGCGCACGATCGTCACCGCGTAGTCCTTGTCGGCGTGCGCGGTACCGGAGAGCGGGCCATAGTGCGGCAGCTCGGCGAGCGTGAAGTTCGCGAATTCGCGCTCGGTGCGGAAGTACGCGTAATCGTCCTCGGTCTTCGTCGCGCCGGTGAGCTGGCGCTCGAGCTCGGCCGCGTGCGTGTACAGCATGCGCGCCTGGCCGATCAGGTCGAGGCTCATGTTGGTGAGCGCGATGTCTTCCTCGAGGATCGGGCCGTGGCCGCACCATTCGGCGTTGCGCTGACCGAGGATCAGCGCATTGTCCGCGAGGCGCAGCACGTAGGAGAGGTGTTCGGGCGTGATCGTCATGGCGCGGGCGTTACATGTGGTTGACTTCGTCGGGCAGCGTGTAGAACGTCGGGTGACGGTAGATCTTGTCGCCCGCCGGCTCGAACAGTTCGGCCTTCTCGCTCGGATCCGACGCCGTGATCGCCGACGACGGCACCACCCAGATGCTCACGCCTTCCTGGCGACGCGTGTAGACGTCGCGCGCCATGCGCAGCGCCATCGTCGCATCGGCGGCGTGCAGGCTGCCGCAGTGCTTGTGGTCGAGGCCCTGCTTGCTGCGCACGAATACTTCCCAGATCGGCCATTCCTTGTTCATTACCTTCTCCTGATTCATGAATTCGAGGGGTGCCGCTCAGGCGGCGTGCTGTTCGGCGCGGGCGCGGCGCTTCGCTTCGTGCGCGAGCGCGGCTTCGCGCACCCAGGCGCCGTCCTCGTGCGCCTTCACGCGAGTGGCGAGGCGTTCCTTGTTGCACGGGCCGTCGCCGTTGACCACGCGCCAGAATTCGTCCCAGTCGATCGCGCCGTAGTCGTAGTGACCGCGCGCCTCGTTCCATTTCAGGTCGGGGTCGGGCAGCGTCACGCCGAGCACCTTCGCCTGATCGACGGTCGCGTCGACGAATTTTTGGCGCAGATCGTCGTTCGAGATCCGCTTGATGCCCCATTTCGCGGACTGATTGCTGTGGACCGAATCCGCATCGCTCGGGCCGAACATCATCAGCACCGGCCACCACCAGCGGTCGACGGCCTGCTGGACCATCGCACGCTGCGCGTCGGTGCCCTTCATCATCGACAGCAGCGCGTCGAAACCCTGGCGCTGATGGAACGACTCTTCCTTGCACACGCGGATCATCGCGCGCGCGTAGGGGCCGTACGTGCAGCGGCACAGCGGGATCTGGTTCATGATCGCGGCGCCGTCGACGAGCCAGCCGATCACGCCGACGTCGGCCCAGGTCGGCGTCGGGTAGTTGAAGATGCTCGAGTATTTGGCCTTGCCCGCGTGCAGCGCGTCGACCAGCGAATCGCGCGATACGCCGAGCGTTTCGGCCGCGCTGTAAAGATAGAGGCCATGGCCGGCTTCGTCCTGCACCTTCGCGAGCAGGATCGCCTTGCGCTTCAGGCTCGGCGCGCGCGAGATCCAGTTGCCTTCCGGCAGCATGCCGACGACTTCCGAGTGCGCATGCTGCGAGATCTGGCGGATCAGCGTCTTGCGATAGGCGTCGGGCATCCAGTCCTGCGGTTCGATCTTGCCGTCCGCGGCCATCACCGCATCGAACCGCGCCTGCTCGGGCGACTCGGCTGCGGCGTCGAGCGGCGCGACGTTGCCGGGGATGTCGAGGGATTGCGTGTACATGGCGGAGGCTCTCGTCCGGTTGAATGTGTGCGAAGTATAAACCAACCGACCGGTCGGTTAATAAATTTCTTGCGGATTTGCGGCGGGACTGGGGTAAACGAGGGACATCGGGGCGCGATCGAATGGCGCAAGTGCGGCTTCGCGCGAGGGTCCGGCGTCTTCTGCGGCACAATGCCCGCTTTCCGATGAGGATCTTGCCGATGTCATTTCGAAGCAGTTTCGCCGCGGCCGTGCTGGGGGCGGCCGTTTTCGTGTCGCCGCTCGAGGCGTCGGCCGCGCCGGCCGGATGGGTCGCCGCGTGGGCGACCGCACTGCAGCCGATTCCCGACCTCGCCGCGCCGCCGCCGCTTTACCGCGCGCCCGACGTGGCCGGCCGAACCGTGCGCCAGGTCGTCTATCCGACCGTGTCGGGGCGGGCCGCGCGGATTCGCGTGAGCAACGCATACGGTCGCGCGCCGCTGGTCGTCGAGGCCGCGAGCCTCGCGCGTGCCGGCGAAGGTGCCGCGCTCGCCGGCGGCGCGGCGGTGCCGGTCCGGTTTGGCGGCAAGGCGTCGGTGACGCTCGCGCCTGGTCACGAGATCGAAAGCGATCCGGTGACGATCGACGTGACGGCCGCGCGCCCGTATGCGATCAGTCTCCAGATGGGGCCGAACGAGCGGATGACGGTCTGGCACCGCGTGTCGAACCAGTTCAATTATGTGTCCGCGCCGGGCGATCACGTGGGCGACCCGGGCGCCGACGCGTTCCGCACCCGTTTTACCCAATATGCGTGGGTGACCGAGTTGGCTGTCGAGTCCGGCGCCGCGCGCGCCAGCGTCGCCGCGATCGGCGATTCGATCACCGACGGGCTGCGCTCCACCGTCAACCGGAACCGCCGTTGGCCGGACGCACTCGCGCGCAGGCTGGCCGCGTCGGGCGCCGATTCGGTCGGTGTCGTGAATCTCGGCATTAGCGGGAACCGGCTGCTCAGCGACTCCGCGTGCTACGGCACCTCGCTGGCGTCGCGATTCGAGCATGATGCGCTGTCGCGCTCCGGCGTGAAGGCGGCGATCGTGCTGATCGGGATCAACGACATCAACTTCGCGGCGATGCCGCCGCGCGCCGGGCTCGATTGCGATCACCCGCATACGCAGGTAACGGCCGCATCGCTGATCGACGGCTATCGCCGGCTGATCGACGCGGCGCATCGCCAGGGCGTGAAGGTCTTCGGCGCGACGCTCACGCCGGCGGCGTTGCCGGCCGGGCGCGAGGCGATCCGGCTCGAGGTGAACCGGTGGATCCGGAGCGGCGGCGGGTTCGACGGCGTGGTGGACTTTGACGCGGTGCTGCGCGATCCGGCGCGTGCGAGCGTGTTGCAGCGCCGATACGATAGCGGCGATGGAATCCATCCGAGCGATGCCGGTTACACGGCGATGGCCGATGCGGTGCCGCTCGAGCAATTGCAGGCTGCCGTGGGCGGCAAGTGACGCCCCTCTATATAGAGAGGAATATTGCAGACGGCCTGTCGGCGGACAGCGCTACATCGTTCGTCGAGCCCC
Organism: Burkholderia sp. AU44665; assembly: GCF_030504405.1. Taxonomy (NCBI): domain Bacteria; kingdom Pseudomonadati; phylum Pseudomonadota; class Betaproteobacteria; order Burkholderiales; family Burkholderiaceae; genus Burkholderia; species Burkholderia sp. AU44665. The sequence goes on along the minus strand of NZ_JAUJRI010000027.1, from coordinate 507 downwards.
CAGCCTCCGTGCGCGACAGCGCACGGAGGCTTTTTCAAGCTTTCTTCACAAAGAGCTTGCGTGGATGGGGGCGGGTGCTTAGAATCACGCCTCTTTCGCGCTACCGGAAACGCGGCGCGGGGGGAGGGGAAGCGGTGCTGTTGGGGTTCGGTGGTAACGAGCCTCGGCGGCGCAGGAAGATGGGCCCCGCAGTCGCAACGAAGTCGTTCAGAAAGTTGTTGACGAGCTGCGAAATACGGTTCATAATCTCGCTTCTCTGCTGCTGAAAACGCAGCGCTGCTGGGAAACACGGAGTTTCTCGCAGAAACGCTCTTTAAAAATTAACAGCCGATAAGTGTGGGCGCTTGATGAAAGCGAGCTGATCCTCGGATCAGATAGCAAAAGTATCAAGAGTCTCACACTAAAGTAAGTCAGGTTTATGAAGTGATTCATATTCCTGTCAGCTTTGAGTGAGCGACCGGTTCTACGGAACCGAAAACAGTAACAGGTTTGAACTGAAGAGTTTGA
>NZ_JAUJRI010000026.1:0-77182 GCF_030504405.1 Burkholderia sp. AU44665 | reverse complement strand
GCTGGCGGGGCGGCCAGCGCCGGGGCCGGACGCCGGCGGCGGCCGAGCCCCAGGAGCGGACAGCCCGTGTACCCGGCGCGCGGGTGCGTGCGGCTTGCGTGCCTGGCGCAGCCGGGCGCGCAAGGTGCCGCGCGCCGGCTGGATAATCAGAACGGCGCGGATCCGCCGCGGCCAGCTGGGGCGAGCGGTCCACCGCCCGCGCCGGCCGCTCGATGCGGACGGGGTGGGCCGCCCGGTATCAGTGGAACATTTCGCGGTACGGAAACGGCCTTCCGCGTTCCAGTCGCCGGCCGGGCCCGCGGGGCCAGGCCGGCGGTGGAACATGATTGATCGGGGATCGCCGCCGGCACCAGGCGCGCGCCGGCGGACGCGCGTCACCTCGCGGCGGCACCGCGGCCGTGAACAACACCGGCGTCGAATGCCGCCGCGAGCGCGTCGCGGATGCACCAGACCGCGCAATCGTGAAAGTCCAGCCGATCGCTGTGGCGCGTTTCAAGCGTGTCGATGTTCAGATGGATACGCGCGATCGCAAACAGCAACATTTCGAATTCGCCTTTGTTCATGGGTGTCTCGGCAGAGGCCTGCCGCGGGCAAAGCCCGGGCAGGCGGGTGAATTTATCGCCGGGCGCACTGACCGGCCTGGAACGCTTCCAGCATCGCGTAACGCAACGACGTCGGCAGGATTTCGATTTCCGTGTCGGAATCCCACACGTACGAGATCTCCGGGCCGAAGGCGTTGGCTGCGATCGCGGCCAAAATTGCATCAATCAAATATCGGGGCATGCTGTTCTCCAGTTGTGCCGGCCGCGGCGCGCGGCCGGCGCTCGTGTGGTCAAGAAAGCTGCACTGCGCCGCAGTTCTCGGCCAGGCAAAAGGCGAAATACCAGTTGCGGTACAGCTCGGCGAACAGGTGATCGAGGTCAGCGTCGATCGCTCCGATGAACCGGCTGAAATCGTCGGCCAGCTTCGCGGAGGTCCGCGACCCGATCGTTCCCGACGTGATCGAGAAATCGATCAGTTCCTTAAACGGGCCGTCCTTTGCAGCGATCGCGCCGTTCGTGTGGCAGATTCGCGCGGCGCCGATCGAGATCGCCGGGTAATCGGCGAGCTCGGCCAGGCGCTCGCGGAAAATGTCGTGCATAACGTAGGTGCCGGCGCTGAATTCGAAGGAATTGCGATACCGGTAGATACGCGCCATGTCCAGGTCGCTGGCGCGGTGGGGGAACCGCGCCGCGGCGTCGAGGCGAACACAAAACACGTCCACGGGGTCGCCGTTCTCGTTCGTGCGGGGATGGTCGAGCTGCTCGAGACCGGAAAAGGCTGAAACGATCAGTCGCATGGTGATTGTCCTCAGGTCTGGTCTTAGGCGGCGGCCAAGGCGGCGCCGGCGACGGGCGCCGTCAGGCGCGCCTTTGCGGCCGCAAAGTAGGTCGCGTCCAGCTCGATGCCGATATACCGGCGCCCGAGCTCGCGCGCGGCAACACACGTCGAGCCGGAGCCTGCAAACGGATCCAGTACGACGTCGCCGGGCTGCGTAAAAGCGGAAATGAGTGTGCGCAGCGCGGCGACCGGCTTTTCGGTCGGATGGTGGCGGTTGCCGCTGTACGGAAACGGCATGACGTCGGCGATCGGCGCGGCCGGCGCCGCGGGCCGCCCCTTGGCGAGCAGGTAGGCCGATTCGTGCTGGTACTTCACCAGGCCGGCCTTGGACGCGTAGGACTTCGTGAAAACGAAGTGTCCAGCCACGCGAAAGCCGGCCGCCTTCCATGCGTCGAAAAACAGGTCGACCTTGTTCCAGCCGTAGAACGAAATGCATACGGCGTCGTGCTTCAACACGCGGAACATTTCGGCGAACGCCGGCGCCAGCCAGTCGCCGTTTACGTCGTTCGCGATCGAGCGACCGCTCCGATCGCGGAAATTGACGAGATAGGGCGGGTCCGTGACGATGCAGTCGACGGATTCAGGGGCGAGTTGGGGCATGGCGACCAGGCAGTCGCCGTTGTACAAATAGCTCACGGTCAGCTCCATAGAGTTGAGATAAGGGCAGCCGGAGCGATGCGGCTCGCAAACCGTGCTACCCGGAGCTGGCGAGCGCCCGCGGGAGAATGGCGGGCAAGGGGACCGTGGAATACCGGAGTGCGCGAAGCGCGCGAGGATATGCCGCGAAAGCCCCTTGCAGGAGCAGGGCGCCGTGCGACACTCGTCGCGCGCGGCGCAATGGTCCGGCCGCCAGGCTACGGCGGGCGAACGTGGGCTCCGGGTTCAAAGGTCGACTGCGGAAGGGATGCGAGGCGCTTGGCTAGCTCGTAGGCGCCGGGCGCGGGAGTGGTGTTGCGTCACGGACATGAGCGCGACGGCGGACGCAGATCGCCGAGCGCGATCGCGATTTCCGTGTAGCGGCCGCGAAGCGGCCGCCGCGCGAAATTGGGATCGTGGAAATGGGGGAACCGAGGTGGTTGATCACCAACCAGCGTCAGCCACTACGCCTCGAGCTCGAACGCCAAGGAAGTCTGTGCACCATCCGTCGTGGCCTTATGCGCCCAAGCCCGCCGCGCTTCCTCGGGAAGTTCGCTAAAGCGCACACCGTATGCGAGGAGCTGCTCGATGTCGTGCCCGAGGTTCAGGCCGAGCCGATCCTTGAAGTCGGTGCGACGGGCCACTTCATCGTGCTTCAGCTGCTGCTTATGGGAGAGGGTGAGCGCGCCGTAGTTCAGGTACCACCGATAGCCGGTCGTGATCCCGCCGGGATGAAAGCCGCGGTCGTGCATCGCCGCGAGGCGATCCGCTTCGAACTCCAGGATCATCTCGGCCGAGTCGAGGTCGACGTCGAAGCGATCGCCGGTGCGGACGCGCCAAGTGCTCTTTCCATCACCCAGGTCCAACACAGTCGGCGCGCACGGCGAGCGCTCCGTCAAAGCCTCCATCAGCGGATCTCGAAACCCGGTCCACTGATCCGCCGTATCGTCCCACTCGGCGCCGACCTTCAGGAACAGCGGCTCGGGCAACGGTGCCGGCGCGACCGGTGCGATTTCCGGTACGAAATAACTCACGCCACGCTCGCAGATGTCCCGGTAGTCGGCCCAGATTGCGAAGGGGGCAGCGAGTCCCTGCAGCGACTGCATTGCGTCGACGGCAATCATCATCGGCAGGGGTAGAGTCTGGAATTTTGGTTGCGTTCCAGCGCGGCGGGCGCGGATCCTCTCGTCACGATCGATTGTCAGCATGTACCGGACGAGCTCGCGTACGGTAGCCGCACCGAACGTATCCGGTTCGACGCAGATGTACCCTTGACGGATTGTGCGACCGACCCAGTTTCGACGCGACCAGTCGTAACGGATCGCGCGGATGAACCGGTTCAGCTGCTGCAGGCCGCGTGCGTAGGCGTACCGATCTCCGTCGAAGCGGATCATCTCGGCGAGCGAACGATCATCGGCTTGCTGGCAGGTCCAGCAGCCGGTGCGCGCATCGCAGTTTCCGCGTCGCACACGCTTGCCGGCGGACGCCTCCTCGAACGTGAGATCGGACACGATCGCGCAGCTGCTGTTGCCGGCATGCGCGTAGATCCGCTTCGTCTCTTCGAAGTCCGTGTAGGTCCGGCGCAGCCCGGATGAGACTTCGCCGATAAACTCCCAGACATCTTCAGTCGACCAGTCGGCGATGGGGCAGAGGGTAAGTTCGCCGTCGCTGTTGCGGACCGGCGTATCGGCGCGATCGCCGCGGGCGGTCATCTTCGCCTTGCGGCGCTCACTTTCGTTGAAGCGGGTGCCGAGCAAGATCACGGGTTCTGCATAGCCGGCCTTCCGTGCCTCGCGATATAACTGATTGCGACCGACGCGGCTGGGCTCGATCTTCAACGAGACTGAGCAGTCCGAATTCGTGCCGGCGTAGCTCGGCAGGGCGCGGCCCGTGAGGACCGACAGTTGCCAGGACGTCGCGAGTGACGGTGCGACAACCAGCACGCGCACCTCGAATCCGTGAGCGCGACCATAGGCCTCCATCTTCCCCAGCTCCCGACGCGCGTGCTCTACCATCTCGGGCGACTCGACCAGGGTGTCGGCCGTAATCACGCAGACGAGCGGCCGGCCGCCGGCGGCAGCATGCCGACGTGCTGCGTCCAGCGCGAGGCTCGTCACAACTCCACTATCCTTGCCCGCGCTGAACTGGCAAATCACCATCCGATTCGCGGCGAACAGTGCCCCGAGCGCCTCGAGCGCGCGTTCGCCGCGCTGATCGACGGTGGGGCGCAGTTCCGCCTGCACGAACATTTCGACCGTTTCCATAGCGCTCGGCTTCCGTGGTCAGTGGGTGTCGCGCCGCACAAACAGCCGTGCGCCCGTGACCGACCGGGGAAACCCGTGCGCGTCCGTGGTTTCCGCAAGCATCGCGTCGACGTCCATCTGTACGTTGGCTCCCGATCGACGGCTGCCGGCCCGGTGCACGCCGACGATCTCGAGCAGCTGCAGCCGGCCCGCGCGATAACCCTCAACCGTCATAGCCGCCCGGACGTCGGGTGCCAAAAAGTCTGCGTAGCGCACCGCGAGGCGCTCAATTGCGCGTGCAATTACGTGATCGCTGAACTGTCTCGACAGGATGATGCGGTCCGCAGCGAGGTGAACCGTCAACCGGCCGGCCGACGTCAGCATGAAGTGCTCGACCCGCATGACCTTCCCCCCGTCGACCACGCGTGTGGCTTGCAGCGGCAACACGAGCCGAGCCACCTGCAGGTCACGCGGGCCGTCGGTCCAATCGACCGTCAGGTGTGAGCCGTTCGCTTTCTTCGCGACGGCGATCGCAAACGACGTCGTGGGGAATGCCTCCCCGAGAATCGTCTGTACCAGCTGCGCCGTTTCGATGAGGTTGAGCGTATCGGCGATGACTTTCGGCGGCGTCGCGTCGCCGGAGCTGGTGCGGGCACGCACCGATTCAGTAGAGCGGGAGAAGTTGTTTCCGGTGGCATGCATCATGATCGACCTCGATAGAAATGGAACACGACAACGTTCTGAGAGGCGCCGACGGAAATCGTCGGCGCGTGGTGGGGCTTAGCTCTTACGGGTGCGCAGCGCGTCGGCGAGAACCCAAAGCGCACAGTTCAACTTGACGTCCTGGTCGATGCCCGTGACCGCCCGCGTGCGAGTGCGGCGTCCGGTCGCGGTTCGGCCAGGTTGCCCACCTCGAATCAAGGATTCCTGCACGCGGTTGAAGGTCGTCCACAAGTCGTTACCGGCATCCGCGGTACGGCGCGGACGGAGTACCTGTTCTTCCGTGACCGGCGCCGGCGCAATCGTGGTGTCGTAGCGGTAGGCGAGGGCGGCTCGAGCAAAAGCGTGCTGCTCGTGCTCATCGAGCTGCACTTCCGACATGCCTTCTTTGACCTCGCGGATCAAGTCGAAGCCGTCGAGTACGTCGTACGCGCCGGCGACGACGTCGTCGACTACGTTGCCCTTGTGCGGGACGCGCACGTCGTGCGTCGTGTCGCCGAGCACGAGGCCGTTTTCGCAGACGAAGCGAAAGTACCCACCCAGCATCTGATAGCTGCTCGAACCATCGTGAGAATTGAGGAGAATGATTTCCGGTGAGTCGGCTTGCGTGACCTGCGTGGCATGGCGCAGGCGGAGCATGTGTTTCGCGTGCTCGCGCTTGCCGCTGTCGCGCACGCGCGTTTGGCAGACCATGAAGGGCTGAAACCCTTCCGCACGCAGCTTCGTCAGGATCTCGATAGTCGGGATATACGTGTAACGCTCCGACCGGGAGTCGTGCTTGTCGGCCGCGAAGATCGATGGTGCGACCTGCCGGATTTGGTCGTCATTGAGCGGCGTGCTCGAACGAAGAATCGGGGCTGTGCGGCTGAACGTGGTTGCGAGTTTCATGGCTTTCTCCGTTGAAAATTCAGTTGCGAGGCAGAGGGATTTCGACGGTGTCCGTCAACACCAAACGACGTGGCGATAGTCGACCGTGCGTCGGTAGTAGTTGCGTCCATCCCATGGCGTGTACGTGTATTCCATGTACGCACACTGAAGGACTACTATCCAATGGTGCAGGCGGTTCGTTTCCATCGAGACCTCCATTCGAAGGTGGTTTGTATTGCAGGCCGCCCGGGCCCCAAGATTCGGAGCTCCCCTCGTAGGGGTACGTGCCGGTGATGCCTTGACTTCTGCAGAACTGCTGCCGCCAGTCCCCTGAGTTCGTCGTCCCGCGACTGCAGGAGCCTGCCGGCGGGCGTGTTCAAGGGCGGTCGCAAAGCCGCATGCGGAGCGCAGCCCGAAGGGCGAGCACCGAACGGGTGCCGCGGCCGGCGAAGCGCACCCTTGAATGCGAACGACGGTGGGCTACGGTCGCGTTTGGGACGGCGAGCGCAGGGGACTGGCGGTATGCGGAAAGTTGAGACAGCACCGGCTCGCCGCGCGGCGAGCGCCCAATCGGGGCGGAGCCCCGGCCGTATAGGGGGTATCGGGTTTGCGTCAGGGATTGAAGCCCGAAGGGGGCGAGACTCGCGCAGCGAGGCTCGACGCGCAGCGCGAAAGCCCGGCCCGTAGCGAAGCGAAGGGAGGCGCCCAGGGTCGGCCGCAAATCCCACACGAACGCGTTTGGAACCGCGCGCGCAAAGGCTGAAGGCATGGGGATACACGAGGCAGCAAGCGCTCGCCGCGCAACGAGCGCCCCTCTCGCGGCCCCAAGGCCGCGGGACTAGATAGGCAGGTCCGCGTTTCGCAGCATCAACGCGACACGCGGTTGCGCTATGCTTTGGCGTGATCGTGTGAAATCAAAGACGAGTCGATGCTCATTCGAGAACAGGGACGCCTCATCAAGGTGCTGCGCGTCGCACCTCCCACACAGCCCCCGACCAGGGGGCGTCGGCGCGAGCACGTGCTCGGCACGTTTCGCGCCGACGAGCCGATACCAGCCCAGCTGCTCGAGATATTGAGCAGCGCCGAGCGCAAGGCGCTCGCGCGCTGGCTGGAGGTCTACCAGGAGAGCCAGCGACGGACTGAAGCACGTACGACGCTGGCTGCCGCGCCGGCGAACCTCGAGTCGCTCGTCAGTGCGCTCGAAGCGGCGGCCGACACGCTGTCGGCGGCCGACGCAGACCGGATGTGGGCGCAGCTACAGGCAATCGCCCGAACGTTGAAGCGCGCCGGGCATCCGCGGCCGCGCGCAGCGCGGCGGCCGCCGGCGCCGTTACCGGGACAGCAAGACTTCTTCGGCGAACGCGACGAGTTCGAGCAACTGGCCGAACGGTGATCGCGCTCTCGGCCGTTGGCCGCTTGCGGCCAATAGTTGCCATTCGTACAATTCAGGCGGCTGTCGTTCCAATGGCAGGTTCACTTTGAATCCTGCCGGATGAGCGATGGGGCATGGCGATTGAAGTTGTCGTTCCCAGCCAATTCAGCGAATAGCCGGTATCTCGGCGCGCTGCCGGTAGAAGCGCGCATCGTGCATCAGTGATGATATCTTTCAGCAATGAGCCGTATGCAGACGTTCACGCGACCGGGGACTGTGCGCCTCTTAGACATAGTGAAAGTTGCGCAACGCGGGGCGGATGCTCACCACACAATCCACGGATAGAAAAATTCGTTAGGGAGCGTTTATGGCCTCCGTTCTCGCTGAGTATCAGAGGTTTCTTGTATCGCTTGCCACGTCTCCAGCACCGGAAAATGTGCGGCGAATGGCTAATCTGGTGCTCGCCAACCTAGATCATCTTGCGGAAGTGGGGGCCGCGCGACGCGCCCGCTCAGTGCGGCTCGCACCCATCGCTGTCAACGATCTGCTTACGACCGCACCCGAGATTCAGCTGGAGGCGTTGCCTGATGCGCGCGAGCAGATCATGGGACGTTTGCATGAACTAAACGTGGGGCCGTTTCGCGGCTTCATGCGCCAGGAGACTTTCGACCTCAGCCGAGACATAACGCTGGTCTATGGTGCCAACGGCACCGGAAAGAGTAGCTTCTGCGAAGCGCTGGAAACGGCTATGCTCGGTTTCATCAGCGAGGCGAAGGTCAAGCGCGTAGATCATCGCGTCTACTGCAACAACGCACGACTTCGCCGGCATACGGTGCCGGTCCTGACGTCTCGTGCAGGCGAAGCTGCCCCTGCCGCGGTAGCGGCGAACGAAGATGCGTACCGATTCTGTTTCATCGAAAAAAACCGGTTGGATGACTTTGCCCGCATAGCCGCGCGAACTCCTGGTGACCAGCGCCAACTGATTGCCACTCTGTTCGGGGTGGACCAATTTAGCGAGTTCGTGCGAGGCTTCAATCCGAACTTAGACGAGAACCTTAACCTGCTTGGTGTGAAGGCGTTGGCGCTGGCAGCACGCCGTACCCAGTTGGCCGCATCTGAACAACTCATCCGAGCGAACCCAGATAAGCTCGCGCAACTGAACCGCGACGAGGCAGCACTGGCTGAACGCATATGGCCGGGTAAATCGTTCGCCGAAGTCTGCGACTGGTTGTTCGGAACTGCACAGACACAGGGGCGGCTTCCCTATGTCCAAGGGCTTCTCAACGCGGCACCGCCACAGCTCCATGGCACTACTCAGGCCAATCTCGCTGCCCTGCTTGCAGAGGCATATCGCATCGACGCGCTTTTACGAGCCGCGAGAGAGCAATTGGCCGCTCGCGCCGCGGACGTTTCTTATACGCAGCTATATAACGCCGTGCTGCAGTTGAGCGAGGGTGCGACTTCGTGCCCTGCGTGCGGAACCGATCTCGGTCAGGTTGCGCAGAACCCGTTCGACCGAGCCCGGGCCGGCCTGCAGCAGCTCGCAGAGCTCGCGGCCATCCAGCGTCAGGAGGAACTGCATAGCCAAGCACTGAGCGGCGCGCTTCAGAATTTGCTTTTGACCATGTCTGCGGCCATTCGCGCCCTCACGGTCGTTAGTCCCGAAGAGCTTAGAGCCGCCAATTTGCCGGTACTGCCACAAGTGGCAGTTGGAGGGTGGCTCCAGCCATGGGTGGACAACAATCAATACTTCTGGCGGACGTTGCTAGGCCTGGTCACCGCAATAGAGCAACGGGATGCTGAAAGTCGGCGAGTTCTGGATCAACGCCTGGAACTGAGCCAGGAGCGTGAGCGTCTCGACGGATACCGGTCCGACATCGAGCGCTGTAGGACCATTCGCGCTACCAGCCAGCAAGCCGTCCTCCAGGCGCAAGCTGAAGTTGCGCAGTTCGAATTGGCGAATCAGGAACTGATGGCAGAAGTGGCAGTGGAGGCGAATACGATTGCCCATCATCAGGTAATCAAGGACAGTTACGACGGCTTCCTCTTGGCCTTGAAGCAATATCTAGACGGATTGCCTGCACTCTTGCTGCAGGGGCTAGGCCAACGAGCTAGGGATCTGTACAACTCGTTCAATCGGGATGATCCGCCGGCCGATCTCCTTCATGCCTTGTGGCTTCCGCTCGCGGAGAATGGCAAGATCGAGATCGAGTTCGCAGGCGAACCCGGAGTTCGTTATGACGCGCTGGTCATCCTAAGCGAGGGACATATCAAGTGCTTGGGATTGGCGATATTGCTTGCAAAGAACATTGAGCAAGGTTGTCCAGTTGTTATCTTCGATGACGTTGTGAACGCAATCGACGACGAACACCGAAATGGGATTTGGAGAACCTTTTTTGAAGACAACCTGCTCGACGGCAAGCAAGTCATTCTGACTTCTCACGCGGAAGAATTTCTACACCGTATCCAACAGGAGTTGGGCGCCGATCGGGCGCAGATAATCAAAGTCTATAAATTTCTTCCTCATGAAGGCGAACACGACCTACGGGTCGATAGTGATCCGCCCACGAAGAACTACGTGCTGCTTGCTCAAGCCTCCCTTGCCGCCGACGAAAAGCGGGACGCCCTACGCCATTCGAGACCTGCAATTGAAAGTCTGACTGACCGTTTGTGGACATGGTTGGGAAGGCGCGGTGACGGTCGGCTGGAGCTCAAGTTGGCCGGGCCTAGAGCGAAGTGGGAGCTTAACAACAAGTGCACGAAGTTGCGTGGAGCTTTGGCGCGCTTGCCGAATCCAAATCCGGCGATACTCTCAGTGATCGCGGCGCTTGATGACCTTCTGGGGATCAACGGTGGAGCGATCGAATGGGGTTATCTCAACAGTGGGACGCACGATGCAGAACGTGACAATGAGTTCGACCGCGCGACCGTGCGACGAATTGTCGGTGCGATCACGGCGCTCGATACTGGCTTAGTTCAATTGCAACAGCGACGCTGATTACTCATTTCGACATTTGGGCGGCCGCTTTTCGGTTCGGAGCGGTCGTACCACATCCTCGGGACCGCAGACCGCTCCGGGTCGCTCAGAGCCATTCGCGTCGCACCCGAACCGCCATTCGCGGTCGCATGCCGCCCCCGCCGTCGGGATGAACGCACCAGCAACATAGGGAACGTAATCATAAGGGCGCGATCAAGCCATTAAACCAATTCGAGTGCCCGGCGGCGGCCGGGCCCGGCACGTCAATTTCCGCGGCGTTATTCCGCGTCCGGAATCAGAAACCGATTGCGATTCTTCGCATCAGCAATCCAGTGCGGTGCCTTCCCACGTCCGCTCCAGGTGGCACCGGTCTTCGGATCACGATACTTCGGTGCGATCGGGGCACGTGCGCTCGGCGCTGCTGCACGCCGACGACCGAAGAGTTGGTCGGGCGTGATGCCGTATTCGGCGATCTGTTCGCGGATCGTGGTGATGACGCTGTGAAGCTCAGCAAGCCGCGCTTCTTCGGCTTGCTGTGCCAGCGCCTCTGCTTGGGCCTTCAGCTCAAGATAGGTAGCCATAAATATAGAAGAGTTTCCTTTGAGAGATAGCTGACGAGAGAACAGCTCATTATATACACGCGCCACATTGCAACGATGCCCCGAGGTTCCAACTCCATGACGCCAACTCGGTCCGAAGCAATCCTAACGATTTTACATAACTAAACTTAACGAACTCGTACATGTAGGTCCCAAGTTCAGGTGTCGCGTTTGGGGGTGCGGCGGAATTCTTGGACTGGGTTATGTCGTCAGCCCGAGACTCTCCCGGTACTCAATCGGACTGAGTGCGCCAAGCGAGATCTTGCTCCGTTTCTCGTTGTACCAGCGAATGTACGAGTCGACGACCTCGATGAATAGGTCGGTGGTGATGGTCTGTCAGTCTCGAGAGTAAAACAGTTCCGTTTTCAGCCGTCCCAAGAAGCCTTCGCACGCCGCGTTATGGGGCGAGCAGCCCTTGCACGACATTGAACGGATCAGATTGGCCTCCCGTATCCGGGTAAGCCAGCCTGGCCAACGATAGTGACGCGCCGGGTTGCAAGCATGCTTCGACCAGGCGGCGTTTCCCATCTGGATCGAACGACCGTTTGCCGTGCGGCGAAACGTGCATCACCTTCAGGGGCAGGTAAACGAGGTCAATCGTGTCAGCTGTCATCGTGGTTGCGTCCGCAAGTGTGAGTTGCGGACGCAATCGTGGATCGATTCAGCAGTGCCGGCTAGGTGCGGAGGATTTCGCGCTTACGCATCAGGCGTTTTGATCCTAATTTGGCCCCTACCGAAGACGTGTCCCCATGTCGCTCAAATCTGCGCAGGGATCGTGATGCTGCTCGGGCAGGACAGCGTCGCGCCGGTATCCGGAATCCCCACTACTTGTCCGTTCGAACCGGTCGAGGTCGTCGCGCTGCTGTGGCTGCCCAGTTGCAATTCGCCGTCGGTCACGGAGAAGGCCTTACCGCCACTGATCTGGCTATTGGTGATGCTGATTCCCGTGTCGCCCGATTTTGGCACGCCCATCAGGCTGTTCGAGAGCCCGATTATGGCGCCTTGCTGCTTGGTGGCGGTGGCGATCACGTTGTCGATGGTGACGTTGGCGATGATCGGCAGGGCGCCGCCGGTGCCCGAGGCGTAGGCGTAGGTGAACAGGAAGGGCTGCTGGACGTTGCGCATGCAGGTGTTCCGGTAGGTCACGCCGGTGGTGGCACCGCTGTCCTTGGCGGTCTGGTCGGTCTTGATCCGGTAGCCGTAGTCGGTGCCGCTGAACTGCATCGTGTCGACCGTCACCTGCGAGACGCCGGGCTTGGCGAGCGTGGTGCCGGCCGCCTCCTGGCCGCCGATCGAGATGCCATGACCACCGCCCACCACGCAATGGCTGACGTTGACGCTCGAGGTGGCCGCCCCGCCCGCGTTTGACTTGATGGCGATATCGTCGTCGCCGGTGTCGAGCAGACAGTTCTTGATGGTCGCCGTCTGGGTGCCGATGATGTCGATCGCGTCGGTGTTCGGCGCGAGATCGTCACCGCTGGCATTGCGGTTCGGATTCGCGTAGATCCACACGCCGTCGATCGTGACGTTCTTCGAGCCCGATTCAATCACCAGTTGCTCCTTCGGCGAGTTGCGGATGATCAGTGCGCTGCCGGTAGCATTGGACGAACTCGGGAAGGCCACGATCGACTGCGATTTGCCGGCATCGGTGAAGTTCGAGCCAATCTGCAGGTTTGAGCCGGTGATGGCGATCAGTTTGGGCCGGGCCGTATTGTTCTGCCCGACTGCGGCAGGCCAGTAGTCCTGTCCGTCGCCGTCGATCGCGCCGGTGCCGGTAATGGTCAGGTTGCTCAGATTGCTGCCGGTCAGCATTGCGCCGCTCGAGGGCTGCGCGGGCGAGCCCTTCAGCGTGAAGCCCTTCTCCAACTTCAGCACGATATTGCTGGCGAGATTCACGCTGGTGATGACCGCCGTCGAGATGCCGTTGTTGCTGGCCAGGTCGACCAGGCCCGGACTGCTGCTGGTGCCGCTGGCGGCGCACTGTTGGATGGCGTTCTGCAGATTCGTGGTGTTGGTGCTGGCCGAACTGCTCCACTGCGGCGTGCAGGTGGCCGCTTGTGCGGACGCTTGCACGGCGAGCGCGGCCAAGGCGGAGAGCATTAGGACGAGGCGCGTGCTGCTTTTGCCTTTCATTGGTTTTCCTTGTATTTAAAATAAGAGAGCGAAATAGGTGCAGCCGGCAAGCAGTGGGGGGGGTAACCTATGAGTCGCAATTCGCCGCCGGACGAACCTCGGCCGGGACACAACACGTATCCCAGGATACTGCTCAGGGCCTCGGATTTTTCTCGAATCCCTGCGCACTAACACGGATCGGTGACCATAATGATCCTCAGTTGAGAACGTCGGCAAAGTGATGGCACTGACGGGAGTGCGAGCAGCAATCACAATGGCGCCTCTGTTTATGCGATAACCAGGCGTCAAACAAGTTGCATCTCCCGGCGCCCCCTCATGTACAAAGCAATTTATGACATATGGCTTTCAAATTCACTTAATTATACGCTGCATAGTCATTGACGTGCATCCAGCAACCGCAGATTTTTGATCAAACAATAAATAAAAGATGCAATAGCTCTAAATCAAATATCGACTCTCCAGTCGCGCCCTCATTCTCGCCGCACTAGCAAAATTCCGGAGTTCTTTTTGAAATTCATCGATCAAACTCTTACGCGAATATTAATATTCGTCGTTTTTTGTAATTATTTTGAAAATTTAGGTCTCTCTTCTGTATGCACTAGTAATAACTGCATAGACATACGATCGGTTATGTCGTCAGCCCGAGACTCTCCCGGTACTCAATCTCACTGAGTGCGCCATGCGAGAACTTGACCGAACCAAGGTGATGCTGATCGCCGAGATGGGTTGGAAACCCGGGCGTGCAGCGTAACGGATCGGTCTGAGCGTTCGCCAAGTCAACCCGCTGATGCGGCGCTATCAGGAAGTCGATGACGGAGGCTGGCTCGTGAATTCGCCGCCGACGTCGTCGGCCGAAGGTCTGCCAGCCGCGAGCGCGTCGGGCACGTCCGGCCTCGGGGTAAAGACGCATTGTCACCGATTTATGGTGTGCGCACTGTCAGCACTGGTCTTCGTCCATCGCCCAACCTGCCATGCCGTACACCTCGTTGCCGCCCGCGACAACCGGCGACTCTTCGACCGACGGGATGCCGTTCATCCGGCGCTTCACCTGCAATGACGTCGACAGCCTCGCCGAATGCACGCACGGCTGGTCGATCCACCTCGATCAGCTCTCGCCTGGGCCTTTCCAGGGTACCGTCCATGCGATCCGCCTCGACGAGATGCAGCTCCTGAGGGAACGCGTGAATCGCTCGCTGCTGAAACGCGGCGACCAGTGCGCCGGTAGCACGTCGTTCAGCATCCCGCTGGAAACCTCAGGCACCGGATACTGCGGCGGCTCACCGCTGCGCGACAAAGCGCTGCTTGTCTCCAGCGGCACATCGCTGCCGGAGTTGCGCACCCCGGACCACCAGGACGTCGTATTGCTGACTGTCCCAACCGATACGCTTCGCAGGCTGGTATGGCTCGGCGATAACGATGGCGAAGCCGGCGGAACGCCGTCTAGCGAAACCAGCATCGCGCGCGTGCCGGTGGCCCGCTACGAAGCGTTGAAATCCTTGCTGGTAGCGGGTTTCAGCGCTGCAGACACGTCGGAGCAGCGCCTTGCGCGTCTGCAGACGCGCAAGGCGCTGCGCGACACTATTCTGATCGAACTCGTCGACGCGCTTGAAGCGGCCGGCCGACCCGTTCGGCTCGATCCATCCGCGCGGCGTCGCATCGTCGACCGCGTGCGCGAGCTCGTGATCTCGCAGCCCGGCGTTCCACTGACCGTGCTCGACGTATGCCGTGCGGTGGGCGCGAGCCGGCGCAAGCTGCAGTACTGCTTCGAGGAAATCCTCGGCACGCATCCTGCGTGGTACTTGCGTGTGGTACGGCTCAACTCGGTGCGTCGCGAACTGCGCGAACATTCCCCGGCGAGCGCTTCGGTCAGCGACGTCGCGTGCCGCTGGGGCTTCTGGCACCTGAGCCGATTCGCGTCGCACTACCGGGAACTGTTCGGCGAACTGCCGTCCGATACGCTCAAACGCCCCCCACGATAATTACCAAAAGCGGATAACGCGCCGGATTTTGACGTTCCTAGACTCCGTACACATTTCAACTGTACGGGAAACGGCACGATGAAAGTCCTCAGACGCCCGCATGGCGTGCGGCACTGTCGCACACGCACCACCGTCGTCGCGATCGGCACATTGGCGGCAACGCTCGCATGTCAGAGCGCTGGCGCGCTTGAAAACGACGGCCCGATCACGCCGTTCGGCGTGTTCGATTTCGGCGCAGGGATGACGCCGCCGCCCACGCCCAACGGCACGCTCGCCACACGCTTCGCGTACTACTCGACGCACACGATGCGCAACGGCGGCAATGCCGACTTCTCATTAACAGCCGCGTCGTGGAGCCTCGCATACATCAGAATGACAAACGCGAGGCTGTTCGGCGCGAACGTCGGCTTCGGCGCGATCGTGCCGTTCCTGAATCTGAACGGGCACGTGAACGTACCGACGCCCGCCGGAACGCTCGCAATGTCGGCCGATCCGACCAATATCGGCGATGCGGATTTCCAGCCGCTGATTCTCGCGTGGACTTTGCCTAATCTGTTCGTCAACGTCGCACTCCAAGTGCAGGCGCCAACGGGAGCCTATCGGTCCACTCGACTTTTCAATCCTGGCGTCAACCACTGGACCTTCTCGCCGATCATCGGCGCAACGTACATCACCGACAGCGGATTCGAAATCTCGACCAGCATCGAGGTCGATCAGAACACGACGAACCGTGCAACGAACTATCGAAGCGGCACCGGGTTCCGCCAGGAATTCGCGCTCGGACAGCACATCGGCCCGTTCACCGCCGGCCTCGGCGGCTACATCGAGCGGCAACTGAGCAACGACCACGGCCCGAATGTCGACGGCAACCGCGCGCACGTGAACGCGCTGGGCCCCGCGATCAGCTATGTCGAACCGGGAAAGCCGGCGGTATGGCTGCACGTTTACAAGGAATTCGGTGCGCAAAACCACGCGCAGGGGTACCAAATCGCGCTGCGTGCCGCGCTGTCGTTCTGATGTTCTGATTCGGGAGCAGTCGATGAATCCGCTTTCTTCCACGCATACCGCGCCATATTCACGTGCCGCTAGGCAAGCCGGCGCCAGCCAGGGTGCTGTGCTGCTGCTCGGCAGCAGTCTCACCGTAATGGGCGCAGTCATGATCGCGCCGATCCTGCCGAAACTCGCGGCGGACTTCGTGCCAGCCAACCCGCGCCTCGCCGCACTCGTGCCGCTCGTCGCGACGGGCCCCGCCCTTGCGATCGCGCTGTGCGCGCCGCTCGCCGGCTGGCTTGCCGATCGCGTCGGACGCAAGATGCTGCTTTTGCTAGCAACGCTCGTGTACGGGCTGGTCGGCGCTGCGCCGGCATGGCTCGACAGTTTCACCGCGATCCTCGTCTGCCGGTTCGCGCTCGGCGCCGCGGAAGCGTGCGTGATGACGTGCTGCACGACGTTAATCGGCGACTACTGGCACGGTGAACAACGGGTGCGCTACGTGAACCGGCAGGTCGTCACGATCGGTGTCGTCGGCACGATTTTTTTCGTGCTCGGCGGCGCGGCCGGCGAGCACGCATGGCGCTATCCGTTCTATCTTTACCTGCTGCCGATCCTGCTCATACCTGCGATTGCCGCCCTGCTGTGGGAGCCGCTGCGTCATGGTCGGCCCGCCGAGCCGGGCGACGGCGGCACGCCGCTGTCCGGCGGCAAGCTCGCGTCGACGCTCGCCATTGGCTATCTGCTGATCTGCGTCGGAATGGTCAGTTCCTTCGTGGTCCCGGTGCAGATGCCGCAGCTGATGATCGACATCGGGCAGCACTCGTCGACGATGATCGGTGCGGTCTCGGGTATCGGTTTGCTTTCGACGCTGGCCGGCTCCATCGCATGGCCATGGTTGCGCGACTCGCTCGGCCGGCGCTTCGTCAATGTCGCGCTCCTTGTGCTGCTTGCGGTGGGTCTGTATCTGCTTGCGAGCGCCAATACGGTGCCGGCCATCGTCGTGGCGGTCGTGATTCACGGCTTCGGCGGCGGCATGCTGGTCCCAAACGCAATCCTGCCGCTGATGCGCAGGCTATCGCTCGCGATTCGTGGCCGCGCCCTGGGCGGTTTCACAGCCGCGCTCTATTTGGGCCAGTTCCTCAGCCCGTTGGTCGTGCTCGGATGTGCACAGGCGTTCGGCGGACTGCGTCCCGCAATCGTCTCCATCGCGTCCGGTACAGCCGCCACGGCACTGCTGTGGTTGCTGCCGGCATTTCGTAGCCGCGGCGACGATTGATCCACTCCCATTGTCTTGTTCTCGAACGATAGACCTATGAAAGATTTCCAAACGCTCATCGCCACGCATGATGGCATCGCGCTCGCGGCGCTCGTTCGCGAGAAAGAAGTAACGCCGACGGAACTGCTGGACGCCGTCCTCGCCAGTCTCGACGCGATCAACCCCTCGCTGAATGCCGTCGCAGAGCGCCTCGACGAAACGGCCAGACTAGCCGCATCGACCATCACTGGCCACGAGAGCGTACTCGCCGGTGTCCCGACACTCATCAAGGACCTTTTCATGCCGGTGCGCGGCGCACGCATGGCGAACGGATCGTTCCTGTTCGGCGACTACCGGCCCGACTTCGACGGCGAACTCGTGGGGCGCCTACGGCGCGCGGGCATACCGATCGCTGGAACCTCGCTGTCGCCCGAACTGGGCACGTCGTTTTGCACCTCCTCAGCGCGTTTCGGCGTCACACGCAATCCGTGGAATCCGCATGTGAGCGCCGGCGGATCGAGCGGCGCCGCGGCAGCGCTTGTCGCCGCGCGCGTGCTGCCGTTCGCGCACGGCAACGACGGCGGTGGCTCGCTGAGGGTGCCCGCGTCCTGCTGCGGCGTGTTCGGATTGAAGCCGACACGCGGCCGAACGCCGAATGGCCCGATGATCGGCGAAGGATGGGCCGGCATGGCCATCAACCACGCGATCACGCGCTCGGTTCGCGACAGCGCCGCCCTGCTGGACCTGACCGCGGGTGCCGATACCGGCGCGCCCTATGCGGCGCCATGCCAACCGGAGACGTTTCTCGCGGCCACGCAGCGCGATCCGCGGCCGCTAAAAATCGCCGTGATCGAGCAAGCGCCACCGTGGCCGCTTCATCCGGCCTGCCGACCCGCACTCGCACATACCGTCGCGTTGCTGCGCTCGCTCGGACACCACGTCGAGCCGCTCGATAGTCCGGTCGATTCGGAGGCGTTCTATGACCGTGTATTCACGATCATCGGCGCACAAACGCGTGCGCTGGTCGACATGATAGGCAACCAGCGCGGACTTCCGGTGCGCGACGGCGAAATCGAGGCCCGCACCCGTATCATCCTGCGGGAGAAAGGCAATGCAAGCGGCGCCGAATACGCGAGCGCCGTCGACTGGATCCATGCATTGGGCCGGACGTTCGGCCGGTTGATGGAGCGCTACGACGTGCTGCTAACGCCGACGCTCGCAATGCCGCCGCTTGCGCCGGCCGAACTTGCGACCGCGGACGACACGCAGTCGTTGAGCGAAGTCATCGATCGCGCGCATCGGTTTTCTCCGTTCACGGCATGGTTCAACGCGACCGGTCAGCCCGCGATGTCGGTGCCGCTTTACTGGGACGAGCAAGGCCTGCCGATCGGCAGCCATTTCGCGGGGGCGTTCGGCGCAGAGTCGCTGCTGTTCTCGCTCGCCGCGCAGCTTGAGCGCGCTGCACCGTGGGCGGATCGGATCCCCCCGCTTTGCGTTTGACTGACGGTCCGGTGAACTTCCTGGCTGCAGGCGACTGAGTGCACGGGCGCGTTTGGCGAGCCGAGCGCAGGGCACCATGCGCGTCCGTCAGGCGTCGCGCCGGACCATCGCCGCCGGCATGACCGGGTTGCGCAACACGCCGAGCCGCTCGATCTCGACTTCGCAGACGTCTCCGGCTTTCATCCAGAGCTGCGGTTCGCGCGCCATCCCGATACCGGCAGGCGTGCCCGTGACGATCACATCGCCGGCCTGCAGCGTCATCACGTCACTCAGCAGCACGACCAGCGTCTCGACATCGAAGATCATGTCCGACGTCGACGCCTCCTGCACGACCGCCCCGTTCAGGCGCGTCTGGATCTTCAGCCCCTTGCAGCCGCGCGGCAGTTCGTCGGCCGTGACGAACCACGGCCCGAATGCCCCCGTCCCGTCGAAGTTCTTACCCATCGTCCATTGCGGCGTGCGGAACTGGTAATCACGCAGCGTGGCGTCGTTGAAAATCGAATAGCCGGCGACGTGATCGAGCGCCCGCTCGCGCGCTATGCTGCGTCCGCCCTTGCCGATCACCGCCACTAGTTCGCCCTCGTAGTCGAGTTGGGACGATTGCGCCGGCAGCGCGATCGGGTCGCCATGGCCGATCAGGCTCGACGCAAACCGCGCGAATACGGTCGGATAGGCCTGCTTCGCAAACCCGGTCTCGGTCGAGTGGTCGAGGTAGTTCAATCCGACACAGACGATCTTGCCTGACCGTCCGAACGGCGGCAGCAAGCGCACCGCCTCGAGATCGACC
This sequence comes from Burkholderia sp. AU44665, assembly GCF_030504405.1. NCBI lineage: Bacteria > Pseudomonadati > Pseudomonadota > Betaproteobacteria > Burkholderiales > Burkholderiaceae > Burkholderia > Burkholderia sp. AU44665. Next base: position 57,741 of record NZ_JAUJRI010000026.1, on the reverse strand, counting down.
GGCGCGCCGCGCGCGAGAAGCGCGCCCACTTCGGCAAGATCAGCGCCGTGCGCCAGCAGCGCATCCAGATCGCCCGGATAGGCGGTGTCCTCGGCGGTCAGCCCGAACCATCGCCCGCCGTGCTCCACCGCGATGCCGCGGTGCCCATCCTTTTTATAGACTGCAAATCGCATCGCACACTCCTTGCTCGCCGTCCATGAAGTCGCCGACTACGCCTTCAATGTCCTGTTGGAGCACCGCTGGAGGCAGCGGTAGCCCCTCCTTCATCACGTTTCCGTCGCCCATGTACTGCTAGCGCGCGTACATCCAAACAGCCATCATTTGCGCACGGCCATCACCCCCGCATCCACATTCCAGATGGCACCGGTTACCCACGAGGTCTTGTCTGAAAGAAGGAAGACGATCGTGTTTGCAACGTCTTCGGGCGTACCGACGCGTCCGAGCGGATGAAACGACTCGAGCGCTTTCATCGCACCGGCAATGTCTTCCTTCGCCATGAAGCCTTCATAAATCGACGTCTGTACGATCGCCGGCGAGACAGCATTCACTCGGATACCCGCATCGGCGAGTTCAATCGCGAGATTGCGCGTGAGCGCGTGCAGACCTGCTTTTGCCATGGAATACGCCGATGCCGCGGAGTCGCCCAGCGCTGCCTGGGCTCCGATCGACCCGACGTTCACGATAGCGCCTTGGAGCTTCGCAGCGAGCATGTTCCTGACCACGTCCCGCGTAATGAAGAAAGTGGCACGATTGAGCGACAGGTACATGTCGTAATCAGATTCTTCGTGGTCGATGAAGGCCTTCGGAGCAAAGATGCCCGCGGAATTCACCAGAAGCGAAATATCTTTGTGATTCGCGTTGATCTCCGAGCGAATGGCGTTCATGCCTTCCTCTGTCATGAGGTTCGCCGCAATCACGGAGACCGGACCGAGCCCGCTCAGTTCGGCACGGACCGCTTCAGCTTTGTCTTTCCTGTTTCCCGTCAAGACGACGCTACCGCCGCTTTTCAGCACTTGTTTGGCCGTTGCGAGCCCGATACCGCTGGTGCCACCGACGACAAGAAGTTTCTTACCGGAAAAATCGTTCATTTTGGCTTCCTTAATTTAAATGTCTGGATCAGTTCCGCATGCGCGGCCGCGCCAACGCGGACATTACTCGTCTTGCCGCGTCCATGAATCAGCTCGCCTCGCGGAGAACGCAGAACGCGGCCGGTTTCGCAAGCACCTCCGCTGGTTAGCCTTCGCGGACTTCGAGAGTCGAGACCATGCGGATCGCCTTCGAGAAATTCGCGAGGTTGACCGAAGTTTTCGTCACGACCCGGTGCAACTCCTCGACACGCTCGCGCGAAGCGTCCGTGTGCAGGCGAACGACATAGCTCACTTCGTCGTATCCCGGGTTCACGCTCTCGTCGAGCCCGAGGAAACCGCGCAAGTCCAGCTCACCATCGGTCTCGATTTCCAGACTGTGGACAGTGATCCCCATCGCGGCGGCGTTGACCACGTATCCGACCGTCAAACAAGCGTTGAGCGCGGCCATGAGCAGCTCTTGCGGATTAGGCGCGCTATTCATGCCCAAAAGCTGGGTGGGTTCGTCCGCTGCGATTTCGAAATGCCGCTGGTGAGTCACCCCGCCCAGCTCATAGTGGCTGACAGTCGCCACGGAACGCGTCTGGTGTTCCCATTTCGTCTTGACGTTGAAGCGCGCGTTTCGCTTCGTGGGGTCCGTGGCGACTTCTTGCGCGAATTGCTGCAAAGCCGGCACATCGATTCCGTTCGGGTGGGTAGTCATCTGCTGGTCCTCCTAGGAGCGCTCTCGCGCAGGGAAAAGTTCAAACACGCGGCAAGCCTACCATCTAGTTGGTAGCTTCACAAGGGCATTTCTCGTCCTTGTAGTCGTGACGCTCCTTCGAGATTGATCGGACGAATTTGCCGCGCTGCCCGCTCAATGAAAAAATGCACGAGGTCGGTTAGTGCAATTGGGGACACGTTCCTCTACCATCTGCTTGCGGGGCGTCCCTGCAAGGTTGGCCCGCTGCGAAGACGAGATGCGCCGTCATGCTTGACAAAAAACCAACTAGTAGGTAGACTGCGCTTGCAGTGATTCGCTGGGTTCGTTCAATTGAAGATGGCAGTGTGCCGGAGGATGCATGGCAGTAGGTACGCGCGACGCGTTGGTTCAAGCTGCAGAAGGCCTGATGCGCTCGAGGGGTTATGCCGCCTTCAGTTATGCGGATCTGGCCGAAACCGTTGGCATCCGGAAGGCAAGCATTCACCATCACTTCCCGACGAAGGAAGATCTGGGCGTTGCGATTGTGGAAGCCTATGTCGCGAGAGTGGTGGAAGCGTTCGAGCGAATCGACCGCGAGAATGAGGACTTCTGGGGCCGCTTGAACGGATTTTTCGATACCTTTCGCGCCAGCAGTGATGGAAGCCTGCTCCCGCTCTGCGGTGCGCTTGCCGCCGAGATGGCTGCTTTGCCGCCCGAACTGCAGAAGCTCACGCACCGGTTTTTCGAGCTGCAACTGCGCTGGCTGACCAGGGTCATCGACAAGGGCATCAGCGACGGTGAGATCCCCGCCGGTGTGGGGAGCTGCCAGAAGGCGTATCAGGTATTGAGCGTTCTAGAGGGAGCCAGCTTTGTCGAGTGGGCCATGAAGAACGGCGAAACGCTCGACCGCGGCATCATTCGACTCATCGTCTCCGCAGCATAAAAAGGGGATCGCTTCCCCAAACGATTCATCGTTGCACCCAGCGCCAGAGCCGTTTTCCGCGTGAACATGGCTCTTTTATTTGAGTATTTACCCTACCAACTAGTTGGTTGTTATTTGGAGAAAACCATGGAAAACTGGACTGAAACAATCGGCGCCGTCACCCGTCGCGTGCATGAACTCGCACGGTACACCCCGGACACGCTCAAAGGCGTTGGTTTGCTCGGTGCCGCCGGCGCCAAGACAAATCATCTCGACGCAAAAACGCGAGAGCTGATTGCGTTGGCAGTCGCTGTCACAACACGCTGCGACGGCTGCATCGCTTTTCACGCGGCAGAAGCCAACAAGCTCGGTGTGACGAAGGAAGAAGTCGCAGAAGCACTTGGTGTCGCCATCAATCTCAATGCCGGCGCCGCTGTGGTCTATAGCACTCATGTCCTCGACGCGCTGGACCATCTCGGTCGCGAGTAAATGTCCTACCCGGCGCTACCGCTGCGAGCGGAGCGCCACGAGGCAGCAATTTCTAGCTGAGGATGAAACATGAAGCGGGTCAATGTAGAAGTGTGGTCGGACTTTGTCTGCCCCTGGTGCTGGATCGCAAAACGACGCCTGGAAAAAGCGATAGAAGGCGTGACGCAGCACGTCGACGTGGTCGTGACACACAAGTCCTACCGTCTTGCGCGAGGCATGGTTCCGACCGGCTTTACAGACGCGCTTTATGCCAAGTTCGGAAACGCGACAGCAGCGCAAAGAATGATGGATGCGGTGTGCTCGGCCGGAGCCCAGGAAGGTCTGAACTACCGATTCGAGACCATGCGCTTTGGCGATACGAGCGACGCGCACCTACTCGTCAAAAGTGTCCAAACGTCCGAAGACAAACAACGGATGATCGAAGCGATCTACCGGGCCGCGACGACCGACGGGATTGACATCTTCGATAGAGCCGCGCTCATCGACCTTGCGAAGAGCATCGGCATTTCTGCTGCGTCGCTCTCCTTCGACGATCGCGAGATGGTGTCCGAAATCGCGCGAGATGAAGCAGAGGCAAATCGAATCGCAAATGGCGTTCCGCTGTTTGTCTTCAACAACCGAACGTACCTCTCAGGCGCACGTGAAGTTGCCGTGTTCGAAAAAGCGTTGTTCGACTCCGCCGAGAACGTACCGGACGAAAGCGAAGACACCGGAGGCATGAGCTGCAGCATTGACGGGTGCGCTCACTAGGCAGGCAGCCCCCCATTCACAAGGTATCGATTCTTTCCGGACTGACCGAAATGCGCGTGAAGCAGATTCCCGGCTGTTAGATAGCCATCCGTTTCATTTCGCATTTAACCCGACACTCACCAGCGCCCTGGCGCACCTACATTTTGAGCAACATGATGAGTAAATTGTTTACGCCCTACGATCTCTCCGGGACGCAGCTCGCCAACCGCGTCGTCATGGCACCGATGACGCGCACGCGTACGCCCGATAACATTCCCAACGATCTCACCGCGCTCTACTACGCGCAGCGTGCTTCCGCCGGCTTGATCATCACCGAAGGTCTTCCGGTGTCCGAAGAGGGCCGAGGCTATCTGTATACGCCGGGTCTGTACACCGACGAGCAGACGGAAGGATGGCGGAAGGTCACCGACGCCGTGCACAAAAAGGGCGGCAAAATCTTTGCCCAGCTCTGGCACGTTGGCCGGCTGTCCCACGTTTCCATCCAGCCTGGCAATGCGGCTCCGGTGTCGTCGGGCGAAGTGCCGGCGACCACGACCATGGTCTACGCGTGGGTAGAACCCGGCAAGGAGGGCCCGGTCCTCCCGAGTGTGCCGCGTGCGCTGACCACGGACGAAGTGCAACGTGTCACTCAGGACTTCGTTGCATCCGCGCGTCGGGCGATGGACGCAGGCTTCGACGGCGTGGAAGTGATGGCGGCCAATGCCTTCCTGTTCGACCAGTTCCTGAGCAGCGCGCTGAACACCCGCACCGACCAATATGGTGGTTCCATCGCTAATCGTCAGCGCTTTTTGCTGGAGACGATCGACGCCCTGGCAGACGCCATTGGCGGTGAAAAGGTGGGCGTGCGGGTCTCGCCGTTCGGGCGCATCTACGATATGGAGGCCTTCGAAGGGGAAGCGGATGCGTGGGCGAGCATGGCCTCGGCCTTGAACGAACGGAAGCTGGCGTTCGTGCACCTGAACTATCAGACGACCATTTCTGCAGCAGGTACTCCGGATGGCTTTGGTGCGGCCTTTCGCAAGGCCTACCAAGGCACGCTGATCGGCGCCGGCGGCTTCACGCAGGAGCTCGCCGAAGCCGAACTGGCGAAGGGAGAACTTGACCTGATCGCGTTCGGCACGGCCTTCATTTCCAATCCCGATTTGGTGGAGCGGATGAAGAACGGTTGGCCGCTCACGGAGCCCGATCGGTCGACCTTCTATGGCGTCATTGGTGCCAAGGGCTACACCGATTATCCGACTTTCGAGCAGGAAACCGCGTAATCGGACTGAAATGCCGACGCATCATTCCGGTCCCCGACATGAACGCGAGATGAGGTACGGCGGCCTCGGACTGCTTGCATGGGAAGTCTCCGAATCAACTTTTCCAAGTCGTTCGAAGTGCTTCCCATCGGCATTTAATAGCATCAGAAGATCTGGCGAAACTTGGCCGGCCGACCGTGATCCGGGCCGGTCAACGCGTCGCCTCAGGTTGCATGCCACATTCAGACTCCCCATCGACGTCAATGCAGGCCTTCGAAACTGTTGCGCGTCATGGGACCGAAAGGTCAAGCGGATATGCCGTCGTCCGTCGGTGCGATAGACCAACAGCTGCATCGCGCGAGGCTCGTTGAATGCTTGATTTCGTACATGGAGAATCCAGTATGGGCTATAACTTTGATCGCTCGATCTCCCGCCGCAACACAAATGCAATGGCGGAGGAAGGTTTCGCGAATTATCTGTTCGGAGCGGATGCACCTGCACTTGCACTCGAGATGCCGAGAGAAGAGCTGATATCGATGTGGGTCGCCGACATGCAATTCGCCGCCCCCGATGCCGCCATCGATGCCATTACCGAGCGCCTCAAACATCCCATCTTCGGCTACACGGCGGACCTGGACGAGCAGCTCTATCAGGCTTTCCACTCCTGGTGTGCGCAACGATACAGCTGGCATTTCGCTCGCGAGGAAATGCAGGTCTCACTCGGCGTCATACCAGCCCTCTTCGCACTCGTAGAATATGTGTGCCGCCCCGGCGACAAAGTGCTTAGTCTGACGCCGGCCTATGGATACTTCAAACACGCGGCGCTTCAGCGCGATCGCGAATTCGTGACGTCACGCATGCTCGCATCCGACGACGGCAAGTACTCGATCGACTTTGAGGACTTCGAAGCGAAAGTTAGCGATCCAGCGGTGAAGCTCTTTTTCCTCTGCCACCCTCACAATCCGACCGGCCGGATCTGGACAAGCGACGAGCTGCGCCGAATGGGTGAACTCTGCATCGCAAACGGTGTGAAGATTGTTTCTGACGAGATCCATTGCGACTTGCTAAGAACCGGAAATGCACACACGCCGTTGGCGAAGTTGTTCCCGGGTAGCCCGGACATCATCACGTGCATGGCCGTTAGCAAGACGTTCAATCTGGCAGGAATGATGATCGCGACCGTCATCATCCCGGATCCGGAATTGCGCTCAGAATGGAAACGGCGCCACTACCCGTTCGTGAACCCGCTCAGTCTCGCCGCCGCCATCGGTGCGTACCGCGATGGCGCTCCGTGGTTGGATGCGCTGCGGCTGTATCTGGACGAGAACTTCGCCCTGACTCAACGCTTTCTGAGCGAACACTTGCCAAAAGCAAAATTTCGCGTTCCGGAAGCGACTTATCTGGCGTGGATCGACCTACGGACCTATTTCGACGATTCAGTCAACCTCACGCGTTTCTTTCTTGAAAAATCAGGCGTCGTTCTGGAAGGCGGAGAGATGTTCGTCGAGAACGGCGACCGTAGAGTGCGACTCAATCTTGCGTGTCCGCGGGCGCAGCTTCGGCTGTCCCTCGAACGAATCCGAGATGCAATTGTGAAGCAATACCATTGAATCAAGCCGACGTAAGGCAAGACAGCAGCATCAATTCAAACGAACCAAAGGAACACTTATGCCGCTCATTAACGTAAAAGTCATCGAAGGCGTTTTCTCCGCAGCCGACAAGGAAAAGATCATTTCTACCCTTACCGACGCCATGGTGTCGATCGAGGGCGAAAGCATGCGGCCCGTTACCTGGGTTATCGTTGAAGAAGTAAAGAGCGGTGACTGGGGCATTGCCGGCAACGCACTAACAACCGAGAGGGTTAAGGCACTGGCCGCAGGCCAGTAACTGGCTGGCCCTGAACGGGCTCCAGCGGCAGTGAAGCGACCATCGCTTATGCCGTTGGAGCCCTTTTTCATTGCTTCCACGGCATGCTACCTAAAACGCGCAGCCAGCGCGATTGATCGAGTGGGCCAGGTCTCCGCTCCGAATTTCAACAGCCGCCCAGTGCCAAAGTGAGCATGACGACAAGAGGCGCCTGAGATCACAATGACCAATCCGCCGATCTTTGCGGCGGCTTGCGCGTCAAACGGCAGCGGCAGGTCGAGCGTGATCGTAATGCGGGCTTGCTGCGTGATTTTCGCCTCGGTCGCAACACTGCTACAGCGATGGTGAGAACCCCACAGCCGAGAACGGATCGTAGGTTGACACCGGGTGCGAACATGCCAAAAGGTTCCATGGGGACGCCCTCCCGTTTATAAGCACTCGAAACTACTTTACATAACAGATAACTAACGTCGTGACTGGCATATTTGTGGAGTTGCCCCTGTAACTCAGGACACGCGGACACCGTTAGGTTGATGACACCGCATTACGCCTGAACTCGCGAGGCGAGCGGTATTTCAGGGCTTTGTGCGGGTGGCGCTCATTGTAGTGTTCAAACGCGATAGCCAGACGCGAGAGCGCTGTTGGTGCGTCAGACTTGTCCATATAGGCGACGTAATTGTCCTTCATGGTCTTCACGAACGATTCCGCCATGCCATTGCTCTGCGGCGAACGGACCGGTGTGGTCAGCGGCTCAAGACCCAGTTCGCGAGCGAAGCTGCGTGTGCGGTGGTCGATGTAGGCCGAGCCGTTGTCCGTCAGCCATTCAATGGGCTGCGCGGCCTGCGTGGTGCCGAAGCGCTGTTCGACGGCGGCCAGCATCACGTCGCGCACCACATCACCGCTATGCCCGCCGGTCGTTGCTGCCCAGCTAATCGCCTCGCGGTCGCAGCAGTCCAGCGCAAACGTCACGCGCAGCGGCGTACCATCGTCGCACCGAAACTCGAAGCCATCGGAGCACCAGCGGGTGTTGCTGCGGTCCACCGCAACGCGACCGTCATGTCGCCGCTTATCTCGCCGCATGCCAGGGCGGCGCAGCAGCAACTGATGCTCCCGCATGACCCGATACACGCGCTTGACGTTGATGCACGGCGCACCGCTCTGCTCCCGACTGCGGCGCAGCAGCGCCCAGACACGGCGGTAGCCGTAGGTGGGAAGGTGCGCCACATGGGCCTGAATCTCCTCGACCAGCCCGGCATCGTTGGTCACGCGGGCACGGCGACCATCGCGCCAGTCGGACGAGCGAGCTCGCTTCACCGCCACGGCAGAGCGCGCCACGCCGAGAACTTCGCAGACCGTCTTCATCGGTCGTCCCCCGGCAGCAAGGGCGAGCGCGCAATCAGGTTTTTTGAACGGCCCCATTCCACGGCTTCTTTCAGGATTTCGACCTCCAGCGTCTTCTTCCCAAGTAGCCGTTGCAGTTCCTTGATTTCCTTGATGGCGGCGGCCAGCTCAGATGCCGGCACAACGGTTTCGCCTGCCTTCACCGCCGTCAGACTGCCTTCCTGGTATTGCTTGCGCCAGCCGAACACTTGGTTGGCGTTGACGCCGTGCCGACGTGCAACGGCCGACACCGACGCTCCCGGCTCCAATGTTTCCTGCACGATGGCGATTTTTTCTTGCGCCGTGCGCCGACGACGGCGCTCCGGCTCGGTCAGAATTTCGATGCTTTCCACGTAATGACTAGGCTTACTGATAGGCACAAGACTATCCCTTATTTTAAGAGAGTCCTCGTGTCCTCAGATACGTGGGGCCGCTCCAATTTGGAATGTGTTGCGTCCTAAGCCGTGGATCGGCCATTTCGGCGCACCACTGAGTTCCGTAGATGGTACTGGTATATGCCGCAATTCCGAGACCCTTCCGGTATTCGACCGGACATCGGACCTTGTGCCTGTGCCCGGGAGAGCCACCTTTGAATACGCGTTCCTGTCCTTCTAGATTCGACGCTACGCGACGAACCGGATCGCGCTGTTCTCTATGGCAGCCTGGTTGCCGTATTGCCAAGTGATGTTGCGGTGTTCATGTCCGATCGGCAGACCCGAGTAGATCGGCAGGCCGAAGCCGCCCAGCACATCGACAAGCATCTGCTCGAGCGTGAAATCCGCGCCGTCCGGGATCGGGCAGCGCGTGAATTGCCCGAGCACGAACGCGCGGGCCCCGTCGAACGCGCCGCTCAGACGCAGTTGTGTCAGGCTACGGTCGAGCCGGTAGCCGAATTCCGTCACGTCCTCCAACAGGACGATCGCGTCGCGTGAGCGAAGCGACCAGCGTGTACCCGCGACGCTCGCGAGCACCGTCACGTTGCCGCCGCACAGACGTCCCCGCACCGCACCAGGGGCGCCGGACAAATGCCGCAGGCTCAGCGCAGCGCGTTGGCCACCGGTCAGCACGGTGCGCATGTCGGCACGCGTCGCGTCGTCGACCTTGGTCGCCAGGCTGTGGAATGTCGGACCATGCAACAAGCGCACGCCGGGCCGGTCGGCGAGCGCGCAGAACAGCGACGTCGCGTCGGAAAAACCGATGATCGTCTTCGGCGTCGCGATCTCGTCGGGCAGGTGCTCGAGCAGATGCGCGCAACCGAATCCCCCTCGCGCGAGCCAGACGATATCGATCGACGGATCCATCAAGGCGCGCCGCAGATCATCCGCGCGCTCCCCGGCGGTACCGGCGAAATAGCGGTACCGGCTGCCAAGATGCGCGCCCGTCGTGACCTTGAAGCCCCACTTTCGACGAGCGCGATGCCGTGCTCGATTCCTTGCCGATCGGGCACACCTGCGGGCGCGACGACGCCCACTGTCTTGCGTCTTGATTCCATTGCACGGATACCGTGAGGATAAGAACCCCCTGAATATACCTGAGACCATTCGCGAGCCGCCCACACCTGCGAGGTGACAATGAACCCGCGGAGATGCCATTCTCCGTCCTCTGCGAATCCGATTCGCTCCCAACGCAGCTTGAGAATCACAGTCCGTGCTCTCTTACTGCAATAAAAGCACTCTATCGGATCGCGATATTTGATTTGCGCTTAAGCTTGCCGAATCCACCTACGGCATCTCGATATGCCTCCCTGCCCCCTGCTTCTGGGATGGGTTCGACAAAACCTCGATGCAGGAATGCCTCACGGCACAAGTATCGGCGGCCCGACTCTACGGCGTAACAATCATTGACGTTCTGTCTCGAGGCGACCGCCTAGAATGGGTTAACCTAATCGTCATATGATCTAATAGACGAATTCCGCAATTTCCCGATGACTTCCGCGGTCGATCCGTTCGCCGAGGCGCTGGCGCGAGAGCAGGCGCAACCTGTATTCGCCCTGACCACGCCGACGCGCGAGGATACCGCGTCGGTTCTGGCCGATGCTACCCGGTGGGGTCCGGCGGTACGCTGCTTCCTCTCTCCGTTCGATGCATTGTTGGACATGCTGTTCTTGCGGAGGCTCGATCCGAACGCGATCGAGGCCGTGGTGCGTTCGAACCGGTTGCCCCCTGAGATTTTTTATTCGAGTTGGCTCCGGCAGCGGCCACTCGTGCTGCACGTGGCGTGGCTCGCACATGGGCAACGATTGGTGACGGCAGACGACGGCCGTTTGATCCGGATAGCGCGGGAGCAATCCGCGCAATGGCGGGTGCGGCACCGCATCCCGGAAACGATGTCGATCGAAAGCGGAACTTGGGCGGTACTCGACCGGCTGCATGAACAGGCCGGCCTGTTCGCCTGGCGCGATACGCTGGAGATCTCGCGCCGGTGGTTGGACACGCCGGCGGCTGCGGAAGCCGCGCTACACCGGGCGGTTGCGGCACTCGGCTCGATCGAGCCAATCGTGGTGCCGGCCGACCGCGCTGAACAGTTGGCACTGTATGACCCTGAAGCGGGTTGTTGGCACTTCGTGCCGCGTGAATTGATTGTTTGACCTGTCGCGCAAACGTTGAAATTCGGAAGATTCAAACAAAAATCTGAGGGCCGAAGTGAGTATCAGCGAAACACTCAGCAGCTTCGCATCCGGGGCGGTCGACTGGAACCGCCGGCCGGTAGCATTGAATTTCGGTAAGGCGCAAGGGGCGTTGGGGCACCTGCTCGCCCTGCAGCACGCCCACGTGCACGAGGGATTGATGTCCGGCATCCAGGGCCATCTAACCTGCGTGTCGACGCGCCATAACCTGCCGCCGCAGCTATTTCTCGGCGTGCCGATCTCGATGCGACTCGTTACCGACCGTGGCCAGTTGCACTTCGTCAACGCAATCGTTCGGGACGTCCAGATCGGCCAAAGCGACGGCGAATTGTGCGTGTACCAGTTGACGGTCTGCGACGCGCTGTCGTTGATGGACAAGCGCACCAACTCCCGCGTGTTCCGCCAGCTGAGCGTCGTCGACATCCTCGGGACGCTGTTCAATGAATGGCGTCAACGTAGCCCTGCACTGGCCGCTGCTTTCGAATTCGACCTTTCCGGGCTTCACCGCGACCGCTACCCGGCGCGCGAGCTCACCCGCCAGATCAACGAATCGGACGCGAGGTTCGTGCGGCGGCTGCTGCGGCGCGAAGGGATAACGGTGTTTGCCAGAGCTGGGGCAGCTGCCACAGCGCGGAACGGCCACGATGAGACGCCTGTTCACACGCTCGTGTGCTGCGACGACCCCGCTTCGCTGCCAGAAGCACCGGCGGGTTCCGTCCGCCTGCATCCGCGCGACGCCGCTACCGAAGAGCGAGACACGGTGACGTTGTTCGCCCTGCACCAGCGGCTCACGCCCGGCAAGGCCGGGAGGCCTTCATGGGACTACAAAAAGGCAAGGATCGACGAGTCGATGGTGTCCACCAGTCTGGATCAAGGCGACGCTGGCAACGATCTGGCGCAACTCCTGACAGACGTCGCGATCGACATTCCGCATGCGGGTGACTCGTGGAACGATCACGAGCGCCTCACGCGTGCGCGCATGCTCGCGCATCAATTCGAGGCTGAACGCTACGATGGCGTAAGCAGCGTACGCGATCTGGCCGTGGGTGCATGGATCACGCTGACCGGCGACCCGGAATTGGACATGCAGACCACGGACAAGCGGCAGTTCGTGATCACGGCGATCGAGCATGACGTCTGGAACAACCTTCCAAAGGGGCTGACCGAGCGCGTCCAGGCGCTTTTCGCGGCGAGCCGGCATCTCGCCTACCCTTCGCCGCTCCAGGCATCGGCGGCCGCCGAAGAACCCGATACGCGCTACGAGAACCGCTTCACCTGTGTCCGCCGCGGTGTGCCTTTAACGCCGGCATACGATCCGCGCATCGACCTGCCGCCGACGCACCTGTTGACCGGCACCATCGTCGGCCAGGAAGGCGAGGAAGTATTCTGCGATGCGGACGGACGGGTGCGGGTGCGCATCCACGGCCTCGATCCGGCGGACCACGCGCACGCCCAGGGTGCTGGCACGAACGACAACGCAGGCGACAGCGCGCCGATTCGTGTCGGGGCGAGCTTGGCGGGCGGGAGTTTCGGCGCCCTCTTCCTGCCGCGCGTCGGCATGGAGGTCTTGATCGGCTGTCTCGGCGGTGATCCTGACCGCCTGGTCATCATCAACGTCCTGAGCAACGGAGCGAACCCGCCTGCGACGTTCACCCACGTCGGCACCCTCCCCGGCAATCGATACGTGTCGGGCATCAAGACCAAGGAAATCAAGGGACGCCGGTATAACCAACTGCGTCTCGACGATACGCCTGGCCAAATTTCAAGCCAACTGGCCAGCGAGCATGCGCATTCGCAGCTGAATCTCGGGTATCTGACGCAGCCGCGTCAGGACGGCCAGGGCCAGGATCGTGGCGAGGGCGCTGAATTGCGCACCGACGCGGCTGCCGCGTTGCGGGCCGCACAGGGGATTCTGCTAACGACCTACGCACGCTCGCAGGCGAGCGGTGGTCAGCTCGATCGCGATGAGCTGCTGCGGCTGCTCGGGGAGTGTACCGAGCTATTCAAGTCGTTGGGCGACTATGCCGGTCAGCACGGTGGGCAGGCAACCGATACTGCTGGTCAGCAGGCAGTTGCCGAAGCGTTCAAGGGCTGGACGCCCAGTAGCAGCGCGTCGGCCACGGGTACCGGCGCCGCGGCTGGGGCACAGGCGCTGCTGGCGTTCGGCGCACAGGCTGGTTCAGTCGCGATCACCCCGAAGACGCACGTCACGTATGCGGGCGAAAACATCGATCAGGTCGCGCAGCAGCACGTCCAACTGACCAGCGGCCAGAGGATCAACCTCCATGGCGGTCGCGGTGTCGCAATGTTTGCTCACAGCGACGGGGTGTCGGCGATCGCGAACCAGGGCAAGGTCACGCTGCAGAGCCAAAACGACGACACGCAGATCGATTCAGCGAAGAACATCCAGTTCACGGCCGCTGACGGGAAGATCACCGGCATGGCGAACGACCAGGTGGTCTTCACGACGTCTGGCGGTGCCTATCTGAAACTGCACGGCAGCGACATCGAGCTCGGTTGCCCGGGCAACTTCACCGTGAAGTCGGCCGGCCATTCATGGCAGGGGCCGGCAAGCATGAGCACGGACATGCCGAAGTTCGATCATGCGCCGCTCGGACGCGTGCCGAAGCTGGTGCGAGCCTCCGACGGTAACCCAATCGAAGGGTACGTCGGCGAGGTTCACAAATCGTCGGGCGAGATCGTGAATGGCCAGACTGACAGCGCGGGCACGATGGCTCCGATCGACCACAACCAGTTCGAACAGGTGGTCGTGAAGTTCTTCAAGAAAGACGCATAACTGAGAGACAGGGCACGGGGTATGTCGACAACACAACGCACTCCAGCAGCAACCGCCAAGGGTACGGTGCTGCCGAACAAGAAGAAGGAACTCATCGCGGTCAAACCCATGCCGCTACCTGGCGTCGTGATTTTCGTCCACGGCGTCAACTCCGAGGGCGAGTGGTTCGGTCCAGCCGAAGAGGGTCTCTGCCGCGGATTGAACCGGCGCCTTGGGCGGCTCGACGACCAGATGATGTTCAAAGGACCGGACGGTGGACAACTCACGCCGGCCAAGTACATCAAGTTCCTCACGAAGGACGGCTTCATCAATCCGAAAATGACGCCGCAAACCTACGTGCAGCCCGACCCGTCGTGGTCACCGGTTATCCATTTCCGGTGGGGACACAAGGCGAATAAGGAAGAACTGCAGGAGTTTGGCGGCAACATCTTTCTGAATGAACAAAACTACTGGGGTGGTGGGCCATTTGCAAATGGGTGCTCGAGTCTCCCGGATTTGTGGAACATCGGGGTCAACGACCGACTGTTCCTCTGGCTATCGGTCCAGGATCTGAATCCCGTTGACGCTCGCATGGTGTACTCGACACCAAACCGTCAATACGGCGTGATGGCTGCGCTGCGCCTCGCGAAACTGATCGAGTCGATCAGGAAGAAGCAGGCTGATTGTCCAATCACCGTGGTTTGCCATAGTCAAGGCAACATGGTCGGGCTCACAGCAGCGTTTCTGGGCGACCAATTGCCGGACGTGAAGGATGGCGAGGGGAAATCCGGCCGTTGCGTCGCCGACGCATATGTATTGGCAAACGCACCTTACAGCTTGGTTGGCAGCAACCTGGCCGATTCCTGGACTCAACGCGGTGCAAAAGATTCAGAGGGTCGACGCGGGCGAGAGACATGGGAGGCCCGGGTCCATACCCTCTCGAACTTCTTCGACATCATCCGCGCGCGCGCAGCCCTCGAACCTATGCCTGGCGATATCGATCCAGAGATGTCAAACGTGTGCACGTCGTCGAAGGGCAAGCCGTACACTGCTGCCGCTGATCGCGAGGCCCATGGCCTTCAGGTTTGGGGCAAGACGTCAATGGGGCCGACGGGCTACGGAAACACGTACCGCACATATGGCCGCGTCACGCTCTACTGCTGCCCGCATGATCAAGTAATCTCGGCAACAACCGTGCAGGGGATCGGCTGGCGTGGCTTGACCGCTTATGAAATCGAAGTCACGGGTGGTGCTGATTGCTTCACGCAGCGGGTATTCGCCTCGGGCTACCTTGTAGGCCAGAAACCCGGCGAGTATTACGATTACACGAAGAATGACTGGCGCTACAAGAAGGGAAAGACGAAAGGCTTCTGGTATCCCCCATCGCCCGAGGCGCGATTTTCGATCATCAAGTCGTTGCAGAACCGTACGACTCTTCACGACATGTGGGGGATCTGGCAGATGCGAGGTATCGGCTCGCTCGTCAACCTCGCACGACCGGCGGTCAATGCGACGCCGCCAGACTGGTGGGCAATTCCAATTGACGCGCCAAAGCTGGATCATCCGTTCACTCCTGTTGCAATGAAATTTGGTAGTCCGATCGCGCCTGTACATGACGGTCCGGGAGCCACCAGTCTCTTCAATGAGGGCAATGATCCGGTCGCGGCCGCTCGCGACAAAAACAAGGCTGCTGCTGACAAAATGCCCGGAGATGCGATCGACAACTACAAGGGCGCCACGCCACTTGGTAACGAGGATAGCGAAGCAGATATGCGGTACGAATTGCACGCGGTCGTGCGACAGACCGTCCGCCAACGTGAGCAAGGCAACGGCGCGCTCATTGACGCGAGTGGAAACGTCACGTCGGAGCAACCCGGTTCAAATGCCGATGGCAAGGCGAGGCAGTATTCGTCATCCACGGTGACAGCCTACCTTGGTGCGACGGAAAAGAACAATCCGACGAACCATTCGACGATCATGACGAACGCGATGCACGCGGAGCACGCTCTCGCGTACGACGTCGCAATCGGCGTGTGCAAACTGACGCCAGAAGACTGGAAGGATCTGCGCATCGAGGCGGACTGGCGCTTCGTTAAGGGACTCGACAAGAGCAATCCGCACCAGAAGTATGCGGAGTATTTCGTTTGGGGAAGAATGAACGGGCAATTCCTATCACGCTGGGTAAAATCGGACCCCGAAGCACACATGCCGAAGAAGATCGTTGACGAGCGAGATGGCGGGATGATCCTCAGTGCGACGCACGCCCTATGAATACCCTTCTCTCGACTTGGCCGCGACGCGTTGGCGTCGCGCTCGCCGTTCTGCTCTTGTCTGTCGCAGTAACGGCCACGTGGACGTATCATGCTCAGCAGGCTGCGACGCAGCCGCTCTCGGTTGAGGAATGGATGAAACGATTGATTGTGTTGCCGCTCCTGGTTGTGGTCGCCGTATTGGCGCTCTGGGCGGGACTTCGGAAATCCGGCGTGGAAAGGGCTGCGGCGGCAACGACGGCCACTGCGACAAGTGTTGCAGCGGCAGCTGCCGTCCCTGACCGACCGTTCCGTGCACAAGTCGTCGGACTGGCATGGCTAAACCCGCTCCAGCGGCGCGACTATCCAACCGAATGGCAGTTGCTTTGGACGATGGGCCTTGCCAAGCCCAACGAGCACGACGACATGGTGAAAGAGGACCCGAAGGGCTTCACCACCGTTCAACCGGTTGCTGGAATCGCGTACGGTAATGATGGCCGTGAAACGTTCGATGGCTTCTACGAGAAATATGTTGAACAGCTGCTCGTTTTGTTCGGCGAGACTTACGTCACGAATCCATCGTACTTCTACAACGTGCATTCCAAGGACAGGAAGAATTGGCGAGAACTCGCAGGCATGCATATCGAGTTCGCAATTCCTGAGAAACGGCTCGATCCGGAAGCATCACGAAAATTCCTTGTGAAGGACTTTACGTCTGCGTTCGAGATCGGAAACGTGGACGCACCTACTCTTTGGAGTAAAGACACCCCGCCAGATGTCCATATCACGCCGGGCGGCCCGAACGCAGGCTTTACTTCGCTGAATCGCGCACTCGACTATCTGCAAGCTCATCCTGATCAAAGCGTATGGGTGATGAACTGGGACGCGCCGAGCTTTCCGCCGAAGGACAACCAGATGAACGAGAACATGGTGCTGCTCGTTCTGACGGGCCCGGCCTTTGAGACGGGGCGAGAACCGCTTGCCTGGATTGGACGAGCCGCCGTCGGCAACGTGAACGACTTCGAAAAGAAGTCCGGCACGACCCGCGCAGTTCAGGCCTGGAAATCGACGATCGACCAAGCCGCGCACAATGCCGGTGTCGCGACGACCGACCTGCATTATGTGGTCCACGACGCCGGCAAGGGGAGCGACGACGCGTCCGCTCGCCTTGGCGCTTTGTCGCAGACGTTGACCGAGGTGCTGCCGGAATATGACTACAAGACCCAGACGTTCAACACGCCGGCGCTCCTCGGCGAGATGGGTGCCGGTACCGCGCTGACGGACGTAGCTCTGGCGATCAGTCGAGCGAACCATCTCGGTGGCAACACGCTGGTGGCCGGCACCACAGATGCGGAACACCCTACTGCCGTCGTCGTGGTGCCGCCGGCGAAGCTGAATCCCGTCGATCCGAAGAAGCCGTGGTTCCGTGCGGCTGGCGAAGGCAATGCCTATCTGCCGTGGTGGGGCAAGCGCCACGATGTCGACTACAGCCAGTACGGGCAAGGCTATAGCTTCTGAGAATGCGAATGTTGCGAGAGATCGCTCACCGTGCGCGAAGCACTGGTGAGCGCGATTGTGTAACTGGATGAAAGGCGCCTTTATGGAACCGGGAGCGTATAGGCCGTCTCGCTATCGTTATTTTTTCGGGTGGGGAGCTGGGCTGATTGTTGTAGGTGTGGGGCTTCTGCCTGTCCTTATCGTGTTTCTCGCCATTGGCGCATTCGACCAGTGGCATATTCAAAGCGAAGGTCAGGTGCTGTTTTATTTCTCCGTGCCCATTCTTATGGCGTTCGTGGGGCTCATTCTGATCGCCGTAGGGCTCGTCAAGCGATTCAAAGAGCGCTCTTGAGGCGATGTAGCTGCACGGCGCGCACTGTTTAGACAGCCGGAAGTCAGTGTGATTTTGTGTCGACGATGAATCAAGAGCGTAAACTTCCATGCGTGGCATTATTCGGGTAGGTGATGTACACAGTCACGGCGGCCGCGTTGAGTCAGGCGCCGCGAACAGTGAGGTCATGGGGCGCGCGGTCGCACGGATCGGCGATCGCTGCATATGCCCGATCCACGGCGAGTGTGTAATCGTGGAAGGTGATTCGGACTTCAATGTCGAGGGAAGTTTTGCGTCGTTCGACGGCCATAAGACTTCGTGCGGCGCCGTACTGATCTCGTCCATGCCCACGTCAGGGCGCGGCTAATTCGACCGGCGTTGAACTAACGCCGCCAGAAGCAACTTTCGGGGCGTGTGCAATTCGCCCAAACTTGCCCGCGGAAGAACGGCGACACGATGGGGAATAATGGTCGCGAGAATGAACATGCGCGATCCGTTCTTCCGTTGGCGCGTGCGGCCCCATTCCGGGCTCAGGACATCGGACGAAAACAAGACGCCCGGAGCTATTTGAATCAGCTGAGTCATCGCGGCGCTCTCCTGTTGAATGCCGTGTTACATCGCGCCTCACACTTGCCCGATTGCGGCTGACGTGCACGCCGACGGTTCTGTCTGCTCGCTGCACCGCCAATCTGATCATATGGCGCTTGCGCCAGTTGCTCCATCAATATCGCGTGTAGGTCACATGCGGCCGTCTCATCGCATTGCTAAATTATCGTGCGCGGGTAGGGAAAAGGACATCCCGGAGTATGGCGAGACGAGGCGCGTAACGGACTTTTCGGGATTGACCACCCACATCACGATACGATACGTATCGTCGTTGCAGTTCAGGGGCAAGACGACGGCTTCCAGATGAGGAAGATCGATCAGGAGTTCACGTGCCCGATCCGGTGACGCGCTCAGCACGGCGCATACACCCCGGCGGCGCTTGGCCGCAAATCTCGCCTCGAGCATCGGCAGCAAGTCGTGAGGATAGCGGTCCTGCCGCAGATCAAGTACCGGCGTGTCAGCGTGCTTCCACCGATCTATAGAATTCGTGCTACCAGGCACCGGATTCGTCAACGCGACATCGACCTCGATCGTTGCGATTGCCCGAGTTGGGCGCTCGCCTTTTTTTCGACCGCCCCCTCCGCTCGGAAACGCACGCTGATGGTCGGCGCTTACGGCATGGCGCGCACGGTGCCCGTAATAAGCGCAAAAACCAGGGAGTGGTCCGTCGAGCACGTCGGACAGATCTATCCCGTGCCACTGGATAGGCTCCGCCGGTGCCTCGTTAATCGGCCAGAGGTAGGTGCCCCACAGGTTCACCGTCGTGGTTGCCTTCATCGTTGTGCTCCGTGGATACCACATGGGATCGATACGTGCGGACCGGGCAGCTGCCGTCCACCATTGCTCCCGCTGCATTCTCGGTTGCGCGGCTATTGATCGCTGTCCACGACTTCGAGCGCCGAGACGAGAAAGCCCCTACTGCGAAGGGATCCCTTGGCCGTTCGCCATTCTCACACGACCTTGTGGGCGACACTCAGCGGCTTGCGCCCGATGCTACTCCCAGCTACCGCCAGGCCAACATGGCCCTTCACTATCATTACCTGCCGCTTGCCCCGCTCACGAACCTTTGTGCCAGGCGTAAGCCCAATCTCGGTCATTCTTGATCTCCGGTTTGCTTATAAGCTTTGCTGATCGTCGCTCCGGCAACGCAGCGTCAGACAGTCTATCCAGGACCGTACGATCAGCCGTCGGCCTGGCAGGGGTTCTCTAGTCTAGCGGGTGCTGGTTAATCCACCTCAAGCAAGTCGACACATCCCAGAGGATCATCCCGCCCAACGAGAGACAAAGCCATATTGGCTTTCGCGACGAGTTCGAGTGGTCGAAGACGTTGTACGTAGTGACCATGAGTAATCCTGTCCATCCCGGCACCGGCGAGCTTTGCCACGGTGCGAAGGCTGGCGGTAAGCGCAACGCTATCGAGTCGCCCCCCATGCAGTATCAGATTTCGCTGGCGATAGAGCCGGTGGAAGGAGTCACCGATCATGTCTTTGATCGTATGAAGTTCAAGACGAGGATCGGCAAGCAGTTTTCGGATTCGTGCAACGGCGGCCTGGTCCGCGACGCTAGGCAGCACGGGGATACGATCGTCGCGAATCATAGCAGCCAGAATTCGGCAACGCTCTCGATTGACGTCCACACCAGAAAGCTCGGCAAATTCGGCCGGCATGATGCGCTCGACGCGATGGGAAAGTGCGGTGAGTTCGGCACGCGGGAACGAGCAGGTTACCAGTGTCGCCAAGTTATCCGCCGCAGAAGAGCGATCACTCGGATCCGCGAGTAAGCCCTCGATTGCGCCCCAGCCGCCCGCGACTGCGGCCGGCGGCGAACTCCCTTCTAGGTGGGCCAGTAGCTCGAGTGCGGCATCGACGTCCTGGCTGACGTCTGTAGCGAATACCCGGTCCTCGCGAAACAGCTCTCTGACCGCAACGCCCCGGGCACTAGCAGTCATGGGGGCGGCGGCCGCGCTACCACGGACCCACAGGTGGGGAAGGTATGCGAGCGGTTGGCCGGTTCCAAGGAGCGCCCGCGCTGAATAGCGCTCGGCTTCATTGCGAGCGGCATCTGCAGCGCCAACCTCGTCACGCGCGCGAACGGTAATGATCATGGCGGCCGCCGCTCGAACACCCGTGGTGTCGAAGCCGTTTGCCGACAACCATCCCGTAATCGCAGCCCCGGTCAGCCAGATGTCGGGGAGCCCGCGCCGAACCCAAGGGGCGGTCCTGAACGCAAGCATCACCTCAAACTGCCGCGGAACGGCCGTCTGCACTTCGCCCTGCAGCTGTTCGCAAAACTCTGCCAGGGTCACGGCCTCGGGCGATTCCTGCGTGGAAGTGATCAAAGCGCGCAGATACTGGCCGGAAAATCCGCTGTCGAGCAGATGGGCGCCAACGTGCCGTGCGAAGTGTTCCGCGCGAAAATCGCCTCGCTGAACCGCAGCAGCCCATCGCGCGAGATAGTCGCGTGAGACGCGTTCGGAAAGCTCGCGGATCGCATAATGCGCAACGCCCTCAGCACGCGGCACCTGTTGCACCTGTTCGCGCAGGAATGCCTTTTCTTCCCTAGTGAATCCTGGGTGTCCGCCGACCCGTCTTTGTAATGATGACGCGATGCGCTTAACCGCGGGCTCGCTCAGATGTCCCTGCCTCATCACGGAACAGGCCTCAAACAACTCGTCCATGGAAAGCGTGGTGCCGATACCCCAGAGCGAGCGATACCAATGCTTGCGATCAGTGAAAAATTCGGCGAGCCGTGCCAAGGCGATTCGTTCGGGCTGGTTGACAAGGTTGAACATTTCGACTAGTGTATGTGTTCGGCCAGTAGCAGTGCTGGTCTACAGTCTAGTGGGGCGCGACCCAATTGGTGCAAGCAGTCTCGACTGCCGAATCCGAAAGGCTCAAGCCCCCAGTTGTTCGAAGCCCCGCCTAAAGCGGGGCTTTTTTATGCGTGCCGACGCTCGCTGCTGTCAGGCCCACAGCTGGATGCCATCAAATTATACGGGTGCGCCTCGGCGTTATCGGCCCCTTTTTATGGTCCGGTCATAGTCGCGTCACCGGGCAGTCGATTTTCAGGGCCCGCTCAGCGCTAACCACAGCTAGCTGGCCGGTCCAATCCCGGCTTTCGAAATTCCCTTTGTCCGCCCCGTCATTACAGGGGCTCGGACCGACGAAGGCCCGTCATCTGCTTTGATTTTATTGAAACAGAAATCCTGCATACTGCCATCCAACTCTGGCTTTCAGGAAAGATCAAAATTTGGTTCGCGAATAGTTCAAACATTACTTCGGCGGACGGCATTCGCTATATTTTCCGGAACGCGATCACCAATTTGCCCCGCTCATGCCGAACCTTGATGATGTCCGCTGGACGTTCTGCCTCGCCGATATCGAATCCGCGGGCAACGCTCTGCGGGTGCGTGCCTTCCTGCGAGACGTCGTGGAGCCGGCCTTGGCCGCGTTGGACGCAGACATTGATCGCTGGGCCAACATAACCGAAGGCGGAGCACCCTTCGCCCATCAGGACGCGAAAGAGTTGCTGCGATCGACCACGGAGGCGTTCTGCCTAGCGATCCATTCCCTATTCGAGCGGCAGATCCGCCGGTGGCTAGCGGGGTGCGTATGCGCCTTCGCCCATTCCAAGGAGCGAATCGAGCGCGCGCAAAACGGCAACCTGAACGTCATGAGCATTCTGCTTAAGGAAGTACGAGGCATTCCGCTGAGCACCTTCGACAGCTATGCTGACCTCCAGCGGCTTCAACTGCTGGCGAACGCGTGCCGCCACGGGGACGGCGATTCCGCCTCCCGCCTATTTAAGCGCCACCCGGAGTTGTGGCAGGACTGGCCCCCAATGCCGATGATTTTGCCGGGGCAAGCGGAGCCGTACGTGTACGGCGGTTCGCCAACGTTCGACCGCATTGTTGTGCCACGGCAATGGCTGCGGGACTTCGTCGATGCCGTCGCGTGGTTTTGGGAAGACGTCGAGATCGTGCACTGCAACAGCCTGAACGGTCCGAACCCGAGCGCAAGTCACCGCCTGGCGGCTTTGCATCAGGCACGCGCTGCCCGACGGAAGCCCGAGTTGCACCCAACATGATCACCTACATGTGCGATTCAGGTGTCGCGGGTTAGCCGCGCATGGTACTTCGCCGCCTCGCGGCGCATCCGCGCCTCTTCCGGCGACACATAAATCGACGTGGTGCCGAGCGACGCGTGACCGAGCGTACGCTGTACGACCTCGAGCGCGACGCCGGCGGCCAACATCTGCGTGCCGACCGTGTGCCGAAATGCATGGGGCGACGTGCTGGCCATCTTGCGCCGCTCCGATTCACTCAGGTCCGACATCACTTCGAGCAGCTGCGCGATCGCCCATTGCGTGAGTCCGCGCGCGCCGCGCACGGAGTATCCCCCTCCTGATGCGGTGCCGGCACCCTCTTCCTCACTGTCGACGGGGTCGCCGAATTTCTCGCGGGCCCGCGGCGTCGGCGGGATGACCAGCGGCGCCACCAGCGGCAACCCGGGCGGCTTCGCCGCAGCCGCCGCGTCGAGATCCTGGCCGCGATCTTGCCAGTGCGCGCGCAGCGCGTCGACGCATTCGTCGCTGATCGGCACGTAGCGTTGCTTGTTGCCCTTGCCGATCACCTCGAGTAACCAGCTGGCCGGCGTGTCGTCCTCCGCCGGCATCCAGACGAGCTCGGCACGCGTCGCAGCGGCCGCCTCGGCGATCCGCAGCCCACCATCCCCCATCAGCAGCATCAGCGCTCGCGCGGCGCGCCAGCGCGGCCCGCTTGGACCCTGCAGCTCACTCCGTTCGGCCAGCGTTGCGCGCACTCGCGTCCAGAGGTCGAGCGGTAGCGCCCGCTCGACCTGCAGCTTGCGCACGCGCCTGATGATGCTCGGATCGGAGACCGCCGCCCAAGGATTGCCAGCCAGGTATCGCACCGCCACCAGCCAAGTGAATGCCGCGCGAATCGTGCGCACCGCGTAGCGCTGGCTTTCCGGCGACAGGCCGCCGGGTGCGAACGGTCGCCACTGGCGACTCGTGCGCGCGACCGGCGGCCCCGTAAAGCGCTCGCCCGGCGCGGCGAGAAACGCCTTGTATGCCTCGCAATCCTCGACCCGCATCGACGACAGCGCGACGCCGCGCTCTGCCACGCACCACAGCACCAGGCGCTCGAGCTCCTTCCTGTAGACCCGCTGCGTCGCAGGCCGGTCGTCGTATCGATGCAGGTACGCCCGCACCGCGTCCAAGTCGTGCGCCGCGCCGAGATACGCGAACACAGGGGCGCGGTTTGCCCCGTTGGCGCCCGACAACTCGACGGGAAGTGTCAGGCGCTCGAGCGGGGCCAGGTGGTCGACGCCGGCGGTGACGCTCGCCGACGTCGGCGCGAGTGCGTCGCCGGCGTCGACGTCGACCGCGACGGCCGCGCAGATCGACGCTGCGTGACGCTTGAGCCAAGCGACCAGCACCCGGGCGCGACCGACGCCGATGCGCGGCACCGATCGCCACCACTGCCCGCCGCGGCGATTCACGAACGCGACGAGCTCGCCGAGCGTATGGATGCCCTCGCCCGCCAGGCGCGCGGCGACCAGTGGCCGGAACCAGCGGCCGACCGGATGTTCGGCCTGTGGCGCCGCGATCGCCCATTGCGCGGCGACCTGCTCGATCAGCTGCAGCGACACGGGCGTCAGGCGCGGCTCGCCATATTTGTCGATCGCCGCCTGCAGGTGGGATTTCAATACCGGCGACCCATCGCGCAGCGCGGCCGCGACCAGGTCGTCGCGCATCGTGCGCAGCAGCTGCGCGACATCGACCGGCTCAGCTGCATCGCGGTCGAAGTACAGGCGCTCGATCGTCTCGAGCGGCAAGCCTTTCACGCGCGCGCGAAGCGCCGTGAATTCGGTACGGCTGTAACTGCGCAACGGCATCTGGGCCAGCTGCTGGGGGCGGTTCGCCATGGTTCAGCCTGCAGGAATGGGGGATACGACCGTGTCGGCCGTGGTCACGCGCTGCAGCTGCTCGAACGCGGCGACATAGCGGTGCATCGGTACCGCGGCCAGCTGCGCATCCAGGTGCGCGAGCACGTGCTCGACAGCAGCACGCTCGAGGTCGGTCAGCCTGCCCGATTGGCCACGCACGGCGCGATCGGCGCAGTCCTGGAGGGCTGCCTCGGCCCGTCGATACGGTCCCGGCTCGACCGGGTCGAGGAAGTACGCGAGGTAGATCGCATTCAAGAGCGTGGCCAGCTGCGCGACGTCGTCGTGCGCGTTGCGCATTGCAGCCAGCGCAACGTGATGCTTCAGCTGGATGCGGCGCAATTCGGCGGCCGGGATCGGCAGCAGCTGCGCGCGGGTCAGCGGCCGGCGGTTACGGGTGGTGGCTTTTCGCATACTCAGGATTTGTCGGGAAAGGAAGCGTCGACCGCGGCGGCCAGGCGCACCACGTCCGCCTCATAGGTCGGCCGCTCGGCGGCAGCAAATCCCTGCAGGGCGACCTCGCGCCACAGGTTGAACGCGCCACGTGCAATGGACTTTGCGACGTCTGGCGCGACTGCCGCGTTTCCATATACCGGATTCGACAATGCGCAGTAATCGCGAATCTGCCACTCGGCGAATTCCGTGAACTGCGGATACGACATCATGATTACGGATCCTGTTGCAATTGCCGATCGATTTCAGGTCTGAGTAGAAACGGGGGCTGCACGCGCCGCAGCGAGCACGATCTGCCGGCATTGCTCGGCGTCTGCGCAAGCCCGATGACGGGTCGCGGGCGCGCCAGCGCCTAGCATCAATGCGGCGTCGGCCAGATTGAGCCAGCGACCGGCCCAGCCGTTCAGCAATTCCATCGTGCATTCAACGCGCAGCGCCGGCAACGTCACGCCGTGGGATCGTGATGTTTGGTACAACAGGCGCTCGTCAAATGCCCCATTGTGGGCGATCAGCAGCCGGCCCGCGAGCAGATTGACCACCTGCGGACCGATCGTGGTCCAGTCGGGCGCGCCGGCGACGTCCGCGTCAGTGATCCCGTGGATCTCCGTCGCGGCCGCCGGTATCGGCATCGCAGGCCTCACGAGCGTGTCGATCAGCACGGCGCCGGCGCGATCGAGAATCGCGATCTCGACGATCGCCGCCCGGAGATCGAGGCCGGTCGTTTCGGTGTCGATGAACAGCGGATCGGCGGCCAGCCATTCGTTCGCGGTGACGTGCAGGCAGCGGGCCGCATCGTCGCGCTTCTCGCGAGCGACGTTCTCTCGACACGCGTCGCAGCATCCGTATCGTTCCAGCCACTCGATCGCCGTGCGCGTGCGGCATATCGCGCATGGCCGGGTACCTGCCAGCGCCCGGCCGGCCGCGAGCGCCGCCGCTTGGGCGGGGCTCGGCGCGCGAGCCGCGCGCATCGGCACCGTCGACGCAGGATCGTAAAGCGCGACCCACGTATGGCCCTGCCAGTAGTGCGCTACCGGTGCCTGGCCAGCGGCCAGATTGCGCCGTGCCTGCTTCAGCCGGGTTTTCGTCTGCAGCTCGACAGGCGCTGCGGCGCGGTTCGGGTAACGCATCGGAAAGCTCTCCGGGTGCCTGACGTGACGGATCTTCACTCGGCCGTCGCGGTCTGGGCGGACCCGAAGGCTTTGGCCCAACTCTCGTCGGTGATCCCGTCGAGCGTGGCAATCGCCGCCGTACGCGACGCGTCGATGGTCGATGCCTCACTCTTCGGTACGTGCATTCCCAAGAGAACATCGGATACTGCGTAACACGCAACGTCATCGAGCCCGACGACGGCATGAACGGCCCAGGTCCGTCCGCGGTGCTCGAACGGTATGCCGATCACCTCGACATCGCCTGTCCGCATGGCGAGCGTGAACACCACACCGTTGACGTACTTCGGCGCCGGCCTGGCTGGCGGCTTTTTCGTGGAAGAGCGAGCCATGTATTTAACTCCTGCAGGGGATCGAGACGTAGAGTTCCGGCACGGGCGGCTCGCCGA
The DNA here is from genome assembly GCF_030504405.1 of Burkholderia sp. AU44665. Classification (NCBI taxonomy): domain Bacteria; kingdom Pseudomonadati; phylum Pseudomonadota; class Betaproteobacteria; order Burkholderiales; family Burkholderiaceae; genus Burkholderia; species Burkholderia sp. AU44665. The sequence continues at coordinate 31,267 of NZ_JAUJRI010000026.1, read as the reverse complement.
GGACCAGCGCGAGGAAATCACCGGCCGCCGCCGGGTGTTCGATGAAACGCTGCACATACGGCGGCCGCGCGAACGCGACATCCAGGAGCGCGCCCGACGCGCTGCGGATCAACGAGTGGGACACGAAGCGTTGTTGCACCCCGTCGCCCCCGTCCGCGAGCCAGCCGCGTATCGGTGTGTCGCCGGGGTGCGACTGCAGCCAGCGCGCGACCTGCTCGTGGCAGTGATGGGGATTGGGCGGCCAGTGCGCCAGCGCGCCGGCGCCCGCGTAACGGTCAATCGACAGGGCATTCGCATAGTCGCGCGCGATCGCGTCGGCGAGCGACAACTTCACAGCGGCCAGTGCGGCGTTACGGTCGAAGGCAGCGTTCATGGTGCGCGGTGGTCCGATGTGGTACTGCCGGACGGTGCGGCCGCGGCCCTGACCAGATCCAGCAGCCGGTGCTCATCACGCTGCAGCACTTCCCTTCCCGTGCCGTCGACGGTTTTCCGCGCCGCATTCACGAAGCCAAGCCAGTACGCGAACACGCTAACGGCAGACGCACGCAATGACGCGCGCTCTGCTTCGTCGCCGGCGGCTACGGCGAGCATCATATAGTCGCGGATGTGCCTTTCGGCGGATGCGGTCAGTTCGAGGTACGGGATGGTGTAGTCGTGCACGTTGAATTTTCAGGTGTTGAGGTTGGCGGAAACGGAGGGTGCCGCGGCCCGGATCTTTGCAGCCGCATCGAGTAGCTGCTGCGCAAGCGCCTGCGCCTCATCGGCCGTCGCGAGGATCCGGAAATGCTGTTCACTGTCGAGCATGCCGACCACATCGAGCTCGATCAGCTGGTGGTCCTCCCACGCGAACACGCGCGTGCGGGCATGGACCGACGCGTCTCCGCGGCCTTTAGTGTAGCGGGCAGTCGTTTTCATTCGATCGTCTCCGTCTCCGGCAAGCCACCCGTGCACAAACCCGCCAACATGTTAACTAAGCAAAATGCGGCCAGAAGGAACGGGAGTGCAGCGATCAGGTTGACTATTGCCACGGGTTGTCGGCGCGTCATATCAAAACATAGAAGCAATGCCGTCAGGATGACGGGCAGCAACAGGAATCGCGTCCATAGCCAGTTCCCGGTGTAGACCGACCGCACGACCGTAACCAGCGCCGTAATCGGCACTGTCCCCAAGGCAATCCAACTCGCAATCTCGAATATCGACATAGACCTTTCCTCCCCGTGGATCAAAATCCGTATTGATCGTCGCCCCTGCGCCGTAACACCTGGTAGTCGTGCTCGGGCAGCACGATCAACCTGCCCTTCCTTGATCACTTCGCCGTGGTCTGGCCGGCCTTCGTGTAGAACGCGTCGACGATCGCGAGCAGCTCGCGCAGACGTGCAGCAACGCGCGGCGTCACGAACAGATCCACGTCGGGTGTGCGCGCGTAATACGCCTTGGTCGGTCCGACACCATCCGGGCCACCACCGATATCGAGCAGCCGCAGATCGAAGGCTGGATCCGTTTTGTCCGCATAGAGCTCGGCGGCGCTGTAGATGTTGTAGATGGCGCCATCCTCTGCCCAGCCTCGCGTGTCGACGCACCACGCGTGCGCCAGCAATTGTTCAAGGTGGGCGGCCTCGTCTTTGCCGCGTGGTGCTTCGAAGAACACGGTTCGTTCCCCGTACGAGCCTCGCGTTAGGCACAGCGCATCCGGCAGCACGACGAATGCGCGGTACAGCGTACCGGTCGTGAGGCCCGTGGTCAGGATCGGTTGCTCGAGTGCTTTCAGACTCATCGTGCACCTCAAAAAGTTGGTATCGCATGCGCGGCGGCTCGGCCGTCACGCAGCAAGATCGCGGCCGGCTTCAGCCAGGACCGCTTGCACTTCCGGCCGGCGCAGCGCGGCGCCAAGCGCCTCGTAATGCGGTTGGTCACCATCGTCGCCGAAGGCCCAGGTCGTGTATTCCGGCGGCAGCAGCACGGACCACTTGATCGCGTCGTCGACAGGCTTTTCGCCGAGCACGATGCTGGCCGCAACCGACTCGATGGCGACGATCTCATACCACTTCAACGTGGTTTGCGCGTAGGGGTCACGCGTGCGGCCGAGCAACGACTCGGCGACCTCGCCGACCGCGATAGTCAGCTGCGCGACGCGTTCCACGCGCGGGAGTGCAGCGAGGATCGCCTCGCGCATGCCCGGCTCGAGCGTCAATGTGAAGCCCGTCCGAAACTCCGGCAGATCCTTGTGGTTCGGCGGCAGCACCTGCAGTACGTCGAGGATCCCGGCGGTCTGCGTCACGCGGACATCCTCCGGCCGCGCCGGGATCTCGATATCGCCACTCACCCGGGCCCACTCGTCGCCCCAGGACGGCGAACGCGCGTCGACGGTGACCAGCAGCGTGGCATGGGATTCGGTGGGTTCGAGGTGGCTGGAACACGGTTGGATCGTGACGCGGAAACGCTCGCCCTGTATGGCGAGACCTGAGTTGTAGCGGTTGACTTCCGGCATGGTGACTCCGTTCAGGGTTGGGTGGCAGGCGTGCGATCGCCGTCGATCGCCACCAAAGCAAGCAGCCAAGTTGTTGCCATCACCAGTCTCCGTTAGTCGGTTGAACGCGCGGCCGCCGGCGGCACCCGCTGCTCGAGGTGGATCACGTTCGCGCGCGTGAACTGGACGCGCTCGCCGAGGCAGAACCCGGCAAATTCCTCCGCGCCGGGCGCGTCGACAAACTCGATGACGATCGCCCTGTAGCCGTCGCCCTCGGGCATCACGTGGCTCGACGTGGCGGCCACGATCGCACGCAGGCGCGGCCCGCTGCGCGGTTGCAGCTCGACCACGTCGCCGCGCTCGATCGTGTCGCGCACAGCGTCGCGCTGAGTATCCCAGCCTCGGGTGAGCGCCGGCGCCGGCGCGAAGTCCTCGGTAAAGCGGCTGCCCCATACACGACGTAGCAGGTGCCACGACGCGGTCGGCATGCTCCCCTGGCCGGCCTCCCACCGCTGCACCTGGCGCTCGGTGACACCCACGCACGCGGCGACGTCGACCTGCGTGCGACCGTGGCGCTGGCGCAGCTGGCGCAGCGCCTCCGCAGTTGGCGCCGGCCCCTTGTCGGCCGGATGCGTCGCGCCGGGGCCGAGCGACTCGCCGGCGAGCGCCGCGCTCTCGTCCCATTCCAGTGCGGTGGCCTCGCCGCAGCGCGGGCACAGCACGGCTTCGCCGTGATAAGTGCCGTCCGGCCGGCGCGTGTCGCCGCGGTACCCGCATGCGCCGCAGCGGATCGCGTACAGCACGTCGGTCGTGTCTTGTTGCATCAGGGGCTCCATGAAGGCCGACATAACGTCGTGTAGATCAGCATAGCACGACATTTTGTCGTGTCAAGTGATGTTATAAACCGCCCTTCAGGGTTTTGATGCATTAAACGCAATGCCGATAATGGGAGTTATCGGCATTGACCGCGCACCACAAAAACCCGGCCGCAGCCGGGTCAGGTTCGGTCAGCGAGCGCTTTCGATCTCGAGTGCGATCGCCAAGTCGCGCGCATTGGCCGGTTTCAACGACGCGCGATTCAGGTCCAGCGTGATGTCGAAGCCCTCGCCCTGTTCATAGTCGGCGTCCACGCCCTTGCGCGCGAAGAAGTTGCGCACTTCCGTGACGGTCTCGTCGCGCAAGCGCTCGAGGCCAAACGCATCCTTCAGCTCGTTCGCCGGGATATTGAAGTGGTAAACCTGGTCGCCCGAACGGGCCACCCGTTGGATCGCGCTGTTGACAAACGCGTCGTACGCGCCCTGCAGGTAATCCTTATTCAGCGGCATTTCGCCCTCCATCTGGGATGTTTTCGACGATTATACGGGCCGCTTTTCACATGTCAATCAAATCATTAACGATACCTTAGCCGGATCTTATATATCGTGCCGGATCGCCCGACCCGCTTCTGTTCTCGATTTTCGCGCTCTACTTCCCGGGCCGGCGTCTCACGCAGCGGGCTCGTCCTCCGGCGGTTCGGGGTCCGGCAGGAACGATACCTGGCCAGGCGGGATGATGAAGCTGGGCAACCAGTCGTCGAGGGCCGTACACACAAGCTCGTAGGCCGCGTCGAGCCCGGAACCCTCCGATGCGTTTGGCGCGTCCGGAAAGAGGCGTCGGCCGGTCTCGATCATGTCGTCGCAGAGGAAGCCGTACCGCCCCTTTTGCAGCATGGTCCACAGAGCATCGTAGCGCTCGGCCTCGAGGGACATCAGACCGACCGACATCGCGTCGGCGATCCGGAATTTCATGTAGCCGATGCACCACTCGAGGAACATCTGCTGGACAGCCGTCATCGGCATTGTCACTTCGCCATCTCCTTCGCTACGCCCACGTATTGCGGCACGGCGATCGGGATACCTGATGCGCCCGCGGTCGGCCGGCGCTTATTGCTCGCCCCGGGACGCGTTGACCGTGCACACGATGCACGCGGCGAACGTTACAACCGCCGGTACGCTCCAGCCGAGCGCGAGGCAGCCGACAGTCAATGAAAAGGCAAAAATCGCCGCACCGCCGAACCCGTTCATCCCCCGCTCCTTTTCTGTTCTCAGTCACGCTGTCGTGCGTCGGTGGCTCCCATCGTGCCGCCGGCGGCCGCCACGCCGCGTTACGTCGCAGATCGCAGCCAGTTTTCGACCGGCAACCCGGCGACACGGGTAAATTCAGCCGTGTTGTCCGTAACCAGGACCGCGTCGACAGCCAGCGCATGCGCGGCGATCAGCATGTCGTTGGCGCCGATCAACTGGCCTTGCTTTTCGAGCTCGGCCCGCAACCGCCCGTAGCAGCGGTCCGCGTCGGGCTGCAGCGGCAACACGGTCAGGCTCGCGAGCAGCTGCTCGACGCGCTGCGCGAGCGTCGACGAGCCACGCTTCCAGACGCCGAACCGCAGTTCCGCCGCAACGACGATCGAGGTGCACACTTGCTCCGGCGGGGTTTCTCCGATCCGAGTGGCGCATGCGCCGCGCGGGTCGCGGATCACGTTCGACAAAATGTTTGTATCGAGCAGGTACAGCGTCATTCGATGTCGACCGGTTCAGGCGGAAGATCCACGATGTCCGGAAAGGTCTCGTCCAGCGGGGTCCATTGGGCGAACAGCTCGCGCAAGGGCGCGGCCTCTACGGGCTCGATGATCAGGCGCCGGCCTTCCCGGTGGATGGTGACCTCCGAGACCGGCAATTCGAATTCGCGCGGAATCCGCACGGCTTGGCTTCGCCCGTTGCGAAACAGGCGCGCGTGGCGGGTGTCATGGGTTGGCATGGGGTACCTCCAATTCAATCGGGATGGCATATGCCACAGCATATACAAGCCGACGCGAATTCGCAATGCACTCATGTCCATGTCGGCGCATCGATCGATCGGTCTTTCTGCTCGGAGTAAATCACTTGCTGTTGCGGGCCCGTTTCGGTTCAAGTGGGTCTTCGCGGCTTACGCTCCGTGCAGGCTTGTCGGCGCGCAGCCCGCGAAACGACGGGTGACGCAACTGTCCGGTCGGCGTCCACTCGAGAAACGCTACTTCGGCAACAAGCACCGGCTTCAGCCAGTGGAACTCGCGATCGGCTTCGGGTTCCGGCGCGCGGACGAACGGCGAGCGCTTGCGGCCCAAGGCTGCAAGGCGGTCTTCGAATTCCCGTGCCTGGCGAGGCGCGAAGCGCGGCGCGACGTGCCCGACGTAACGCAGCTGTCCGCCCTCCTCGTACACGCCGAGCAGAACCTCTCGCACGCCCACGGTGGCGCCCTTACGGCGCGAAAATCCGCCAATGACGAACTCCTGGCGTTTTCTGCATTTGAGTTTAATCCAGCTGTCCGATCTTCCCGAGCGATACGGCGCGTCCACCCGCTTGCCCATGATTCCCTTTAGTCCGAGGGCACACGCCGAGGCCAGCATGGCGTCGGGGTCGGCATCGATCGCCGCAGAGAGGCGCACCTCGTCCCCGAGAATTTCGGCAACGAGCTTCGTTAGCGTGGCGCGGCGTTCACGCCACGTCCGCGGCCGGAGATCATTGTTGTTAAGCCACATCAGGTCGAAGACGACAAGCGAAATTCCTGCAGTTCGACGTCTATCAAACGCATTCTGCAGGCCGTTGAAGTTTGGCCGCCCTTCTGGATCGAACCAAACGGCCTCCGCGTCAAGCCACGCACGGTTGACCGGCAATCGTTCAAGGACGGACCTTAGGTGCGGCAGTCGGGCGGTCCAGTCGTGGCCGTTCCTGTTGAAGATTCGAACGTCACCAGCGTCGATCCGCGCGAGCATCCGGTAGCCGTCGAATTTGATCTCATATCCCCACTCTCCCGTCGTTGGGGGTTCTTCAGTAAGCACGGCAAGCGACGGCTCGATGAATTCCGGCATGCTTCCATTTCTGGCTACTCGCGTCCGGGCACGGATGCCACGCTCACTTGTCCACCCCCCATATGCCCTCCTCGCTTTGCAGGTATGTGGGCAATCGATATGCCCGTTGTCTGGGGCGTTTGACTAGGCCAGGCCGGTCTTGGCTCGAGCCAAGACCGGCGGTCCAGAGAGTAAATTCGCTGTTCAGTATTGGTGGCGATCGTAACCATCAGAATCTCAGTGAGCTGCTTCCGCCGGATCTTGGCTCGAGCCAACTCTTGGACATCTTGTGTGACTCCCTATGGAAACCGGTCTTGGCTCGAGCCAAGACCGTTTAGAAGCGAGGTTCATAGCAGACCGTTCAACATCGGACCAGCGATCTTGGTTCGGGCCAAGCACGTGGCATTTTCGTTCTGAATCGTTGCTACTTGACCACATTCCATAAAAATCACAAAGAAATATAGCGATTTTATTGACTTATTTTGGCTGAAGAATAAAACTCCGAACGTCGAAACGAACACTTTCAGGTGGAGGTGAAATGGTCATCACGATTGGGGCGGAAAAAGGAGGTGTTGCTAAGACACGGTTAGCAACGCACATAGCAGCCCTGGCTGCAGCGGAAGAAGTGGACGTTGTTCTTCTCGATACTGATAAGCAAGGTTCTGCGATGAGTTGGTCGCGAATTCGAAACGAGGAGGGCGTTACACCAGCCATTCCAGTGCTGGCCCTTCCTGCAAATCCAGCCCGAGAGCTGGCAAATCTCGCCAACAAGTACACCCTCGTCGTGGTGGACATCGGTGCGCAGAACTACCGGACGATGCTCGAGTGCGCACTCTTATCCGATCTTGTGCTGGTCCCGTGCGGTCCTGATCAACAAGAGGTGGAGTCGACCCTGAATGTCTTCGCGACCCTTAAAGACATGGGGCCGCGGCATGAAAGCGGTGAGATCCCTGCATATGTGGTGCTCACTCGGGTGTCGCCGGTCGAAGGATCGAAGGCGACTGCGGAATTGCGAGCATATTTGAAAAGCGAAGACATTCGACTTTTCGATTCACAGATTCCGCAGAGAGAGGCTTGGCGTGCGACAGGCAAGACCGGGCGGGCCGTTCATGAGTTGAAGGGCCGGGATCGGTCGAAGAAAGCGATCGATGAGATGGAGGCGGTCTATCGGGAAATCATCGAACGGATCAATGGTACGGAGGTCAAGTAATGGCTACTTTCAGGAAAAAAGCAGTAGCGGTGGAACGGGTTGCGGCGGTGGAGGATGCAGCTTCGTTGGCTCCGATCGTGGGGGATCCTCGCATGGCGCCGTCGGTGGCAACCGTCTCCCGGCTTCGGGCGGGCGAGGTTGGCTCGAGCCAAGAGCCGGCTAAATACGAAATTGGGCAGACGTATGAAGTTCCGGTTGGCAAAATTAAATCAAATTCTGTCAATCCAAGGGCCATCTATACAGCCTCTTCTGTATCTGAGATGGCGGAGTCGCTCGCGGCCCGGGGGCAGGGGCAGTCCGCGAGTGCCTATCAGGATGAAGCGGGCGACCTCGTACTAATTGACGGAGAGAGGCGCCTTCGCGGGGCGCGAACAGCAGGTCTTCCTACGCTGCGGCTTGAGATTCGCCCCAAACCAGCCAGTGAGCGGGAACTGTATGAGGAAGCCCGCGCTGCTAACGTAGAGCGCAAGGATCAGAGCGCCCTCGATGACGCGATCAAATGGAAGGAATTGATATCGCGGAAGATCTATCCGACGCAAGCGGCTCTCGCCAAAGCGTTGAAGCTCGGGGAAGATCATGTAAGCCGGACTCTGTCGCTTGCTCAATTGCCGAGCAAGATAGTTCAAGCCGCGGCTGAATATCCCGAACTTCTTTCTCTCAAAATGCTGAACGCAATTCGAGAATTCTGGGAAGTGAAAGGGGAAGATGAGACCCTCGACCTTATCTCCGAAGCGGCCAAAAGTGGAATGGGTTATCGCGATGTCGCTGCTCGCCGTAAAGCTGCTGCGAAAGGGACGGTTCGCCGGCCCAGGTCGACGCGTGAGCAACTGACCTTCCGCGGAGCGAAGGGCGAGTTTAAATCGTTTGAAGAAGATGGCCGGATCGAGTTGAAGCTGAAGGGGTTGGCGCCGGACGTCGCGGCAGAAATCAGCGAAAAGATTTTGGCTCTCTTTCCGAAGGAATAGCGTGGCTGTTAGAGCGCGAAGCGAGTTGGAGTCGATATCGGGGTGTCCCCTGGATGACGCAGGAGGACATTGCTCACGCGACCGAGCAGGGTACACGACTATCGTTTATGCAGCGATGGAAGCTAGCGTCGCCTAGTAGCTTGGACTCGTCTCTGGAGCGATGGAGGGTGACGTTCTTCCAGCGATGATCTATACAGGGCGGGCACGAGCGCGAGAGTGGGTACTCACCTTGCAACGCGGCAGCCTGACGGTATTGTCTCGTTCTTCCAGCGATGCTGACAGGGCGGGGTCGTCTCTCCAGCGATGGTTGGGAGGACCACTATGTCCAGCACTGTCGTTCATCCAGCGATGATTCGCCGTTCCGACGCGGCTCTGTTGGCGCGGAGGTATCGTGCTTACAACGATGGATAGGTCGATTAGAAAAAGATTAAAAGAAGATTAGGCGCTGTGGACAACAGCGGTAGCCGATTGATTACAAAGATGTTTTTTGCAAGGCTCGCTCGCTGGAAGAACGATAGTGGCATCGCTGGCGATACGAGGGTTCCCTCGCTGGAGGCACGATTGACCACGTTGGAAGCACGATAGGGGTATCACGCTGGAGGAACGAGGAACATCGCTGCAGTGACGAATGCACCGTGATACCTCGCTGGAGGAACGATAGTCCCGTAGCTTTTTTGCTGAACCATCGCTGGAGAGACGAGACGAGGGTCTTGATGGCGAAATTCACGTACTTATACTTCTCACATGGCAAATTCCATCGTCGACCAGGTGAAAGCGATCGCAGCGCGCGCTAGCAGCGCGGGTGTGGAAACGCAATCTCATCCAACACAGATTCCACTGTGGCCGGCGAACGTTCGCGGGATGCCAAACGCACTCGCGCGCTCGGCACTGTTCAACGTGAACAAATCGAATGCGCCGCGTAGCCGAATGGAGAAGGCGCTGATCGCAAGCGTTGACGGCGTCGAGATTTCATTTAGCGGGGAAGAGCTTAGACAGGACGACGCGGACGTCTTTCTTGAAGTGCTTCACCTGGCCCGTGATACTCAGCTGAACGAGAAGGTGGAATTCACAGGCTACAGCGTGTTGAAGTCGCTTGGCTGGGGCACGTCGGTAAAGTGTTACGACAGGCTCGTGACGACGCTGGAGCGGTTGCAAGCGGGGCAAGTCAAGGTTCGCTTCACGGGCAACAAAAAGGGGTTCGTCGGGTCGTTGATCCGTAAATTCCTGTGGAAGGAAGGCACCGAAACGGGAACTGACGGCAAGACGCGGTGGGTGGCGTACGTCGAACCGGAAATCGTCGCGCTATTCTCTGACGACGACTACACGCGGCTGGCGCGCGAGCAGCGTCAGCGACTGCGATACGAGTTGTCGAAATGGTTGCATACGTACTACCACACCCATGCAGTGCCTTTCGCGCATTCTGTACGTTTCCTTCATCGTCAGTGCGGTTCGCAGACGAAAGAGTTGTTCCACTTTCGCGCGAACTTGAAGAAGGCGCTCGACGAACTCGTGAAAGAGGGCTTCTTGGTCAGCTGGACGATTGACAAGAACGACCTGGTGCATGTCGTGCGTGCGTCGTCGCGTGGCGCGATTGCGGCCTGAAATAGAGGCGGTGTTCGTCGGCCAGTGAGGCGACTTCTAGTTTGGTGACAATTTATTAGCAGAATTCCCGCGACGTCGTCGGTAATGCGCCGAGCAATTCGGTCCTGTCGACGAGCTTGCTCGCGATCAGGTGTCGCACTTTCCCTTCAGCCTGCCATACGCCGTACACAGCCAGCAGCGCAGCGCCGAGGGCTTCCTTCCGAAACTTCTCCAACAGACCAGGCCAGAGAATCACGTTGACCTGGCCGGTCTCGTCCTCGAGCGTCATGAAGAGCACGCCATTCGCCGTGCCCGGCCTCTGCCGTACCGTCACCAGTCCGCACGCGCGCGCGAGCTGGCCGCTGCGCAACGTCGCCAGCTGCTCGGCCGACTGCAGGTGATCCAGCGCGAGGCGATCGCGCAGCAGCGCCAGCGGATGCCGGCCAAGCGTGAAGCCCATCGCGCGATAGTCAGTCACGATCTCGTGACCCTCCGATGCCTGAGGCAATGCCGGCACCGCGTCGTCACGTTCGGTGCCGCGCAGCAGATCTCGATCAGGCACCGCGGCAGAAGCCAGCCAGAGCGCGTCGCGTCGGTTATTGCCGGCGAGCGAGCGAAGTGCATTCGCGCGCGCGAGCACCTCCAGGTCGTGCCGATCGAGCCGCGCTCGGCGCGCTAGGTCCGCGACGTCGACAAATGGTCGTACCGAGCGCGCGAGCTCGATGCGGCCGGCCGCATCGGCGCGCATGCCGCGCAGTAACGAAAAGCCCAGGCGCACTGGTGCCGATGTCGTCGGCCCTTCGATCACGGAATCCCATCCGCTCACGGTCACGTCGACCGGCAGCACCTCGACGCCGCGACGTTGCGCGTCCTGCAGCAGCTGCGATGGCGTATAGAACCCCATCGGCTGGCTGTTGAGCAGGGCGGTGAGGAACACGGCCGGCTCGTGCCGGCGCAGCCAGGCGCTCGCATAGACGAGCAGGGCAAAGCTGGCCGCGTGGCTTTCCGGAAAGCCGTAATCTCCAAAGCCCTTGATCTGCGCGAAGATCGCCTCGGCGAAGTCGCGGTCGTAGCCGCGTTCGAGCATGCCGCTTACCAGGCGCTCGTGATACGGCTCCAAGCCGCCCTTCCGCTTCCAAGCCGCCATCGCGCGGCGCAGCTGGTCGGCCTCGCCGGCGGAGAAACCGGCCGCCAGCATCGCGACCTGCATCACCTGTTCCTGGAAGATCGGCACGCCGAGCGTGCGCTCGAGCGCGGTGGCGATGTCCGGCGACGGATAGGTGACGGGTTCCACCCCCTGGCGCCGGCGCAGGAACGGGTGAACCATACCGCCTTGCACTGGGCCCGGCCGCACGATCGCCACTTCGATCACCAGGTCGTAGAAGCACTGCGGCCGCAGGCGCGGAAGCATCGACATCTGCGCGCGCGATTCGACCTGGAACACGCCCATACTATCCCCGTCGCAGAGCATGTCGTAGGTCGCCTTGTCCTCGGCCGGAATGTCCTGCAATTCAAATGTCTCGCCGCGCTTTTCGGAGATCATCGCGAAGGCCCGATCGAGCGCCGCGAGCATACCAAGCGCGAGCACGTCTACCTTCATCAGGCCAAGCGCTTCGAGATCGTCCTTGTCCCACTGGATGCAGCTTCGGTTCTCCATCGCGGCATTCTCGATTGGCACCAGTCGTGTGAGCTTGCCGCGACTGAGTACGAAACCGCAGGGATGTTGCGACAGATGACGCGGGTAGCCGAGCAGCTGAGCGGCGAACGCGGCCCACTGCTGATTGAGCGGCGCGTCGGGATCGAGCCCGGCTTCGGCAAAGCGTTTCAGCAGCTCCGCGCGCGAGTCGAACCAATGGTGACTTTTCGCGACCCGGTCGACGATCGCCGGATCGACGCCGAGCGCCTTGCCAGCCTCGCGCAGTGCGCTGCGCGGCCGGTAGGTCGTGACTGCCGCCGCGAGCGCGGCGCGATCGCGCCCGTACTTGCGATACAGATATTGGACGATCTCTTCGCGGCGATCGTTAGCCGTGTCCAAATCAATATCGGGCGCCTCGTTGCGTTCCCGACTGATGAAGCGCTCGAACAGGAGGTTGGAGCGAGCGGGATCGACGGAAGAGATGTGAAGGCAGAAACACGTCGCACTGTTCGCGGCGGAGCCACGCCCCTGGCAGAGAATGCCGTTGCTGCGCGCGAATTGCACAATGTCGTAGACGGTCAGGAAGTAGGGCGCGTAATTCAGCTCATCGATCAATTCGAGCTCGTGCTCGATCTGCGCCTGGACGTCAACCGGAATGCCGGCGGGGTAACGTTCGCGCGCGCCGATGTACGTCTGCTCACGCAGATACGTCATCGGATCGTGGCCGGCCGGGACAACTTCGTCGGGATATTCGTACTTCAGGTCGTCGAGCGAGAACGTGCAGCGCCGCGCGACACGCACTGTTTCCTCGAGCGCGCCGGCGGGATAGAGGTTGGCCAGGCGCAGACGCGATCGCAGGTGACGCTCCGCGTTCGGCGCGAGCTCGTACCCGCACTCCGTTACCGGTCGGCCGACGCGAATTCCCGTCAACACGTCCTGCAGCGGCTTGCGCGATCGCACGTGCATCAGCGGCCAACTGGTGGCCACCACCGGCACGCCGTGGCGCGCGGCGACGCGCTCGACCACGCCGCGATGAATGTCGTCCATCGCGCGAGCGTGTAGTGTCAGCGCGACCCATGCGCGATCGCCGAACGCGCGCGCGAACCATTCGACCTGTGCGTCGAGGCGTTGCTCGTTGGCGGGGAAGTCAGGCGACAGGATCGCCAGGCAATCTGGCAAGCCGCGCAGGTGTTCGTATGGTGTTTCGGGATGGTCGACGTCGAGCGGCGCGAGTCGATACGAACCCTTCTTACCGCGCATGCGACCGAGCGAAATGAACTCGCAGAGATTGCCGTAACCGTCGCGATTCATCGCCAGCGCGGTGAAGGCGAGCGCGGGCGAGCCGTCGGCGGCCGTCAGCCGGAAGTGCGAGCCGATGATCAGCGGCATGTTCGCCGCCTTCGCTTCGACGTGCGCGCGCACGACGCCAGCGAGCGAGCATTCGTCGGTGATCGCGATCGCGCTGTAGCCGAGCTGCGCCGCGCGCGCGACGTACTCCTCCGCACGCGACGCACCGTGCAGGAACGAGAAATCGGAGGCGACCTGAAGTTCCGCGTACGCGGGCAGGGCGCCGAAACTGCCGGCGTCCATGACGATCAGCCGAAGAGGCCGTGAAGGAAAAAGCGCGCTTCGCTCTCGTCGCTGGCCGTTGGCCGCTCCTTGTAGATCCAGTAGCACACGCCGTGGCTGTCCTCTGCGACGAAGTAGTCGCGCGTCACGGTTTGCCCGTCATGCCAGCCGCCTTCGATGCGCTCGCCGGGCGACACAATGCGCAGCGGCGTGCCGTAGAACGGTCGATGCTGGCGCGTGAGCAGCGGCACCGGCTTGGCAAGCAGCCAGGCCGGGCGTGGCAGATCCGCCGGCAGCGGCGCCGGCTTCGGCGCGTCGCGCATCGGCACCCATCGGGCGGCCGGCTCCGGACGGTAGTCGGCCATGGGAGCCGGGACGAGCACGTTCTCGGCGCCGAGCCGCGCAGTCAGCAGTTCGAGCAGCCGCGCGTGATCCTGCGGCGTGCCGCCGGGCTCGGGAAACAGCGAGTCGCTCGGTGCGGCCGCTTCCTGCACGCGACGGGCGACGAGCCGCACGGCGATCACAGGGCCGGCGAGCTCGACATGGCCGAGCCGCTCCTTGACGAGCCGCGTGAGGTGTTCCTCGAATCTGGTGGGGGCGCCCAAGGCGATCTCGATCTCGGTCGGCGCGATCGCGTCGCGGCCGCGCTCGTGCTCGAGCAGCAGCGCGAACGCGCCGACGTCCAGCTGCTTCGCGGTCAACCAGCCGGTCAACTGCAGGATGAGGCGCCGCGCGACGAACAGCAGCGCCTCGCGTAGAGCAAAGCAAAGATGTCAATTCGAGGTGTCCGTCGCACGTGGCTCTTCGCGCCCGAGTTGACGACATTATCGACAATCTCACCGAAATAATGTCGTCACTTCGTCTATGTCCGAAGCAAAGTCGTCAATTCGCGTCGTACGCTGCCCTGAACGACCGTAGAGGCATGATTTATATACGATTCTCGGTATGCGAATCGTTCAGTCGCGACGCCCCGCCCCGGACACGCCCTGGAGGACTGCATGGGCGGTGGCGGCTCAGCCGCTACTGACGGCTTCCGCCATAACCGGTCAGTCGACCTTGGACGGTGACCGACATTCGAACGTCGGATTCGCGCGAGACAACGGACTTTCGCCGGCCGATCACGGTAGGCGAGTCCTCGGTCACTGCGGTCTTCGCGTCGGTTGCGTTCCGTGCGCAGCGAATGACCGCGCGTGCGCGTAGAGCGCCAAGCAGGCGCTGGATGGCAGGCTCATCGAACGCTCACATTAATGCAGGAAAACGAGCCTAGTCGCTGGACATGTTGCAAAGTAACCTTCTGGAGAAATCGCCAAGCGGACTTTCCGTATCCGAAACAATTCGATAGCGCGGCGCGGCGAACCGTGTTCAAAATTCCGCTAGTGGAGAGGCGTGATGAGACAAATGAGAATTTTTGCCGGTCATGCTTTGGCGGTGTTGCTGGGCATGGCGATTTCATACACGGACGTGGCTGCTCAAACAGGGACGCTGAAGGAACAGGTCGTCGGAACGTGGGCCTACGTTTCGGTCGATACCGTGCGACCGGACGGCAGTCGGAAACCCATGTACGGCACCAATCCGCAAGGGCTCGCGGTGTTCGATGGGAGTGGTCACTATATCCTGATGACATCTCGCGCCGATATTGCAAAGTTTGCGTCCGCCAACCGGACGGAGGGCACGCCCGAGGAAAACAAGGCAGTCGTGCAAGGAATGATCGCTCACTTCGGCACCTACACAGTGAACGAGGCCGACAAGACAATCACTTTCCATGTCGCCACCAGTTCGTTTCCGAACTGGAACGGCGTCGAGCAGAAGCGACCATTCACCATCAATGGAGACCAACTCAAGTGGATGACGCCTGCTTCGAGCGGCGGTACGGCCGAGGTGGTCCTCCGGCGGCTGAGATAATGCGTGCGCGATCAATCAGGCAACACCGGCACTACGGATAGCCGGTAGGACTGGGTAAGGAGCAGTCGGCAGCACAGCGCGGATGGCCGCTGTGCGCTGGATACGGCCGTCGTGCCAACGCCGCCACTTATGATCGGAGAGGGTCGGGGACGGCCGATCGCGTCGGGCAGATGTCGGCCATGAGGCGTCAGTCCCCGGCACGGCCACTCGGGCGCTTGGACGTCCGTTCCGCGCTAGCAATCGGCCATTTGGAAGCAATCCGATCCTCTCGGTTGCCGGGAGTCTTACGCTAGCGCGCAACAGCCATTCTTTCAGACGGATAGCGGTTCGCCGGCGCACCCAACATGCCGCTCACAACGTGCGCTAGCTTTGTCGGTCCCGACAGCGCTCAAGCTCGCGCATCAACTTGTGCATTTCATGTTGTCGCCCGAGATGCCAGTCTGTCACGATGTTGAAGAAGCCTCGCGTCCACGAAAACGGTGCCCATCGGAACGGGACAACGATGCGCGGTTGGCGGGCTCGCAGCCCTTTGATGACGGCCTTGGCGACTTCATCGGGTTGTATCGGTCGACGCAACGGTGCAGGAAACCCTTTTTCAATTAATTTCGTCGCGAGCGCATTGCCGCCAAAGCCGACCTTGGCAATCGCTGTAGCCACCCATCCCGGATAGAGCACGCTTGCCGTCGACCCGGTGCCGCCAAGTTCGGCGCGGAGTGAACGTCCGAGCATCTCGACTGCGGCTTTGGACGCTGCGTAAGGCGCGTTGACCATGCCATTCACGAACGCGTAGGCCGAGGAGGTTACCAGGACCTGGCCTCGATTGCGCAGGATCTCCGGCAATGCGGCCTTGACCGTGCGCCAAACCCCGAGCAGATCGACCTCGACGATTCGCTCGAACTCCTGTTCATCGCAGCTGTACATGGTGGCGGGTAGATCGTGCCACGAGATGCCAGCATTGGCGAACGCAATGTCGAGGCGACCGAATCTATCGACGGCGCGTTGCACGACCGCCTTGGTGGCGGCAGCATCGGTGACATCGAGCGCCAGGGCGAGCGTGCGCTCGGCGTCAAACTCCGCGGCGAGGCGGTCCACTGAAGCCTGCGTCACATCGGTTAGAACGAGTCGTGCTCCACATGCATGCAACGCACGCGCGGTCGCAGCGCCAATGCCGCCTGCAGCACCCGTGATAAGCACGACTTTTTCCTGAAGATCGTAAGCCACTTTGTACTGCTCCTCTGCTATTGGATTTCCATTGCTGCGCAAACGAGGGGCGATGGATGCCGGGCCATTGGGTCCGCTGATCATGCGAAGCCGATCGGTTCCCGCGGCCACCGGATTGCCATTCATTTCGCTGGAGCGTTCGCGGCCGAATCGTTCCAGCCAGTTGCCGACGCCAGACTGATGGCGCGTTCAATGTCCTCGCCGCGAAAGCCGGCGCGTTCGACGAAGCGCCTGAAGAAGCCCGGCGCCTTGGCCACGATCGTGTTGATCTTTGGTACGACGATCATGTCCGCGCGTCGCTCGATGCCGGCCACGATGTCCCGAACGACCTGCTCGCGCGGGATCATCTTCCACAAGCCGCGATCGTTGCCTCCCCACAATGCCTGGCCAGCCGGATCGGCAACGACATCGTCCATCAGTGGCGTCGGGAAGAACGTCGGGTGCGCACTGCCGACCCCGATACCCAGATGACGAAGCTCCAGACGGATGCTGTCGCACATCGCCCACACGCCCGCCTTGCTTGCCGTATAGGACGCCTGTAGCGGCGAATGTACAAACGCGGCCATTGACGAAATCGCCAGCATGTACCCGCGCTGTTGCTGGACGAATGGCAAGCCGGCACGGAACGTACGCCACACGCCGTTGAGGTTGATGTCGATGACACGATCAAACGCGGCCGGGTCGAGGGTGGCCATCGGGGCCATGGTGTCGATGCCAGCGTTTGCGATGACCACGTCGATCTGACCGAAGTGATACGCCGCCTTGGCCATTGCGGCTTCGATGCTTTCGAAATCGCGGACGTCGGCGGTCCAGCCAAGAACGTCCGAGGGGCGGCCGAAGCTGCGAGTCTGTGCCGTGAGTCTGTCTGCATCCAGGTCGAAAAGTGCGAGACGCGCGCCCCGTGCGTGCAGCGCTTCGGCCAAGGCCGATCCCAGGCCGCCGGTGGAACCGGTAATGGCCACCACCTTGTTTGCCAGCTTATAAGTCGACATGCGCGTCTCCTTGCTTCGCTGGAACGTGACGGTGCAGAAATGCCAGCTGGTCGGCGACCACCTGTTCGAAGTCCTTGCCCACATAGATATCGAAGTGGCCTGCCTGATACGCGTGCACTTCCCCTTTGGGAGCGCGCCTGGCATACCGTTTCGTCGGCCCCGCCGGAGCGACGGAGTCGGCTTCGCAAACGCAGAACAAAATCGGGCAGGAAATGTCGGCTGCCTTGCGACCGGGGCGGTACCGAACGATGTTCAGGCCGAAGCGTGCCGCGACGTGGTTGCGAAATGCAGTACCGTCAGGGACAAGCGCGAGATAGCCATCCAGGGCATCCGGTGCAGTCATCAACGCGGCAGAACCAGGAGTACCCGCCGTCGGCACCATCACCGGCGCCCTGCCGACGAGGGATAGCAGGACATCGCATAGCGCGAGCGCGGTGACCTTGAGCGCGCTACGCCAGTTCAACGCGAACAACGATGCGACGCCGTCCGTGAACGGGCATTGCGCGATGGCCGCGGCAAGAGTCCGGTCGCGTGCTGCGGAGAGAATCACATGACCGCCGCCGAAGGAGGTCCCCCACAGGACCACCTGATCCGGCCGGAGATTGCGGTTCCCGCGTGCAAAAGCGATCGCACCCGACCAGTCCTCCAGTTGCCGATCGATATCGAGCAATTGACGAGGGGAGCCGTCGCTCGCACCGAAATGTCGATAGTCGAACACGAGGCACGCGTAGCCCTCCGCGCAAAAGCGTTGCGCATAGGCATCGAGCCGCATTTCCTTGATTCCACCCAGCCCGTGCGCCATCACGATGACAGGAAACGGGCCCGTCCCGCGAGGCTCGTACAGCCAGCCACGGCAATGTTCTCCGCGGCCGCCTGCTACGAACTCGACATTTTTTCGCCCGGCCATGTGTCCCCCAAGGTGTGCGAGAATAGATTTCGATCCAATGTTGTAACGCATTCTAACTTTGTAATGCGATCCATCTAGTGAGGTAAACCCCCGTATGGAATCGAGAACTCAGCGTCGGGCTGCCGCGACCCGCCTGGCGATCCTGCAAGCCGCCGAGACTTTGCTGACGGAGGGCGGACTAGCGGCGGTCACGCCTGAAGCGGTGGCGACCCGGGCGGATGTCGCAGTGCAGACGCTCTATAACCGTGTCGGTGGCCGTTCCGCACTGCTCATTGCCGTGGCAGAGCGCGCGTTGGAAGAAAACCGCGAGTACATGGACGTGGCCTATGCGTCCGAGGGCGATGTCGAGACGAAACTGCGTTGCGTGGCAGCTGCTTACGCGCGGTTCGCCAAGGAGCGCCCGCACCAGTTCCGTATCCTTGTCGAACCACCGAATGAGCCGGAGGCGCTCGCGCGCATCGCTGCCCTGATCAGACAGCAAAACGCCAAATTGGCCACATTGCTCAGCCGAGGTATCGACGAAGGGTGGGTGCATGCAGACGTTGAGCCGGAACACGCCTCGACGGCGCTGTGGGCCATGATGAATGGCGTTATCAGCCTGATGTGGCGCCCCGATAGCCTTCGACTGGATGTCGATCACATCGACGATCTACTGGGTACCGCGATCTCATTGTTGACCGGCGGTATCAAGAGGCGGGGCGATTGACGCGTTGACCCCAGACAACTCGGCGCCTGCAAAAACTTCAAGCGGTTCTCAACCGGTTTGTCGTCTGGCGGCCTTCCGAGGTGCCTGCAAGCCAAGGGCTTCCTTTCGGTCAGTTTCGCTCATCTCACTTCCGGGGTTCGGCTCGGAAGTTGGATGATTATCACGAAGGCGTGAACCGCAGGTAAGGTCCCAACTTTCGCCGGTGTGGACGATGGCGGGAATAGCCGTTGTACCTCGCAAGCTGCCGTTGATTCAGGCGGCGTCGAAGGGCTGCAGTGGGTCGCGAAGCGCCTCTCGCACGGCTCCAGAACGGCCGCTCGACGGCGCACGGGCTTGTTTGCCGACCTCGCCGAACGTCCTGGTAACGAGATAAGCCTTCTTATCACGACAGCATGACTGCCCAGTCAAACTCGGGCTCCGTGGAACGCGTGACCGCGACTGCCGGCGGTGCAAGTGCGTCCCGGGCGAGGTGACACCTGTCTTCGCAACGCCGGGACCGGTGACGACTTTATTGCGCGACACTCAAGCCGATGAATTTGCGGCAGTTTTCCGTTTCCCAGTCGATGCCGATCGGCGAAGTGACATTTTTACTTCGCAAACGGTGACAACTTTGCTTTGGTCTACGCCTCGGCGTGCTCGACGCGGTCCATCAGTTCAACGCGCGTGTCGAACGACGGCGGCATTTCGAGCCAGTCGTAGGCGGCCGGCGCGGTGCCGGCGACCTGGTCGAGCCAGTCGAGCAGCTGCGTGCCGCAGCGCTTCTTCAATCCGGCGCGCGGCAAGCGCTGCAGATCGGCCAGCGTTTCGCAGCCGAGATCCTCAAACCAGTTCGCGTAGCGCCGGGCGTCCGGCGCCACGACGAGCGGCACGCGCGCGAGCGCGCGGCGCAGCGATCGCGCGGACAGCGCGAGGCCGCCGCGCAGGCCGCGGGCGACCATCCACGCCGCCGGGCCCGACGATGCCACGGATATCGCCGCGGTGACGCCGAACGACGCGACGACGTCGCGCACGCGATGGCGCAGCGCGCGGATGCCGTGGAACAGGCGCAGGCTCGCCGTCACGTCGAGCAACACCACGGCTTCGTCGGCGTCGACGACGCACGGCGTAAATTGAAGGAGCGCATATGCAACCCCGAGCACGAGCTCGCGCTCGCGCGCGGCGTCGCGCTCGCGGATCTGCGCCTCCGGAGCGAGGGACAGCACGCCACCGCGGCGCATGCCGGCGACCACGCCGAGCGCGCGCGCGGCGGGATCGAGCGCCACGACGCGGCCGCCCTCGAGCACGACGAGCCCGCGCGCATCGTCAGGCGACGGCGCCGGCGATCGCGGACGGAACACTTCTTTGTTGACGTGGGGCAGCAGCACGCCGATCCAAACTTGCATGGCGGTTCAACAAAATCGGCGAGGGGGACAGGGGAACGAACAGCGGCGTGTCGCGTGCCGGTCCGCGGCGCTTCACGAACGTGACGTCGATGCCGTCGCGCTTGGGCGCCAGCGCGAGCCGCAAGGGTGCCGGCGACGCGTCGCGCGCGGCGGCCGCCGGCCGGAAGACGTAAAACAGCGCCTGGCAGCTTTGTGCGGCCAGGTTGAGCCGCCGCAATGCGTCCGTACGGATATGCGACTGCCAGAGCAGCACGGCAGCGCACGTGCCGGCGCGCAGCGCCTGTTCGGCGGCCCACAGCGCGTCAGCCGTGCGCGGCGCCGGCAGCGTCACGAACCCGGACGAGTCGATGCCCCAATACGCGAGCGCCAACGGTTGCAGAGCATGCGGCGGCTGGATCAGCATGACCGGCTTGCCGGCCGCGCGCGCGAGCACCGGCGCCAGCAGCCGCAGCTCGCCGATTCCAGGCTGCGGCGCGAGCAGTTCGATCAACGCGCCGGCCGGCCAGCCGCCGCCGGGCAGTTCGGCCGTCAGTTTCGGATGGCCCGTGTCGACGCCGCGCACGCTCGAGCGCGCCAGCTGACTGGAGCGCCAAAGGGCCGGATGTATGGCTTCAGGATGGGCGAGGGCGGGGTGCATGGGGTCGGTTACGCAAAACACTGTATGTTTGTACAGTGTGCGCCGGGAGACCGGTAGAGATCAAGGGGTGAAAGTCCCCGACATCGCAAGAACTAGCGATTCACGATGTCCCCGAGTCATGCGTGGTCAGCCGCGAGGCGGGCTGCGAAGCGTTGACAGGGGTGCTGATAGGCCAGCCATTGAGCCACGAAATGGATACATTCCCGAGTGCTGACGTACTACTGTATGCGGAAGGCAACACCACAGGGCGCGCCATCGCAAGCGCTCTGTGGACTCGGCGCGGTCTAAGACCCTGGCATGTCAGTACGATCTCTACACGGGAACCGGGAGATCTCCCATTTGGCCGCGGACGGAGGTGTCGCCACGCGGTCCGCATCGGGAAGGCGAGGAGCCGAAGCCGATGACGAACGGATGGGAGAAGTCGGACTCGCCCATAGTAGCGAAGAAGCTGGCGAACAAATCCGGGCAACCGGACGCGGAGTCGGTGGAGCGAAGGGGCGGGGCCAAGGGGAACACGGAATGGTCGCGCACGCGCCGGACGCAGAGCCGGATAAGCGTGTCCCAGAGGCTGGACCGTGTGCGCCAAGCCGCAAGGCAAAGGAAGAAGGAGAAGTTCACGGCGTTGTACCACTTGATCGACCTCGATCTTCTGGCGACGGCGTTCTTCTGGCTGAAACGGAAGGCGGCGGCTGGGGTTGACGGCATGACGTGGCACGACTATGAGCAAGACCTTGATCGAAATCTCGAAGACCTGCATGGCAGACTCCGCCGGCAGGCCTACCGGGCGCTGCCCAGTCGCAGGCGGTACATACCGAAGGCGGATGGCAAACAGCGACCGCTGGGCATTGCTGCGCTGGAAGACAAGATCGTCCAGCGTGCACTGGTGGCGGTACTCAATGCTGTCTACGAGACGGACTTCATGGGATTCTCATACGGTTTCCGACCGCGACGCAGCCAGCACGATGCGCTGGATGCACTTGCGACGGGAATCGCTCGCACGAGCGTGAGCTGGATACTGGACGCCGACATCAGCAGGTTCTTCGATACGGTCGACCACGATTGGTTGATCCGCTTCGTGGAGCATCGCATAGGCGACCAGCGCGTGATCCGACTGATCCGCAAATGGCTGAAGGCGGGAGCGATGGAAGACGGGGTGATCGAGCCCACTGACGAGGGGACGCCGCAAGGGTCTGTCATCTCGCCGCTGCTGGCGAACATCTACCTGCATTACGTCTTCGACCTCTGGGCAAATCAATGGCGCAAGCGCCATGCCGAGGGAAACGTCGTGATCGTCCGATACGCCGACGACGTCGTGGTTGGATTCGATAAACCACACGATGCGAAGCGGTTCAGGCGGGCCATGCAACAACGACTGGAGCAGTTTGGGCTGTCGGTACACCCGGAGAAAACCCGGCTGATCGAGTTCGGGCGCTTTGCGGCCCGGAACCGGGCTAGCCGAGGGCTGGGCAAACCCGAGACGTTCAACTTCCTTGGATTCACCCACATCAGTGGCCGTGCCAAAGACGGCAGATTCATGCTCATGCGCAAGACGCGGAGCGACCGACTTCGCACAGCGCTGAAGGGGATCAAGGATGAGTTGCGGCACAGATGGCACCAGTCGATTCCCGAGCAAGGGGACTGGCTACGCCGCGTGGTCCAAGGCTACTGCAACTACCACGCGGTGCCGACCAACTTCACTGCGTTGCAGGCCTTCCGCGCGCGCGTGATCGACCTCTGGAGGCTGGCGCTTCGGCGCCGCAGCCAAAAGGACGACACCACGTGGGCAAAGATGCAACGGCTCGCGAAGCAGTGGATACCCAAGGCTCGCATCCTTCACCCCTGGCCGGTCGTGCGGTTTGACGCCAAACACCCGAGGCAGGAGCCCGGTGCGCGAATCGCGCACGCCGGGATCTGTGCGGGGGGTGTCCAGTGATGGGCATTCCTACCGCGACATATGACAGAGATAACCGCCCCTCCAACCCCCGCGTTTACGCTGCGAGCTGGTGCTCGTAGTACGGCCGCTCGTGGTCCGCCAGGATCTCGCGCAGCTGCGCACGCCGGGAAGGATCCGGCGCCAGCCATGCGTCGACGTTCGAGGATTTCAGCGGAATCACACACCGATCGTGCCCTGCGGCCGAGACTTCGGGCGGCGGATCGTCGGTAATCGCCGCAAACGACCAGAGGTCATCGGTACCCGGAATCTCGGTGCGCGTCCACAAGCACGCGAGCTGCATCTGCTGCGGTGGCGTTGGATCGAAACGCAGTACGACGTCCTTCCCGTCTCGGTCGACGTGCTCGAAGAACGAGTCGGCGAGCATGATTCCGTGCGTGAAGCCGAAGACCTTGCGCCAGGCCGTGGCGAGCGAGTCGGAGCGCGCGTTGTACGTCGACGGCTTCTGTTTTTCGTCCGCCTCGGTCCACCCGGGAATCCGGCAGCGATAGCGCATGGGCACGACCAGGCGCTTGCCGCCGAGCTCGATCAGCACGGGGGCATACCAGCCGGGGAAGATCCGCGAATCGCCTTCCTGCAGGTCGCGCCGATGCAGATCGTCGAGCCCGCGCGTCGCGGCGGCGATCTTGTCGGCGGCGATCCGGACGTCCTCGCTGGCCTTCTTCGTGATCTTTACGGCGAGCTTCTTCTCGGCCCCGGCGAGCCGCGTGCGCTGCTCGAACAGATCCGTCTCCAGCTTTCGAGTTCGCTGGCTTCGATACGCGGCGATCGCCGCCGAGATGTCGTCTTCGACACCGGCGAACGCCGCGTCGACTGCCTTCGGGATTTTGATGTCGTTCCCGGCCGCGCGCGCGAAGAACAGGCGGCGGAATGTGTCGATGTCCATGTCGGCGCCGTAACGCCGGACGTACTCTCGATAGTTCGCCTGGATCTTGGCCGAGTAGCACATCGTCGTCTCCCATAACCGTTGGTCTTTCGACAGAGTATCGCGCTCGGGCACGGGCCGAACAGGAGTTGTGCGGATTCCACTAGGGTTGGCGGGCGGCCTCGTTCTTGTAGACATGGGGGTGTGGAGTGGCACGGGGGTAATTTTTGGCGGAGGTGATACGCTTGACCGTTAGTTGCATTTATGGATTGCCCCCTCTCTGAAAGCTAAGCTGCAGAGGATAGTCGATGGTGCTTGCGGGCAGCCGGGCGCGCACGCGCGCGCGCTGATTTCGGGGTGCGGCTTTGACGCGCCCCGAAATCTTTTGTCGCGCCGTTAGCGGTGCGGCGGCCGTCGGCCGCCGTAGCGCTTACGGCCTGCCGGAGGACAGCGTGTATGGTTCGGTGGGGTTAGTCAGGCAAGCGGGCAAGGCCCGCGTGAAGCCGCGGCTTGCCGCGGGTCGATATGGGGTATAGGTAGAGATAGGTCCTGACTAAGCCCCGACACTTAACGGCGAGCCGTCCCGACAGATAAATGCACTTATTCACAGCTGTAGGTGGTAGCACAGCGCCGCGTCGCCAGAATCAGTGCCGCAAGCCCGCCCATCCGCTACAAAACACCAGCGACAAACGCCATTGCCCACGATTCCCACGAGCGCGGGCCTCGCGGTAGCGATGGAGAGAGAGAGGGAACCGCTTAGGTGCTAGGCGGGTGGAGCGAGCTGGTTACGCGCGACCCGGAAACATCGGTCGCGATCCCAGTCGGGATAGGTAGCTTTGAGTTCGCCGGCGCGGATCATGACCGCGCGCTCGAGCTCGGCGCGACGGTCACTCTCGGAGAGCGTCCCTCGGGCGGCAGCCTTAGCCCGAGCGGCCGCAAGCGTGTCGGTGAGCTGCGCGAGCAGTTGGCCCCCACCGGCGCCTACCTTCCGCTCCCGCTTGCGCGCGGCGTCCCGCCGGCGCTGCATGCGCAAGTGAGCACGTGTGCGCTCGTGCCGCAACCACTTGCCCAGGCCGAATTGTTCGAATAACGCGGGCGTGACGTATCGAATCGCCGCCAACCCGCGATAGCGCGGCCCTTCGTCGCTGACCTCAACCTCGCATTGTGGCCGGCTCTTCACCAGCCGTGCGGTGACCAGGTCGCGCAGCGCGCGCTCGGCACGGCGCACCGAGAGACCCGCCTGCTCGGCCAGGTAAGGCAGGGTGAAATCCACCCAACCGCTCCGCGCCGGCACTGCGATACGCAACGTCGAGACGTCACAAAATTTGACGAGCGCTCGCACCAGTTGCACGCACGCGATGCGGCGCTCGCTGCGCTGCTGGCGGCGGCTTCCGTTGGCCGCGTTCAGGGCCGGCAACCAGGCCTGCGGCGTTTCGAGATATCGGCCGAGGCGCAACTTCAACTCGCGCAGCAGCCGAGGGCTGTTCGCTGGCGCCGGACACGGAATATCCGCCGGCCAAACGCGCGCAGGCAGCGCCATGCGTCGACTGGGGGCGTGCGTAGGCGCAGCCATCCAGTCGTCGCTGGCGGCTGGACAGGTCGGATTCATCGGAGCGTGCGCCAGAATCGGCGACTTACCGGGAATCAGCCGAGTCATGAGCTGGTTCAGTCCGTACCCGATACCCTCGAATTTTGGTTATCCGGGTCGACGCCGGCCGCTACCACGGAGCGGAGCGGCAGCGCCGTTGCATCTGTTTTCAATGCCTCACCGGCAATACGGCCAATGTTGTTCTGGATCATCATCTGATGTGCTGATTCGTTAAGTTGCTGTCACATAGATGACGCTTGACAGGGCACGCTTCTGTTCTAGAATCCGAAACTTCTCGTGTGACGCCTGCGACGCTGAAGGTCCCTGTCGTACGTCGTCTTAGTCGCGCCCCGAGTGCAATCGGGGCGTTTTTTTGGCTTGTCTACCCACTCCTCCGTATTTGTTAGCGATACACAACATTCCAAAAGAATCGCTTTCAGTCCAGCGGAACCGGGCAACTCCATAACCAGTTGCACTCACAACCAGTTCGCCGGACGATCCTCATCGGTATAGGGCGGATCTTCATCGAACATCGGGGGCGGCTCATCGACGACCGGAGGCTCGGCGAACAGCCGAGTCGAATCCGGCTCCGTTTCGGGCGCCTTAACCGCCGCGGGCGTTCTGTTTTCGGGCTCGCGCGCAGTCGCGGGCCTCGGTGCCGCTACGGCATTGGTGGCCGGTGACAATGCGAGCGGCCGCGGTTGCCGTTGGGCCTTGCGTGCCGCGTCGAAGGCGGTCAGGGGAAGCGGGGGCATCACTTCGGTCCCCGGCCGCCAGATCCATGAATCCAGCTCCGACTCCGCGATAAGCGCGTCGAGCTCAGACTGGTAGGCGGACGACACGTCGGCCGGCACAACGTAGAGCGCCGTACCGCGCTCGGCGTCGGTCAACAACGCCGTGGCGATTGGATGCTTCGCGGTCTGGTTGTACCGCAGGCACTTCTGGTACCGACGAGTGGCCAAGGCCTTCAGCAGCGTGATATCGGCGAGCGATTCGAACGGGATCCACGATTCGTTGGTCAGCATCATCGATACCTCCTGGGCGGTGGCGATACCGGCCGCTGACAGGCTCGCGGTGGCGATGACCATGAGGTGGGTGCCTTCCGTGGCCGCCCAGATCTCGAGCTCCGACGCGAAGACTTTCTCGATCCGCTTCTTGGTCTTCTCGTCGACCATCAGGCCATAGTCGGGTAGATGCTTGATGACCAGCTTGAAGCCAAAGCGAGCGGTTGCGATTTCCTTGAGCTCACCGATCACCAGCACGAAGCGCGGCTTCCCGGACTCGGAAACAGAAATCCGGGCGAGATGCTCCGTGCGTCGCTGGGCAATGCGGTCCTTCTGGTCGCCGACGAACATCTCGGGGACGTACAGCATGTCCTCGAGGCTCATCTTCTTCGCGTTCTTGCCCGCAGCGGCCAACAGCAGATACTTGCGGATCACCGACCAGTTCCGCTTGCCGGCCATGGCCGGCGACCAGCGATTCAGACCGGCCTGTTCCCAGAGGTAGTGCAGCAAACCCCGTAAGGTCAACTTCTTGCCATCCGTCTTGATGCTGTCAGGCTCGTCGCCAGAGGGCTCCGGCATCTCCCGCGCCGCGCCTTTCGCCAACGCGAAACCGAACTTAAGGGTGACCTCCCCGGACTCCGGATCCTCGACGATGGCCGATCCCTCTACATCGCCATAACCGCTCAGGCCGGGCGGCGTTTCGTACGAGTCGCAGCCGAGCTTGTGCTTCGCGCCGGTACCAGGCATACGCTTGACCTGATAGCGCCCCTCGAAGCGTGCGATGTACATCGGAATCGGCGGGGTCGAGCACAGGCAGAGCGGACGTGTCTTCGCCTCGTGCGCAGCTGGCAGCTTCGCAAGGAAACTATTGCTTCCCGCCTCATATTCCAACCCGTCCAATTCAAAGTTCTGCATGCCAGATCTCCTGGTTTAAACGGCGGCTGAGCGCTTCGCCAAGCCCCTCGAGGGCGCTTTGGCAGAGCGGGGCTCCGCCTCTCGGACATCCAGGCCGCGCGCGCGGGCCTCGATCAGCAACTGGACGAGTTCCACGGCCTCGTCGGCCGTCATGTCGCCGGCGATCGCCGCCGACACGATGCTGTGTGCGGTCACGGGTTTGCCACTTCGAAACACCTGATCGGTCATGGGTAGCTCCGGTATGGGGATGGGGGTGGCTCAATCGCTGTCGGGCGGGACGTCGCCGAATACGGTGCCGAGCGCGATCGCACCGAGCAGTTCACGGGCGTATGTAACCGACGGTATGGCGTCTCCGAAATAGGCATCGACGCCATACGGATTCGTACACCACAGACCTTCGCCGCTGACGAAGTCGAACGAGTGGCCGTCGACGTCGACCGATTTGCCCGCGGTCAGCGCGTGCACGAACGCTTCGGGCGTTGGAAGATCCAGCGCCGGCCAATCGCCGGCTTCGATTGCCGCCTTCGTTTTGGCACGTCGCTCGTCGGCCGCTTTCTCTCGCGCCAGCTCGTTCTCGGCTTCAGCCAAGGCCTCAGCCAGCTCAGCTTCCGCGTTGGCTTGGTCGACATGGGCCCAGTTGACGGCACTTTCGAACGCGTCTCGCAACACAGGCACGTCGGCGAGCAACGGCGAGCAACCGAGGTCGTCGGCCCCGACCAAGACGAGGTCTCGGCCAAGATCGCTCGCCCCATAGCGTGCCCGTTTCAGGAGTGCGTCCCGCGCTTCGGATCCTTCATCGGTGGTGCAGATCGCCATCGCGTAGTCGACGCGAGCCTGCAGCGCGCGCTCGAACGCGATCGACCCGTCGGGATTGCGCAGACCGATGCCCGTTGCCACGTCCGGTCCAGCAGGAAGCTTCGAATTCATCGTGGTCTCCTTGGTTACCAGACAAATCCCGCGCCTACGCCGGCGGCCACGGTGCCGCGCGTATCGGTCGAGCCGTTCGCCTTCAGAATCCAGTGGCCGGCATACGTTGAAATGCCGAGCGCCATGGCGGACTGCCCGCCGTACGTCCCGCCCCCGATGGCCACCATGCTCTTTCCCGGCGCCGGCGCCTGGGGCAGACTGGCGATCGCGACAGCCGCGGCGATGCCGCCATTGGCGTCACGTCGGTCGTGTTCGATGCGGTTGCTCAGGTTCGTCACAGAGTCGTTCAGCTGCTGGACGTTGACGGCATCGGTCGGGGCCGTTCCGGCCGAGACATTGGCCAGTGTTCGTGTCGTACCGGTCGCCGAGTTGCCGATCGACACCGAATCGTCGCGATCAGCCACTGAACCGGCGCCCAGCGCCACGGCATTGGCGCCGGTTGTGCTCGCACCGCTGCCGACCGCGATCGAGCCGCTGCCTTGGGCAACGGCACCCACACCGAGTGCAACACTGCGATCGCCGGTGGCCACCGCATTGCTGCCGATAGCCGTCGCATCCGCGCCGGTTGCAACTGAACCGGCGCCGGTGCTGTTGAACGCAGCATATTTGAGGCTGCCCTGGCCGGGCTCGGGGAGGCTCTGGCTAAACCTCGACGGAAGGATCGCGCCAAGTCGGGCAGAAAGTGCATCAATCGCGCTGGTATTGGCGGCGACGTTCGCATTCGTGGCGAAGAGCTGAGCCCCGTTGACCGCATCGGCGCTCGTTGCTGATAACGCGCCGGGCGCTAGGTTATGGATGGTGACGGCCGCCCCGGCTCCGAGCCCTCCAAGCGTCACGCTGAGCTTCGTGGGATCGTCGTAAGACAGTGCGTTACCGGCGATCGTATTGACCGTACCGATCACCTGGTTCAACTGGCCGACATTGGCCGCGTCGGTGGCGTTCACACCCGCTGCCACGCCGGAGATGCGGCGCGCGCCAGCCAGGCCGCTGACGTCGATGTTGGTGCCGCCTGTGCCGGCACCGATCGTAATGGCGCCGGCGCTCGAGCCGCCGTGTTGCTGCACGAGCCCGACGGTACCCGTTGCGAGCTGGCCAGCCAGGGCGGAGACGCTCTGGTTCGTCGCATACAGTTGCCGGCCCGAGACCGCGTCGGTGCTGCTCGCCGTCAAGGCCGCATCAGCGACGTTGGTCAGGGTGACGGGCGCACCTGCCGCGCCGAAGGTGACGCGCGTATGCGAGGCATCGTCGTAGACGACCGCGCTCGCGCCGAGCGCCCCGGCCTGAGACACCACGCCCTGCAGCTGCTGGAGGTTGATCGCATCGGTGGCGTCCGTGCCGGCGGCCACGCCTTTGATCTGGCGCGCGCCCGCGGTGCCGGCGACGTCGAGCGCGGTGCCACCGGTGCCGGCGCCGATCGTAATCGTGCCGGTGCCGGCACCGCCGGCTTGCTGCACCAGGCCAATCGTGCCGGCCGTCAGTCCAGACTGAAGCGCGGCAAGCGTCGCCCCGCCGTTGGCGACGCTGGTGGACAACGAGGCCACGGCGAAGCCCGTCGACGTTGACAGCGTTGCGATCGAGACCGCGTTGGCGCTGATCGCCTGGTTGGCGGTGTAGAGCTGCCGACCAGACACCGCGTCCGTGCTGGTGGCCGTCAGTGCCGCGTCTGCGACGTTGGTGAGCAGGACGGGCGAGCCTGTGCCGGGGACGCCGAGCGTGACGCGCGAATGCGTCGGGTCATCATAGGAGACTGCGCCGGCGCCCACGGCACCCACAGCGGCCGTTACGCCCTGTAGTTGCTGGAGGTTGACTGCGTCGGTGGCGCTCGTGCCCGCGGCTACGCCCTTGATCTGCCGCGCGCCCGCAGTTCCGCCGACGTCGAGCGCGGTGCCGCCGGTGCTGCCGCCGATCGTAATCGTGCCGGCGCTGGCGCCGCCGGACTGCTGAACCAGCCCGACTGTCCCGACGCCAAGACTGGACGCGAGGGCTGAAACGCCGGCGTTGGCCGAGGACAAGCCGGTCGACAGCGACGCCAGGCCATGGGAGACGCCGGTCGAGAGGGAAGAAAGCGCCGTGGTCGCGCTGGTCGACAGGCTTGCGATCGAGACGACGTTGCTGGCGATGCCCGTGGAAAGCGAGGACGCTGCCGCCAGCGTTGACGTGGACAGGGCAGCGATCGCGCCGACGTTTGCGTTCGTCGCCCGCTGGGCAGCATAGAGCTGCCGACCCGTGACAGCGTCGGTGCTGCTCGCGTTCAACGAGGCGTCCGCGAGATTGGTCAGGGTCACGGGCGAACCTGATGCGCCGAGCGTGACGCGGGTATGCGACGCATCGTCATAGCTAACCGCGCTCGCGCCGATCGCGCCCGTCTGGCCCGCCACGCTCTGCAGCTGCTGCAGGTTGACCGCATCGGTGCCGTCGGTGCCCGCGGCAACGCCCTTGACCTGCCGCGCGCCCGCGTTGCCGGCGACGTTGAGCATCGTACCGCCGGTACCGGCGCCGATCGTAATCGCGCCCGTGCCGGCACCGCCTGCTTGCTGAACCAGACCAACGGTCCCTGCAGCCAGACCGGACTGCATTGCCGAGAGTGTCGCGCCGTCGTCAGCCAGGCCAGTCGAAAGAGACGAGATCGATCGGCTTGTCGTAGTCGACAACGTAGCAATCGCGCTGACCGTGCCTGTCGACAGACTTCCGATCGTTTGAGCGGTCGACGTCGACAGTGACGAGAGCCCTGCAGCCGTGCTCGTCGACAAGCTCGCGACCGTCGTGCCGATATCGGACAGACCGGTTGAGAGCGATCCCAAGCCCGATGCCGAGCTGCTCGACAGGCTCGTGATGCTGGCCGTGTTGCTTGCAAGGCCCGTCGACAGCGACGTGACAGCCTGCGCGGTCCCGGTCGATAACGAACCGATCGCGCTGGCCGCGCCGGTTGACAGGCTGCTGACCGTTTGAGCGGTCGACGTCGACAGTGACGAGAACCCTG
>NZ_JAUJRI010000025.1:0-79083 GCF_030504405.1 Burkholderia sp. AU44665 | reverse complement strand
TTGCCTGATGACCATAGCGAGTCGGTCCCACCCCTTCCCATCCCGAACAGGACCGTGAAACGACTCTACGCCGATGATAGTGCGGATTCCCGTGTGAAAGTAGGTAATCGTCAGGCTCCCTAAGCCAGAAACCCCCGCCCGACAAGGCGGGGGTTTTTGCATTTCGGCCTCCCGAGAAGCTTGATGCAGCGAGCCATCTTGCTGCCATCCGTTCATCCATCAGACCGTGATCCGCAAGATCGGAAAAAATCGGCCCGGGATCGCTCTCGATTCTTTTTCGCCGATCTTTTCAGCTCCCAGCGCCAGATAGAACGACGCGGCATTCGGATCCGCTTCGATCACGAAGCTTTGGATGCCTCTCGCAGCGGCTTCGGCCCGAACCGCTTCCCACAGCGCACGGGCGACGCCTCGCCCCATGTAATCAGGATGGACGAACAGCCATCCGGGCGTTGGTCGATCCGATTCCGATGATGCTCGGACCCAGAATCCGATGATTGTCTCACCCGATTGCGCGAGATAACCGATCGACCCTTCGATCGTCTCCGGCGAAATCGTGAGATCGTTTTGCCACAAGTCGAGCCATTCCTTCGGGTAGCCCCAGTGCGCCTTCGACAGGCGCGCCAGTTGCGTGAGCTCGTCCGAATCCGCGCCACGCGCAGCACGCACGGTAAATAGCATATGCATTTCGTCTCTCGTCATTGCCGGCTGCCGGCATCCCCTCGCGCAGCGCTTTTATCGGTGCATCGTCCGGATCGCAGTGTCTCACCGCTCAACCGACAGCCTGCTCGCTCGCCGCAGTATTGCGCGACACGCGTCAAACGCGTGCGCCGGCGCAGCTACACGACCTGCGATGCATGTCCGGCGACGACGCGCCAGTTGGCGCCCGATCGACGCCAGAGCCGCGTATAGGCAAACTTGCCGCAGAATGCCGTGCCATCGAAATGGCCGGCGAGGGTCGCTCGCGTCGTGGTCAGGATCATCTCGTCGATCGCGCATGCACGCATGTCGAGGACGTCGAGCGTGTCGAGACGCAGAAGCCTCGCGCGATGTGCGGCCAGGTCGTCCGTTTTCGAGATGATCTGACCGGTCGGGACCGTGAACACCAGATCATCGTCCAGCAGCGCATCGAGCGCTTCGACATCATTGGCCAACATCGCCGCACGGAGCTCGGCTTCGGCGGGTTCGATGACGGTACGGATTGCATCCATGTCGGGCCTCGCATCATTTCGGAAGGGGAAGCGGCACGGCGGCGACAGACGCAGCCTACCGCGCGTTCGACAACGACTGACGCCGGACCAGCATCACCATGCAGATACCGGTCGACGCGATGAGGTTGACGGCCGGATAGAACGCGACCGCGACGCTCCAGGTGCTCAGCGCCAGCAACGCCAGCGTGTACTTGAGCACGCACAGCGCAAAGTAGGCGAGGCTCTCGCTCCACGGATCGCGGATCGCCTTGCGCACGGTCGGGCCGAGGCGGGCGAGCTCGATCAGCGTAACGAGACAGATCGACACCGTCGGATCGTCGGTCAGTAGCCACAGCGGAATGGCCGACAGGGCCGCGCACAGGAACAACCAGTCGACGCCCGTCCAGCCGCGCTCGCCGCGAAACAGACTGGCGATCAGCGTCAAAAAGCACGTGACGGCAATCGCTGCCGTGCACCATGCGGACGGCCCGGCGCCCGCGACGAACTGGCCAGCGGCCGCGATCGCCGTGACGATCGACCACACGAGCCACGTGAACAGATGCGGGCGAACGATGCGCCGGTAGATCGCGAGCGCGTAAGGAATGGCGGCCAGCAACGACACGGCCGTCCCGATCGCGCCAAAGATCGAAGCGGCTCCCTGATCGACGCTCACCATCGACGCAACCTTGTTCGGATCGGCCGACCAGTATGTGCCGTGACGGATCGGAGTGCAACGTCATGCGTGCGCTGCGGTGCGGTGAGCGTCATGCAGATTCGCACCGGAACGCGGAAGCAACCCGGCCCAAAACAAACGGCACCGGGAATGCGATGCCGCCGGAAAACCCACCGCGCGTCGATGCCTGGGTGGCGTCAGTACTCGAACGTCCGCAGGCGCGCTGCGTGTGCTTCGAGCCCGTCGAGCCCGAGATAGTGGCTGAGCTTGCCGGCGCGAACCTTGCGGATGTCGTCCTTCATCTTGTCCAGCAGTTTTTCGCTCGCCGCGCGATAGGCTGCTGCTGCATCGGCGCCATGGGCCGACAGGGCCGCGCCGATCAGCCGAGCGCTATCGGCGCCGCCGCCCGCGACGCAACGCGCCATCGCGTCGGCATCCGGCTGCACGCCGGCGTCGAGCAGCGCACGCATCAATGCGACCGGCACGTCGCCGGACACGGACGCGAGCGAATCCGGTGCAACCGGTGCGCCCAATTCGAGCAACGCGGCGGCTGCGGAAAACTTTCGGCACCGCAGTGCGTAATCCGTCGGGATCGAACTGCCGGCGAGCGCCATGCCGAGATCGGCGACCAGCGGCGCCAGTCGCGCGATGAGTGCCGCATCGTCGTGATCGATCGCATGACGTAATGCGTGACGCACGAGCACCGGCTGCGAGCCGAGCGTGCCGTCGGCGAGCGGCGTGCGCCAGTCGATCACCGCTTGCCGATAGAACGCGATCAGCTTGTCGGCCAGCGATGCGGACAGGCCATGATCGTCGCGGCGTTCATCGACGTATTCGAGCAGCGTGACGCCGGTGCCGGGTTCGCCGCCGGGCTCCAGTGGATCCGCATGAAGCTGCAGCGCGCCGAATGCCGTGTACAGATCGGGTGCGACCGTCGCGAGGCCGTCCTCGTGCATCGCCCCGCGCCACGCAGGCGGCAACCCTTGTTTCCAGGCGAGCACATGACCATCGTCCCGGGCGCCCGGCTCCGTCACGACGTAGATGCGGTCGCAATATTCGAAGCCGCCGAACGGCAGCGCGCCGATTTTGCCGTTCCACGTGCGGGCGTTCTCCTCCGCGGCTTCTTCGGCCAGTTCGAGTTCGTGGTCGATCCAGCCTTGCAGGTCGCGATAACCGTCGCTGCCGTTGTAGAACAGTTCGCTCCAGCCGATCGCTTCGACATTGCCGTTCATCTCCAGCGTCAGGTCGTAGTCGAGGCTGCCGCCGGCCGTGATACGCCACAGCTCGAGCAACGGGAGCGGAATGTCGCCGTGACAGCAGGCCTGTACGGCCGCGATCTGGTCGGCCGGCATCGGCGGTTGCGCATCGAAGATCACGCGGCCGGCAAACAGTACGATGCCGTGCGCGCGCAGATCGGCCAGTTCGGTATCGGAAAAGAGGTTGGCTTGCATCGAGCGTCAGCGGTAAGGGTTGATCGGATGTGTGCCGCGGTTCATCGACGATGGACGCCCCGCGGATGGTCGCATCGTATCGGCGGCACCTGACGAGACGCGTCGAATCCACCGGTCATTCAAGACTCCGCCTCCGCCGCATGGACGTCGCGCCGAAACGCGCCGGGGCTCGTGCCGGTCCATTTCCGGAACGCGCGATGAAACGCGCTCGGCTCGGTGAAGCCGAGCTCGGCCGCGATCTCCGCGACGCCGAGCGCATGCCCGCGCAACAGCGATTGCGCCAGCGCGCCGCGCAACTCGTCCTTGATCGCGGCGAAGCTTTGCCCTTCGCTGCGCAAACGCCGCCGCAGCGTCGCGGGCGTCGTGTCGAGCCGCACGGCCAGCGTGTCGAAGTCGGGCCACTCGGCGGCCGGCAGCGCCTTCAGGTGCGCGCGTGTCTTCGCGACCCAGCCCGTGTCGTGCCGGTAGCGCACGAGCAGGTTACCGGGCGCACCGCGCAGGAAGGTCTTCAGCGCCTGTTCC
Source organism: Burkholderia sp. AU44665 (assembly GCF_030504405.1). Classification (NCBI taxonomy): domain Bacteria; kingdom Pseudomonadati; phylum Pseudomonadota; class Betaproteobacteria; order Burkholderiales; family Burkholderiaceae; genus Burkholderia; species Burkholderia sp. AU44665. The sequence goes on along the minus strand of NZ_JAUJRI010000025.1, from coordinate 75,250 downwards.
GAACGGATCGTCGGTAGCGCGAGGTACGCGGCGTTGAATGCGAGCCGGCTGTCGGGCCGGTCGAAATGCACGGGGACGCCGAAGAACTGGTGATAGTCGCTGCGCTGGCCGGGGCTCGGGCACGCGAAGTCGATGCGCTGCAGCGGGATGCGCCGGCCGATCAGCCAGCACGCGACGCCGAGCAGGATCAGCCAGAACGTCCGGTACGCGAATGCCGGGTACGGCGCGCCCGATTGCGTCAGCACGATCTGCGCCTGCCCCTCGGCCACGACGAGTTCGCCGTGCGGCTCGTCGAGCACTACCCGCAGGAACTTCAGCGCGCGCCGCAGCGCCTTGTCGAGCGTGCCGGCATGCAGCACCGCGTGGCACAGCAGCGTGAAGCTGCCGCGCCGCATCGGACGCGCGGCGAGCCCGAAGAATTCGTCGTCGAGCGCGCCGGCGATCGCGAGCCACAGCCGGCCGTACTGCTGCGGCGTGACGGGCTCGCGCACGGCGGCCGGCAACCCGGCGGCGCGCAGCACGGGCGCGGTCGGCAGGTCGCGCCGGCGCAGGCACGCGAGCGCATCGTCGACGAAATCCGGCGAAATCATCTGCGGCCCCATTTTCCTGCGTCCTCCGACATGGCAAAAGCGATCACGATTCTAGATTCCGTTTGTCATTGATTGCAATGTAGCGGCTGTCTACTATCGATGTATCCCCGTCGCGCTCTGGCTCGTCGGCGGCCATAACGTACAGGAGACACGCATGCCTGAAGGAGCTACCGCCCGGGCGGTGCCGGCCTACGCCGACGCCGTGGCCCGGTTCAGTATCGAGACCGCCGCCGCGCAACTAGCCGGCGATCTGGAGCGCGGCCTGAACGCGTGCGTCGAGTGCTGCGACCGGCACGCGAAGGCCGACGCGATCGCGCTCGACTGGATCGATGCCGGCGGCCGGCACCACAGCTTCACGTTCGCGCAGATGCAGGCGCTCTCGGCCCGGGTCGCGAACCTGCTCGTCGCGCAGGGCGTGAAGCCGGGCGACGTGGTGGCCGGGCTGCTGCCGCGCACGCCCGAGCTCGTCGCGACGATCCTCGGCACGTGGCGCGCGGGCGCCGTGTACCAGCCGCTGTTTACCGCATTCGGGCCGAAGGCGATCGAGCACCGGCTGCGCATGAGCGGCGCGCGGCTCGTCGTGACGAACGTCGCGAATCGCGCGAAGCTCGACGAGGTCGCCGATTGCCCGCCGGCGGCGACGGTGTGCGAAGCGGGCGAGACACTGTCGGCGCACGACATCGATTTCCGCGCGGCGCTCGACGCACAGTCCGATACGTTCGAGCCCGTGCTGCGCAAGGGGTCGGACCTGTTCATGATGATGTCGACGTCGGGCACGACGGGCTTGCCGAAGGGGGTGCCGGTGCCGCTGTACGCGCTGCTCGCGTTCGGCGCATACATGCGCGAGGCAGTCGACCTGCGCGAAGGCGACCGGTTCTGGAACATCGCCGATCCGGGTTGGGCGTACGGGCTCTATTACGCGATCACCGGCCCGCTGCTGCTCGGCCATGCGACGACGCTGTACGAGGGCGGCTTCACGGTCGACAGCACGTATGACGTGATCGAACGGCTCGGCATCACGAGCCTCGCCGGCTCGCCGACCGCGTTCCGGATGCTGATGGCGGCCGGGCCGGAAGCGGCCGCGCGCGCGAAGGGCCGGCTGCGCGTGGTAAGCAGCGCGGGCGAACCGCTGAACCCGGAAGTGGTGCGCTGGTTCCACGCGGCGCTCGGCGCGCCGATCCACGATCACTACGGCCAGACGGAACTCGGGATGGTCGTGAACAACCATCATGGCCTCGCGCACGTGGTGCACGTCGGTTCCGCCGGCTTCGCGATGCCGGGCTACCGTGTCGCGGTGCTCGACGAAGCGGGCCGCGAGCTCGGCCCCGGCGAGCCCGGCAACCTCGCGATCGACATCGCGCGCTCGCCGCTGCTGTGGTTCCGCGGCTACTGGCAGCAGGACACGCCGGCGATCGCCGGCGGCTATTACCGGACCGGCGACAACGTCGAGCTGGAGCCGGACGGCGCCGTGAGCTTCATCGGCCGCGCGGACGACGTGATCACGTCGTCCGGCTACCGGATCGGCCCGTTCGACGTGGAGAGCGCGCTGATCGAGCATCCGGCCGTCAGCGAGGCCGCAGTGATCGGCGTGCCCGATCCGGAGCGCACGGAGATCGTGAAGGCGTTCGTCGTGTTGTCGAAAGGGTTCGACGGCACGCCGGAACTGGCCGAGGAATTGAGTCTGCACGTGAAGCGGCGACTGTCCGCTCACGCTTATCCGCGCGCGATCGATTTCGTCGACGCGCTGCCGAAAACCCCGAGCGGCAAGATCCAGCGCTTCGTATTGCGCAAGATGGAAGCCGAGAAGGCCGTTCAACCTTGAATATGGACTGCGAATGAATATCGAGGATCGCGTTTTTCTGATTACGGGCGCAGGTTCCGGCCTCGGCGCCGCGGTGGCGCGCATGGTCGTCGCGCAAGGCGGCAAGGCCGTGCTGCTGGACGTCAACGAGGAGGCGGGGGCGAGTCTCGCCAACGAACTCGGCGCGGCCGCGCGCTTCGTGAAGACCGACGTGACGAGCGAGGCCGACGGTCAGGCGGCCGTCGCCGCCGCGCGCGATGCGTTCGGTCGCGTCGACGCGCTCGTGAACTGCGCGGGCGTCGCGCCGGGCGAGAAGGTCGTCGGCCGCGACGGCCCGCATTCGCTCGACCGCTTCGCGCGCGCGGTGTCGATCAACCTCGTCGGCACGTTCAACATGATCCGGCTGGCCGCCGAAGCGATGTCGAAGCAGGACGCGAATGCGGAAGGCGAGCGCGGCGTGATCGTCAACACCGCGTCGGTCGCGGCGTTCGACGGGCAGATCGGCCAGGCCGCGTATGCAGCGTCGAAAAGCGGCGTGGTGGGCATGACGCTGCCGATCGCGCGCGAGCTCGCGCGCTTCGGCATTCGCGTCGTGACGGTCGCGCCCGGCATCTTCGCGACGCCGATGATGGCCGGCATGCCGCAGGACGTGCAGGACGCGCTCGGCAAGAGCGTGCCGTTCCCGCCGCGGCTCGGCCGCCCGGAAGAATTTGCGGCGCTGGTGCGCCACATCGCCGAGAACACGATGCTGAACGGCGAAGTCATCCGTCTCGATGGCGCGTTGCGCATGGCACCGCGCTGACACTGGAGGAAGCGAATCATGACGACTCAGGATCCGATCGTAATCGTGGGTGCGGCCCGTACGCCGATGGGCGGTTTTCAGGGCGACCTGGCGGCGGCCGGCGCGAGCGACCTTGGCGCGGTGGCGATTCGTGCGGCGCTCGAGCGCGCGAACGTGCCGGCCGAACGTATCGACGAAATCGTGTTCGGCTGCGTGCTGCCGGCCGGCCAAGGGCAGGCGCCCGCGCGGCAGGCCGCGCTGAAGGCCGGGCTGCCGCTCGCGGCGGGCGCGACCACGGTCAACAAGATGTGCGGTTCGGGGATGAAGGCGGCGATGTTCGCGCACGACCTGCTGCTGGCGGGGTCCGCGGGCGTGGCCGTCGCGGGCGGGATGGAGAGCATGACGAATGCGCCGTACCTGCTGCCGAAGGCGCGCGCGGGCATGCGCATGGGGCACGGGCAGGTGCTCGACCACATGTTCCTCGACGGGCTCGAGGACGCATATGAAAAAGGCCGCCTGATGGGCACGTTCGCGGAGGATTGCGCGCAGGCCTACCAGTTCACGCGCGAAGCGCAGGATGCGTTCGCGATTGCGTCGCTGACGCGGGCGCAGCGCGCGATCGCGGATGGGCGTTTCGCATCGGAGATCGCGCCGGTGACCGTGAAGGCCGGCAAGACGGAAAGCGTCGTGTCGATCGACGAGCAGCCGGGCAAGGCGAAACTCGACAAGATCCCGACGCTGAAGCCGGCGTTTCGCGACGGCGGCACGGTGACGGCCGCGAACGCATCGTCGATCTCGGACGGCGCGGCCGCGCTCGTGATGATGCGCCGCTCGGAAGCCGAGCGCCTCGGCGTCACGCCGAAGGCCGTGATCGTCGGGCATTCGACTTATGCGGACAAGCCCGGCCTGTTCGCGACCGCGCCGATCGGCGCACTGCGCAAGCTGTCGGAGAAAACCGGCTGGAACCTGCGCGACGTCGACCTGTTCGAGATCAACGAAGCGTTCGCGGTGGTGCCGATGGCCGCGATGCGCGACCTCGACCTGCCGCACGAGAAGGTGAACGTGCACGGCGGCGCGTGCGCGCTCGGGCATCCGATCGGCGCATCGGGTGCGCGCGTGATGGTGACGCTGCTGGCCGCGCTCGAGACGTACGGGTTGACGCGCGGTATCGCCTCGCTGTGCATCGGCGGCGGCGAAGCGACGGCGGTTGCAATCGAGCGGATCGCTTGACACGACGCATGACGCGTCGCGTCGTACCCGCGCACGCAAGTGGCAACACGGGCGGCGCGTATCGCACGGGACATGCCCGGGTGATGCGCGCCGCCCGTTTTTTATTCGGCGGCTCGCCGTGTCGTGCTACGGCTTCGCGTTCGGCGACACCGCGCCGCACGCACGAATCACGAGCTGCACGACCTGCTCGGTCTTTTCGTCGAACGCCTTCTTCGTGAACGCGCGCTTGCCGCTCAGCGCGCGAATCTGCGCATCGAAATCCGCATAGTGTTGCGTGGTCGACCAGATCAGGTACATCAGCGCATGCGGGTCGATCGGCGCGAGCAGCCCGCGCGCGATCCATCCTTCGATCACTTCGACGCGCGTGTCGAACCACGGCTTCACACGTTGCGACAGGATGTCCTGCATGTGCTCCGCGCCGTGGATGATCTCGTTGGCCCAGACCTTCGAGCCGAGCGGGCGCCGCCGCGACAGCGCCATCTTCGCGCGCACGTAGCTGCCGATCGCGTCCACCGGATCGTCGCCGGCCTCGAACGAACCGGCCGCGCGATGCCAGTCCTCGAACAGGTCGTCGAGCACGCGTCGGTACAACGCGAGCTTGGTCGGGAAGTAGTAGTGCACGTTCGCCTTCGGCAGGCCGGCGCGCTCCGCGATCATCGCGGTGCTGGCGCCGGCGAGCCCGCGTTCCGCGAATACGGCTTCCGCGCACGCGAGCAGATGTGCTTCGTTGGACTCGCGTATGTGCGCCTTGCGTCGCCGCAAAGGCGCCGGCGTTTCGTCCCGGTCGGTGGCTTCGATCGTCGCCTCGTCATGTCTCATCGTTACCCTCGCGCGGCGGTCATGCCGCGTTGGGCTTCATTCTAGCCGCTGATTCGCGTCGCACGCACAGACAGGAATGTCGTGATGCCACGGCGATGCTGCGTTGCGGTGGCACGGTTCTCGCTCTGCCGCGTCACGCAAGAAAGACGTTGCGCTGGTCATTTTGATCGTCTAAAACCTGTCCAATCGGACAGGATTTAACGTGTTTCGCGAACCGGCGGGCACCTGCACCGCATCCGTGCGGCGTGCCCCGAAAGAGGTCTCGCACGCACCGGCACAGACCGGGCCGACGACATCACCGACCCCACAGGAGCGATACGAATGAACGCGGTATCGGAAACAGTGAAGCGGGCAGCTTTCGACACGTCGATCAAGGTCGACGGCAAGCGGTTGTGGGACAGCCTGATGGAAGTCGCGAAAATCGGCGCGACGCCGAAAGGCGGCGTGTGTCGGCTCGCGCTGACCGATCTCGACAAGGCCGGCCGCGACCTGATCGTCGGCTGGGCGAAGGCCGCCGGCTGCACGGTGACGGTCGATACGATGGGCAACGTGTTCATGCGCCGTGCGGGCCGCGTGGCCGACGCGGCGCCTGTCGTCACCGGCTCGCATGCGGATTCGCAGCCCACCGGCGGGCGCTTCGACGGCATCTACGGCGTGCTCGGCGGTCTCGAAGTGATTCGCAGTCTGAACGATCACGGCATCGAGACCGAGCATCCGGTCGAGGTCGTGATCTGGACCAACGAGGAGGGCTCGCGCTTCGCGCCGGCGATGGTCGCATCGGGCGTATTCGCGGGCGTGTTCACGCTCGACTACGGGCTGTCGCGCAAGGATGTGGACGGCAAGACGATCGGCGAGGAACTCGCGCGCATCGGCTACGCGGGCGACGTGCCGTGCGGCGGGCGCAAGCTGCACGCGGCGTTCGAACTGCATATCGAGCAGGGGCCGATTCTCGAAGCGGAATGCAAGACGATCGGCGTCGTGACCGACGCGCAGGGGCAGCGCTGGTACGAGATCACGTTCACCGGCCAGGAAGCGCACGCGGGGCCGACGCCGATGCCGCGCCGCCGCGACGCGCTGCTTGGCGCGTCGCGCGTGGTCGATCTCGTCAACCGGATCGGCCTCGATCATGCGCCGTTCGGCTGCGCGACGGTCGGCATGATGCAGGTCCACCCGAACTCGCGCAACGTGATTCCCGGCCGCGTGTTCTTTACCGTCGATTTCCGTCATCCGGACGACGCCGTGCTCGCGAAGATGGACGCGGCGCTGCGCGACGGCGTCGCGCGCATCGCGGCCGATATCGGGCTCGATACCGAACTCGAGCAGATTTTCTATTACAAGCCGGTCGCGTTCGACCCGGCATGCGTGGCGGCCGTGCGCGACGCGGCCGATCGCTTCGGCTACTCGCATCGCGACATCGTGTCGGGTGCGGGCCACGATGCGTGCTATCTGGCGCAAGTCGCGCCGACGTCGATGGTGTTCGTGCCCTGCGTCGACGGCATCAGCCACAACGAGATCGAGGACGCGACGCCCGCATGGATCGAGGCCGGCGCGAACGTGCTGCTGCACGCGATGCTGTCGCGTGCGTGCGAGCCGGCTTCATGACCGACCGGACATAGCGCGACAGGCGGGCCGCGCACCGCTTGACCGTAGCACGCCGAAGCATGACCGCCCCGACTGAGCATTCGCAGCCGGCGGGGACGGCTTTGTCTCCACCCAGTCGAAGGAACGCGTATGACCACTCAGCCAACCGGCGATATCGCCGCGCATCGCCTGTCGTCCACGCAACTCTCGTGCGAATTCGCCGATATCGCGCCGCTGCTCGATCCGACCGCGGCGGCCGCCGCCGCAAGTCGCTGCCACTACTGCTACGACGCGCCGTGCGTGCACGCGTGTCCGACGCAGATCGACATCCCGAGCTTCATCCGCAAGATCGGCAACGGCAACCTGAAAGGCGCCGCGACCGACATCCTGTCCGCGAATCCGCTCGGCGGGATGTGCGCACGCGTGTGCCCGACCGAGATCCTGTGCGAAGGCGCGTGCGTGCGCAACCATCAGGATGCGCAACCGGTCGCGATCGGCGCGCTGCAGCGGCATGCAACCGACTGGGCGATGCAGACCGGTGCGGTGCAGTTCCGGCGCGCGCCCGACACGGGCCGCCATGTCGCGGTGGTGGGTGCGGGGCCGGCCGGGCTCGCATGCGCGCACCGGCTCGCGCTCGCCGGACATCGCGTCACGCTGTTCGACGCGCGCCCGAAGGCCGGCGGCCTCAACGAATACGGGATCGCCGCGTACAAGACCGTCGACGATTTCGCGCAGCGTGAAGTCGAGTGGCTGCTGTCGGTGGGCGGCATCACGCTGGAAACGGGCGTGGCGCTCGGGCGCGACGTGACGCTCGACGCATTGCGCGAGCAGCACGACGCGGTATTTCTCGCGATGGGGCTCGGTGGCGTGCGTGCGCTCGAGATCGACGGCGAGCAACTGGGCGGCGTGATGAATGCAGTCGACTTCATCGAGCAGGTGCGGCAGGCGGACACACTGGAGAACGTGCCGGTCGGGCGACGCGTGGTCGTGATCGGCGGCGGCAATACGGCGATCGATGCGGCCGTGCAGAGCCGCAAGCTCGGCGCCGAGCGCGTGACGATGGTGTACCGGCGCGGCGTGGACGCGATGAGCGCGACGTGGGCCGAGCGCGAGTTCGCGCAGAAGTGCGGCGTCGCGCTCGTCACGCACGCGAAGCCGGTGCGCATCGCGGGCGTGAACGGGCAGGCGACGGGCGTCGAATTCGAGGCCGCATCGGGTGAGCGCTTCATCGTCGATGCGGACATGGTGCTGAAGGCGATCGGCCAGACGCTCGTGCCTGACGGCGTCGCGGCCGAATTGCTGACCGCGGACGGCACGCGTATCGCGGTGGATGCGGACGGGCGTACGGCGCTGCCCGACGTATGGGCCGGCGGCGACTGCGCGGCGACCGACGGCATCGACCTCACGGTGCAGGCCGTGCAGGACGGCAAGCGCGCGGCCGCGTCGATCGACGCGACGCTCGCCGCGCGCGACGCGAAGGCGGCCTGAACGCGCGACGCATCGTCAGCACACCGAACACGACCCTTCTCACGGAGCCGAACATGGCCGATCTTCGCTGCACCATCGCAGGCATCACCTCGCCGAATCCGTTCTGGCTGGCGTCCGCGCCGCCCACCGACAAGGCCTACAACGTCAATCGCGCGTTCGAGGCAGGCTGGGGCGGCGTCGTCTGGAAGACGCTCGGGCTCGATCCGCACGTCGTCAACGTCAGTTCGCGCTACGGCGCGGTGCAGTGGAACGGCCAGCGCATCGCGGGGCTGAACAACATCGAGCTGATCACCGACCGGCCGCTCGACGTGAACCTGACAGAGATCGCGCAGGTGAAGCGCGACTGGCCGGACCGCGCGCTGATCGTGTCGCTGATGGTGCCGTGCAACGAGCGAGACTGGAAATGGATTCTCCCGCTCGTCGAGGATACCGGCGCCGATGCGGTCGAACTCAACTTCGGCTGTCCGCACGGGATGAGCGAGCGCGGGATGGGCGCGGCGGTCGGGCAGGTGCCCGAATACGTCGAGATGGTCACGCGCTGGGTGAAAGAGGGCACGAAGCTGCCGTGCCTCGTGAAGCTCACGCCGAACATCAGCGACATCCGGATGGGGTCGCGCGCCGCGTACAAGGGCGGCGCGGACGGCGTGTCGCTGATCAACACGATCAACTCGATCGTCGCGGTGGATCTCGACCAGATGGCCCCGATGCCGACCGTCGACGGCAAGGGCACGCACGGCGGTTATTGCGGGCCGGCGGTCAAGCCGATCGCGCTGAACATGGTCGCGGAGATCGCACGGGATCCGGAAACGCCGAACCTGCCGATTTCGGGCATCGGCGGCATCTCGTCGTGGCGCGACGCGGCCGAGTTCATGGTGCTCGGCGCGGGCAGCGTGCAGGTGTGCACCGCCGCGATGCATTACGGATTCCGGATCGTGTCGGATCTCGCCGACGGGCTGTCGAACTGGATGGACGAGAAGGGCTACGCGACGCTCGACGACATCCGCGGCCGCGCGGTGCCGAACGTGACCGACTGGAAATACCTGAACCTGAAATACGACATCAAGGCGCGCATCGACCAGGACCGCTGCATCCAGTGCGGGCTGTGCCACATCGCGTGCGAGGATACGTCGCATCAGGCGATCACGGCGACGAAGGACGGCGTGCGGCATTTCGAAGTGGTCGATTCGGAATGCGTCGGGTGCAATCTTTGCATGCATGTGTGTCCGGTCGAGCAATGCATCACGATGGAGCGCGTCGATTCGGGCGGCTACGCGAACTGGACCACGCATCCGAACAATCCGGCGAGCGCGGATGCCGGCGCGAGCGGCGGCCCGGCCGCCGCGCCCGAGAAGCACGCGAAGGCGGCCTGACCGGCGTCCGGCGGCGCGGCAGACGTTGCGCCGCCGCTTTTCGTTTCACCGGGCCGGCATCGTACGATGCCGGCGCCGACGTTTTCGTGGAGCGCGTTCAATGAAACCAGCAGCGATTCCCGCCGATGCCGACAGCGGCGCGGCGCACGGCGGCAGCCTGTACAACGACGACCTCGCGCCGACGACGCCGGCGCAGCGCACGTGGAAGTGGTACCACTTCGCGGCGCTGTGGGTCGGGATGGTGATGAACATCGCGTCGTACATGCTCGCGGCCGGGCTGATCCAGGAAGGCATGTCGCCGTGGCAGGCGGTGATGACGGTGCTGCTCGGCAACCTGATCGTGCTCGTGCCGATGCTGCTGATCGGCCATGCGGGCGCGAAGCACGGGATTCCGTACGCGGTGCTGGTGCGCGCGTCGTTCGGCACGCAGGGCGCGAAGCTGCCGGCGCTGCTGCGCGCGATCGTCGCGTGCGGCTGGTACGGCATCCAGACCTGGCTCGGCGGCAGCGCGATCTACACGCTGCTGAACATCCTGACCGGCAACGCGCTGCACGGCGCGGCGCTGCCGCTCGTCGGCATCTCGTTCGGGCAGCTCGCGTGCTTTCTCGTGTTCTGGGCGCTGCAGCTGTACTTCATCCTGCACGGCACCGATTCGATCCGCTGGCTCGAAAGCTGGTCCGCGCCGATCAAGGTCGTGATGTGCGTGGCGCTCGTGTGGTGGGCGACGTCGCGGGCGGGCGGTGTCGGCTCGATGCTGTCGGCGCCGTCGCAGTTCGTCGCGGGCGGCAAGAAGGCGGGGCTCTTCTGGGCGACGTTCTGGCCGGGCCTGACCGCGATGGTCGGCTTCTGGGCGACGCTCGCGCTGAACATTCCCGACTTCACGCGCTTCGCGCATTCGCAGCGCGACCAGATGATCGGCCAGTCGATCGGGCTGCCGCTGCCGATGGCGCTGCTGTCGGTGGTGTCGGTCGTCGTGACGTCGGCGACCGTCGTGATCTACGGCAACGCGATCTGGGATCCGATCGACCTGACGAGCCGGATGACGGGCATCGGCGTGGGCATCGCGCTCGTGATCCTCACGCTCGATACGATGTGCTGCAACCTCGCCGCGAATCTCGTCGGCCCTGCCTACGATTTTTCGAGCCTGTGGCCGAAGGCGATCTCGTACCGAGCGGGCGGGATGATCACCGCGACGATCGCGATCGTGATGATGCCGTGGAAGATCCTCGCGACGACGGACGGCTATATCTTCACCTGGCTCGTCGGCTATTCGGCGCTGCTCGGGCCCGTCGCGGGCATCCTGATGGTCGATTATTTCCTGATTCGCGGCACGCGGCTCGACACGCGCGCGCTGTTCGACGCGCGCGGCGGCTTCAGCTACGCGCGCGGCTGGAACCCGGCCGCGCTGGCCGCGCTCGCGATCGGCGTGCTGCCGAACCTGCCGGGCTTCCTGCATACGGCGTTTCCGGCGTCGTTTCCGAACGTACCGGCGTTCTTCAACACGCTTTATACGTACGCGTGGTTCGTCGGCCTCGTGCTGGCGTCCGGCGTGTACGGCACCTGGATGAAGTGGCGCGCCGGACAGCGCGCGCAGATCGCGAGCGCATGACGCGCGAGCCGGATGCGACCCGCGCGGCATGCGGCACCCGACAGTCAACGAGGAGGCAACGAAATGGCAATCCTGATTCGTGGCGGCACCGTGGTCGATGCGGACCGCTCCTATCGCGCGGACGTGCTCTGCGCGGACCCGCAGGACGGCGGCACGATCCTGCAGATCGCGGAGCAGATCGACGCGCCGGCCGGCGCAACCGTCGTCGATGCGCACGACCAGTACGTGATGCCGGGCGGGATCGACCCGCATACGCACATGGAACTGCCGTTCATGGGCACGACCGCGAGCGACGATTTCTACTCGGGCACCGCTGCCGGGCTGTCGGGCGGCACGACGAGCATCATCGATTTCGTGATTCCGAGCCCGAAGCAGCCGCTGATGGATGCGTTCCGGGAATGGCGCGGCTGGGCCGAGAAGTCGGCTTCCGACTACGGCTTCCACGTGGCCGTGACGTGGTGGGACGACAGCGTGCACCGCGACATGGGCACGCTCGTGCGCGAGCATGGCGTGTCGAGCTTCAAGCATTTCATGGCGTACAAGAACGCGATCATGGCCGACGACGAGATTCTCGTGAACAGCTTCACGCGTTCGCTCGAGCTCGGCGCGCTGCCGACCGTGCACGCGGAGAACGGCGAGCTCGTGTTCCAGCTGCAAAAGGCGCTGCTCGCGCGCGGGATCACGGGGCCGGAGGCACATCCGCTGTCGCGGCCGCCGGAAGTGGAGGGGGAGGCCGCGAACCGCGCGATTCGCATCGCGCAGGTGCTCGGCGTGCCCGTGTATATCGTGCACGTGTCGGCGAAGGACGCGGTGGACGTGATCACGCGCGCGCGCAGCGAAGGGCTGCGCGTGTTCGGCGAAGTGTTGCCGGGCCATCTCGTGATCGACGAGGCCGTCTATCGCGATCCCGACTGGACGCGTGCGGCGGCCCACGTGATGAGCCCGCCGTTCCGCTCGGCCGAGCATCGCGAGGCGCTGTGGCGCGGGCTGCAATCGGGGCAGTTGCATACGACGGCGACCGATCACTGCGTATTCTGCGCATCGCAGAAGGCGATGGGCCGCGACGATTTCACGAAGATCCCGAACGGCTGCGGCGGCGTCGAGGACCGCATGTCGGTGCTGTGGCATCACGGCGTGAATCATGGCCGCATCACGCCGAACGAGTTCGTGCGGATCACGTCGACGAACGCGGCGCAGATCTTCAACCTGTATCCGCGCAAGGGCGCCGTGCAGGTCGGCGCCGATGCCGACCTCGTCGTGTGGGACCCGGCCGCGACGAAGACGATCTCGGTGAAGACGCATCACCAGCAGGTCGACTTCAACGTGTTCGAGGGGATGACGGTGCAGGGTGTCGCGACGCATACGCTCACGCGCGGCGCACTCGCGTGGGCCGACGGCGAGTTGCGCGCCGTGCGCGGCGCGGGCCGCTACCTGAAGCGCCCGCCGGCGGCCGGCTACTACGAGGCCGCGCGGATCGCGAACCGGCTGCGCGAGCCGCATCCGGTCGAACGCGCGGGTTGAACGGCGCGTGTCAGGCGGGGCGTGTCCGTTCGAGCGGCGCGCCCCGCGCGTGTTTTCGAAGAGTAGGTAGAACAACTGATCAAGCCGGCGAAGGGCAAAAGAGAAACGATCGATGCCATTGATCGCGGCGATTTTGGCGACGTTGCCTGCGCGCACATCGACCGAGTAACATCCACCCACCCGATCACGCGGGTCGCGGGCACGGGCCGCCCGCCGGACAGTTCAAATAGTGAGAAAGGAGCACAAGGTGGATATTCTGCGCAGTCTCCTCGGTATGCTGTTTCTGTTGCTGGTCGCGTATCTGCTGTCGAACAACCGCCGCGCGGTCAGCGGCCGGACCATGATCGCCGCGCTCTTCACGCAGTTCGCGATCGGCGCGCTGGTGCTGTTCGTGCCGTCGGGCCGCGCAGCGCTGGCCGCGGCCGCGAACGGCGTCAATCGCGTGCTCGACATGGGCAATCACGGCATCGCGTTCGTGTTCGGCGGGCTCGTCGATGCGCGCATGTTCCAGTTGTTCGGTGACGGCGGGTTCGTATTCGGCCTGCGTGTGCTGCCGATGATCATCTTCGTCACCGCGCTGATTTCGGTGCTGTACTACATCGGCGTGATGAAATGGATCGTCGCGATCCTCGGCGCGGGATTGGCGAAAGTGCTCGGCGTGAGCCGCATCGAGGCGTGCTCGGCCGTCGCGACGATCTTCCTCGGGCAGAGCGAGATGCCCGCGCTCGTGAAGCCGTTCGTGCGCAACATGACGAGCGCCGAGATCTTCACGGTGATGGCGAGCGGGATGGCGTCGGTCGCGGGCTCGGTGCTGGTCGGCTATGCCGGCCTCGGCGTGAAGATGGAGTACCTGCTCGCCGCGTCGTTCATGGCGGTGCCGGGCGGGCTGCTGTTCGGCAAGCTGCTGTTTCCGACCGTCGAGCCGAGCCGCGTGGTGGTCGACGGGCTCGACTTCGACGACAAGCGCGCCGCCAACGTGATCGAGGCGGCCGCGTCCGGCGCGTCGGTCGGGCTGCGCATCGCGATCAACGTCGGCGCGATGCTGATCGCGTTCGTCGGGCTCATCGCGCTGATGAACCTGATCGTCGGCGGCGCGGCCGCGTTCGCGGGCTTTCCGCAGGTCACGCTGGTCGGCATCATCGGCCATCTGTTCGCGCCGCTCGCGTGGATCATCGGCGTGCCGTGGCACGATGCGACGCTGGCCGGCAACTTCATCGGCGAGAAGCTGATCTTCAACGAATTCGTCGCGTACGGCGACCTGTCGCCGTACCTGAAAGGCGGCGCGCACGCGGCGGCGGCCGGCCTGCAGGTGCTCGACCCGAAGACGCTCGCGATCGTGTCGTTCGCGCTGTGCGGCTTCGCGAACTTCTCGTCGATCGCGATTCTCGCGGGCGGCTTCAGCGCGGTCGCGCCCGAGCGCCGCTCGGACGTCGCGCGGCTCGGCTTGCGCGCGCTGACGGCCGCGACGCTGTCGAACCTGATGAGCGCGGCGATTGCCGGCCTGTTCTTTTCGCTGCATTGAACCGTGCAGCAGACTCCGACCGATCGAAGCGAGGCAACGATGTTTCTACCGCAGGAATTCATTCGCAGGAAGCGCGACGGGCAGCCGCTCGATCGCGACGGGATGGCCGCGTTCGTGCGCGGCGTGACCGACGGCAGCGTGACGGAAGGCCAGGTGGCCGCGTTCGCGATGGCCGTGTATTTCAACGACCTGAGCACGGACGAGCGCGTCGCGCTGACGCTCGCGCAGCGCGATTCCGGCGACGTGCTCGACTGGCGCGCGCTCGATCTCGGCGGGCCGGTGATCGACAAGCATTCGACGGGCGGCGTGGGCGATGTCGTATCGCTGATGCTCGGGCCGATGGTGGCCGCGTGCGGCGGCTACGTGCCGATGATCTCGGGGCGCGGGCTCGGCCATACCGGCGGCACGCTCGACAAGTTGAGCGCGATTCCCGGCTACGACGTGATGCCCGAGACGGACGCGTTTCGCCGCACGGTGCGCGAGGTCGGCGTCGCGATCATCGGGCAGACCGCGCGGCTCGCGCCGGCCGACAAGCGCATCTACGCGATCCGCGACGTGACGGCGACCGTCGAATCGGTCGCGATGATCACCGCGTCGATCCTGTCGAAGAAGCTCGCGGCGGGGCTCGACGGGCTCGTGATGGACGTCAAGGTCGGCTCCGGCGCGTTCATGCCGACGGCGGAGAAATCGGCGGAGCTGGCTCGCAGCATCGTCGACGTCGGCAACGGCGCCGGCATGAAGACGACCGCGATCCTCACCGACATGAACCAGTCGCTCGCGCCATGCGCGGGCAATGCGCTCGAGGTCGCATGCGCGATCGATTACCTGACGGGCAAGTCGCGCCCCGCGCGGTTGCATGACGTGACGATGGCGCTGTCGGCTGAACTGCTCGTGACCGGCGGGTTGGCGCGCGATGCCGCCCATGCGCGCGAGAAGTTGCAGCACGCGCTCGATTCCGGCACGGCGGCCGAGCGTTTCGCACGGATGGTCGTCGCGCTCGGCGGTCCCGCCGACCTGCTCGACGCGCCCGCGCGGCATCTGGCACGGGCGGCGGTGATCGTGCCGGTTCCGGCGCCTGCGAGCGGCGTGGTGCGGCGCGTCGATTGCCGCGCGCTCGGGCTGGCGGTGGTCGCGCTCGGCGGTGGCCGCACCCGCGCGGAGGACGCGATCGACGTCAGCGTCGGCCTCACGGCGCTCGCGGAGATCGGGCAGCGCATCGAGGCCGGGGAGCCGCTCGGCTTCGTGCACGCCCGCGACGAAGCAACGGCGGCCCATGCGGCGGATGCGATTCGCCGCAGCTATGTGCTCGGCGAGACCGGCGAAGCGCCGCCGACCCTTTACCAGCAGATCGGCTGACCTCTGCTCCGGGAGACATCACACGATGGAACGAGACGAACTGATCGAACAGGCGAAGGCGGCGCGCGAACGTGCGTATGCGCCGTATTCGCGCTTCAAGGTCGGCGCGGCGCTGCTGGCGCAAGACGGAACGGTTTTCCACGGCTGCAACGTCGAGAACGCGTCGTACGGCCTGTGCAATTGCGCGGAACGCACGGCGATGTTCGCCGCGATCGCCGCCGGCTATCGGCCGGGGGATTTCGCGCGGCTCGCGGTCGTCGGCGACACCGACGGCCCGATCGCGCCGTGCGGCGCATGCCGTCAGGTAATCGTCGAGATCGGCAAGCCTGACATCGAGGTGATCCTCGCCAACCTGAAAGGGGCCGTCGAGATCACGACGGCCCGCGCATTGCTGCCTGGCGCGTTCACGCTTTAACGGTGCGCGCGCCGCGGCGAGGCCATGCGTCGCCTCACGCGCCGTCGCGCGCGTCGCGGATCGGGATCACGGTGCGCGCGCCGCATTGGCGCAGCAGGTCGCGCAGCTCGTTGATGACCGGAAACACCTCGTGGTTCCAGTCGGCGCCTTGGGCGTCGTGCGCTTCCTGCTCGCGCTCGACGATCCAGCGATCCTCGCGGAAGATGCGCTCGGTGAACCACACAAGCAACGGCCACGCGAGATCGAGCGCGAACGGGATGCCGGGCTTGTGGATCGACAGCAGCCCGAACGTGCGGTTGGTGCGTTGCTCGGCGTCGAGCGGCACGTAGACGATCCACAGATCCATCACGAGCGTGCCTTCGCTCGAGCGGATCTGCAGCGTCTGGTACGGATACTCGGTGCGCACCGTCATCACGCTCTTGTTGGCCTGGTCGCCGGGCTTCTTGCTCGAACCGAACACGAGCGCCTCGCCGACCGGCTGCTTGCCTTCCATCCGCGCGAACGTGTAATCGACCTCGACCCAGTCGTCGCCGCGGCGGCGGCCCACCGAGCGCGCGCGCATCTGGCCCATCTGCTTCCGATGCAGGAACTGATGGTTCATGTCCATCAGGTTCTCGTGCATGAACGAGTAGTGACACTTGACCTCGCGGCCGAAGCGGCGCGTCTTGTACGCGGGGTGGTCCGCCGATTCGAGCGCGGGGAACGGGCGTTCGTCGGCGAGCGTGGCGTCGCCCGGGAACACGAAGATCAGCCCGTGCGCCTCGCGGCACGGATACGCACGCACGCCGTTGGGCAAGCGCTCGCGGCCGAGGTAGGGCACGTCGACGCAGCGGCCGCTGTCGCACGCGTAGGTCCAGCCGTGATAGCAGCAGCGCAGCGTTTCGCCGCTCACGACGCCCGCGTGCAGCGGCACCTGGCGGTGCGCGCAACGATCTTCGAGCGCATACACGGCGCCCGATTCGGTGCGCACGAGCACGATCGGATCGCCGGCGAAGCGCACGCCGAGCGTCTTGCCGCGCTTGAGCTCGCGCGACCACGCGAGCGGGTACCAGTAATCCGGATGAATGGGCACGCGGCGCAGATCGCGCACGAGCGCGCCGGTGGACGGTTCTTCGAGGGTATTGCTGTCAGGCAAAGGCACTGCGCGCATGCGTGACGCCTCCTGGCTGGGCGGTTGGTCCGGATGCCGCATCATGCGGCGAGGATCAGGAGAAGTCTACGCGAAGTTGCCGGCCGCCGCGGACGCGATGCGGGTTTGCCCCGGCATCGGGCTCGCCGATTCGTTGACGTGGCGCAAGTCAGCCGCCGCCGATGCATGGCGGCCGGGGCGCCGCCGTGCGGCGGGCGGCGCCGCGTCACACGCAGCCGCGCGGGTCGGCAAGCGGCTCACGAGTGGCTCACGAGCGGCTCACGAGCGCGCTTCGCGCCACAGCACCGCGTCGGCACGGTATAGCGCCGGGAAGCGCTGCTTCAGCCCGGCGACCTTCGGCAGGTCGTTGAATGCGATATACGGCGCATCGGGATGCAGTTCGAGGTAGTTCTGGTGATAGGCCTCGGCCGGATAGAACCCCTTGTAGGCTTCGACACGCGTGACCACGGGCGCCGGAAACACATGCGCGCTGCCGAGCTGCGCGATGTACGCGGTCGCGACCGCGCGTTGCTGCGCGGTGGTCGGGAAGATCGCGGACCGGTATTGCGACCCTTCGTCGGGGCCCTGGCGGTTCAGCTCGGTCGGGTCGTGCGCGACCGAGAAGAACACCTGCAGCAGCCGACCGTAGGTGATCTGCGTCGGATCGTAGACGATGCGCACCGATTCCGCGTGCCCCGTCAGCCCCGAGCCGACGAGCGCGTAGTGCGCGGTTTCGGACGCGCCGCCTGCATAGCCGGCGGTGACCTGCTTCACGCCTTTTACGTGCTCGAATACGCCCTGCACGCCCCAGAAGCAGCCGCCGGCGAGCACGGCCGTCTCGTCGTGCGACGCGCCGGGCGTTTCGTCGAGCGTGGGGGCAGGCACGGTGCGCATCGGTTCGGCGGAATTGACGATGCGCTGGTAGCCGAACACGGCGGCCGCCGCGACGGCGACGGCGCCGATGCGGCGCAGCAAGGTCGCGCGCCGTCGCGCCGCGGCTTCGCGGGTGGAGATCGGGTTCATCTTTTGCTCCTGTTCAATGGATGAGAAAACACGGCGGCCGAATGGCGGCGGCGCGCGCGATCAACCGAAAGTGAATGCATACGCATCGACGCCCGGATCGAGAAACTCGATCGCGAACGTGCGGTCGGCGATCGCGCCGGGCTGCCGGACGAGCTGGTACAGACGCTGGCCGGTGACGGTGCCGTAGCCCTGCGCGTCGACGTCGGCGCCGTGCGCGGCACCGGGCGCCGCGCCGTCGAGCGTCACCCGAAAGCGCACGGGCCGGCCGTTCGCGCCCGGGCCGAGCACGAGGTGCAGATCGCGCGCATGGAAGCGGTAGACGATCCGGCCGTCCGGCGCGGCGAGCGACGCGCGCTCGGCGCCGACGTTCCACGTGCCCGCGAGGCCCCAGTCATTGAGATCCGGGCGGGCCGGTGCGTCGTAACGGTGGGCCGCATCGCGCACGGCGCCGCCCGGCGACGCGAAGCTCTCCGCGCGTGCATAGCCGACATAGGTTTCGGGCGAACGGACGTCCGCGCTGTCGGCCGCCGCGAGCGCGCCCTTCGCGGGCGCGCCGGCGAGCCCGAGCGGCACGTTCAGCGCGTCCGGATGGCCGGCTTCGGCCAACAGCGACTGGATCGCGCGTTCGGATTGCGCGTATTCGCCTTCGCCGAAGTGGTGATGGCGGATCCGCCCTTGCGCATCGATGAAGTAGTGCGCGGGCCAGTATTGGTTGTCGAAGGCGCGCCAGATCGAATAGCCGTTGTCGATCGCGACCGGGTAGTCGATGCCGAGGTCGTGCACGGCCTTCTTGACGTTGCCGATGTCGCGCTCGAACGCGAACTCCGGCGCGTGCACGCCGATCACGACGAGCCCGTACGGCGCGTACTTGCGCGCCCAGGCGGTCGTGTACGGCAGCGTGCGCAGGCAGTTGATGCATGAATACGTCCAGAAATCGACCAGCACGACCTTGCCGCGCAGCCCGGCCGCCGTCAGCGGCGGCGAGTTCAGCCACTGCACCGCGCCGTCGAGCGACGGCAGCGTGCCTTCGACCGGCAGTGCGGCCGCGGTGGCGCCGGCCGTCCGCATCATCGCGCCGCCGGCCAGCGCACCGCCGCCGGTCTGCGCGCCATTGGCTGCCGCGGCCATCATCGCGCCGCTCGTCGCGTTGTCGTTGTCGGTGGCGTCGGTCGCGGCCGTTGCCGCCGGCGCGCCGTTCGCGCGCCCGCCGAGACGGTCGACGAGCTTCGTTTCGAGCCCGCCCGTGGTGACGGTCGACAACTGCGCGAGGGCGCCCGTGTCGAGGCCGAGCGCGATCGCGCCGACGCCGGCCAGGAGCGTCGCGCCGATCCCGCGCCGGATCCATTCGCCGGCGCCGAGCGAGCGCTTCATCGCGGCGAACACCTTGCCGCCGATCACGAGCGCGACGCCGAGCGAGGTCGCCGCGCCGGCCGCATACGCGACGAGCAGCAGCGTCGTGCCGACGCTCGCGCCGCGCAGCGCCGCACCGGTCAGCACGAGGCCGAGGATCGGGCCGGCGCACGGCGCCCACAGCAGGCCCGTCGCTACGCCGAGCAGCAGCGACGACGCCGGGCCGGCCGGGCGGCCGTCGCGTTGTGCGAACCCGGTGAGCCGGTTGCCGGCTGCGACGAGCGGGCGCGTCAGGTGTTCCGCGAAACGCGGCATCAGCAGCGTCAGGCCGAACACCGCGAGCAGCACGATCGCGATCCAGCGGCCGGCCTGGTTGGCTTGCGCGACCCAGCCGCCGCCGACGGCGGCGAGCGTCGCGACGACGGCGAACGTGAGCGCCATGCCGGCGAGCAGCGGCAGGCCGGTGCGCACGAACGGCTGGTCGGCGCGCGCGAACACGAACGGCAGCACGGGCAGGATGCACGGGCTCAGGATCGTGAGCACGCCGCCGAGATAGGCAAGGACGATGA
Organism: Burkholderia sp. AU44665; assembly: GCF_030504405.1. Lineage (NCBI taxonomy): Bacteria > Pseudomonadati > Pseudomonadota > Betaproteobacteria > Burkholderiales > Burkholderiaceae > Burkholderia > Burkholderia sp. AU44665. Next base: position 55,096 of record NZ_JAUJRI010000025.1, on the reverse strand, counting down.
GCAGCATGATGCGTTCTCCAGTCGGACGGAATGGGGCCGGATCAGGCGGCGGCCGGGTGGAAGACGAGCGCGACGCCGTTCATGCAGTAGCGCAGCCCGGTGGGCGCCGGGCCGTCGTCGAACACGTGGCCGAGATGGCCGCCGCAGCGGCGGCAGTGCACTTCGGTGCGGACCATCCCGAACGACGCGTCGGTGTCGGTGCCGACCGCGTGGTCGAGCGGTTTCCAGAAGCTCGGCCAGCCCGTATGGCTGTCGAACTTGGTGGCCGACGAGAACAGCGCGAGGCCGCAGCCGGCGCACGCGAACGTGCCGTGCCGGTGCTCGTCGTTCAGCGGGCTGGTGAACGGCCGCTCGGTGCCGGCCTCGCGCAGGACCGTGTATTGGGCCGGTGAGAGGCGGCGATGCCATTCGGCGTCGCTGTGCGTGATCTCGAACGGGGCGGCCTTCGGCGAGCCGACCGGCGGCGCGGCGAACGCGCGGCCTACCAGCGCGCGGCGGCCGGCGGACGACAGCGCCGCGAGCGCGGCGAGGCCGGTGGCGCCGGCGAACAGCAGATGTCTGCGGGTGGGCATGATGGGCTCCTGGAAGCAGGTCCTGAAAACATGCGCCCATCGTAGGCGGCGGCCGGTGTCGAAGTCCTCACGGAAAGTTAAATGAATCGTGATGTTTTTCGGGTGATCCGGGAAGATCAGACGAACCCCGCCGGACCGCCGAAATGCGACGGCACAGCGGCGCCGCTCGTTCACGAATTTCACCCGTCGATCGGCACGCGTTCACATCCAAAGCGCGAGATGGAAAGCTCGCATTAAAACTTGGTCCTCGTCAACAGTTGAATGGATTTGTTCGGACTCCAGTTTATTGGAAGGACAGATTAATTGAAAATGGTTTGCCGTTTTTCGGCTGGATCGATTGATAACTAGGAAATTATTAATTTGCGAATTTTGATTATTAATCGGAATTTTGTAATTGACGTGCTGTTGACGAATGGGTGGTATAGGTGAATCGCATATATAAGATTATTTGGAACTCCGTGTTCGCGAGGTGGGTTGTCGTTTCGGAAATTTCCCGCTCGACAAGCAGAACCAAGCGGGAAACGCCGGCGGCGTCGTCCCCCTCGACACTGCCGTTTAGTTACCGGACGCGTGCGATCTGCATCACGCTTGGATGTGCGGTTGCACTCCCGTACGCGGCGCCGGCGTTCGCCGGAGTCGGAGGGACCGATGCGGGGATGTCCAACTCGAATGGCTCGGGATGGATTAAGGGGTCGAGCGGTGGCGGTGGAGTCCAATATGGCGATACGGGCGTTGGCTTCGTCGGTGACGGCGACTGTTCGATGCTTACTTCCGGTCCGGGTTTATGGGCCGGCGTATATGGATCGGGTGTCAATTATCTCGGCGGGTTGTTCGGATTCGGCGCGCAGAATTCGATGACTTCGTGGGGCGATGCGACAAATGCGGGCGCGAATGCCGGCATTGTGCCGTTCAGCGGTTCGGAGCAGGTATTCGGTAATGTCACGTACGCACCGAATAATACTCAGAGCAACAACTTCACGACCGCATTTGGTCTGAACTCTTTTGCGGTGGGATGTGGAGCGCATGCAACCGGGATGAGTGCGACCGCACTGGGATGGGGCACCACCGCGAGTGGTGTCGGCAGTTTCGCGACAGGCCTCTACAGTACTGCCAGCGGTCAGGGCAGTACCGCTATCGGCGTCAGTCCGGTAGCGAGCGAGACCGATACGATCGCCATCGGAACGCTCGCGACCGCAAATGCCGTCAGCGGAATTGCAATCGGCGCAAACACGCATGCTTCACGGAACAATGCCGTCGCAATCGGTGGAAATTCGTCTGCGCCCGATGCAGGTGCTCAAGCGATCGCCAGCGGCGCCGTAGCGATCGGTGCCGACGACACGGCTGGAGCGAAAGCTGCGGGAATCAACGCTATTGCTGTCGGTGGTCAGGCCAATGTCGTCGACGGGGCTACGTCCGGCATCGCGGTCGGTCGCGGGGCGACCGTCAAGGGCGCATACGGGATCGCGGAGGGCGATGGCGCTATCTCGGGCGGAGTCGGGCAGAACGTCGCAATCGGCTCGTCCGGCACGACCGCAAACGGCGGTACGCTGAACGGCGGTGCCGTGGCGATCGGCATCGGCCAGTCGGCGACCGGCGATGGGGCGGTTGCGATCGGCAACGACAACGCTGCATCAGGCGCCGGCTCGGTAGCCATCGGCACCACCGCGACCGCGAGCGACAGCTCTGTCGCGCTTGGCTATTCGGCACGCGCGACCGGTACAAACGGCTCGGCTGCGATCGGCAATTCGGCGATCGCGACAGGCGCGGACGCGCTCGCTTTCGGCAACGGGGCGATGGCGAGCGGTGATGTCGGTGCAGTCGCGGTCGGCCGGTCTGCCGCCGCGACGGGCGCCAATGCGACCGCAGTCGGCGCGAACGCGCTTGCATCGGGGGCCGGCGCGGTCGCGCTGGCGCAGAGCGCGATTGCGTCAGGGCAGAATGCTGTCGCAATCGGTGCCGAGTCGACCGCGAACGTTGCGAATTCGATCGCGCTTGGCAACAGGTCGACGACAACGGGAGCGGCAACCGCGACGACCGGCGGGGCCGGGACGGTCGGCGACACCACGATCGCGGGGCAGAGCTTCGGCCCGTATGCCGGCGCCGATTCTGCGGGCGGCGTGGTCAGCGTGGGGGCAGTCAACGGCGAGCGTCGCATCCAGAACGTTGGTGCCGGCCTCGTCAGCGCAGCGAGCACCGACGCGATCAACGGAAGCCAGCTTTATGCCGTGGCGAGTACGACGATCGCCGACATCGGCTCGCTGTCCACGTCGACGTCGACGGGCATCGGCTCGTTGTCGACCGGCCTGAGCTCGACCAACAGCGTGGTCGCTTCGCTGTCGACGTCGACTTCGACCGGCATGTCCACGACCACTAGCTCGATTGGCTCGCTGTCCACGGGACTCAGTTCGACCGACCGTTCGGTGGCGTCATTGTCGACGTCTACGTCGACCGGCCTGTCGTCTGCGACCAGCTCGATCAACTCGCTGTCCACGTCGACCACAAGCAGCGTCGCATCGCTGTCCACTGGTGTATCGACCGTCACCAGCTCGATCACGTCGCTATCCACGTCGACGTCGACGGCGATTCGGAGCGCCAAGACGCACTACTTCAGCGTGAACGACAACGGCACGCAGCAAGGCAACTACGCGGACGACGGTGCAACAGGCGTCGATGCGCTCGCGGCTGGCGTGAACGCCACCGCGGAGGGAGCCGGCAGCGTCGCCGTCGGCGACAGCTCGCACGCGGCGTCGGTGGGCTCGGTGTCGGTCGGTCGCAGCGCTTCGGCGGCCGGCCGCTACGCGGTGGCGATCGGCTCGCGCAATACGGCCAGCGGCGACGGCGCGCTCGCGATCGGCAGTTCGAACGAAGCGACCGAGGACGACACGATCGCGCTCGGCAACAAGGCCGTTGCGCGTGCGACCGGTGCGCAGGCATTCGGGGCAGCGGCATCGGCGACCGCCGAAGACGCGCTCGCGTTCGGCGCGTCGGCCACGGCGAGCGTCGCGAATTCGATTGCCCTCGGCGCGAACTCGGTCACGGGCAATGCGACCGGCATGTCGGGCGAAACGATCGGCGGCATCGGCTACTTCTTCGCGGGCAACGCACCGGAGGGGGTCGTGAGCGTGGGACAGCCGGGCCACGAACGGCAGATCACGAATGTCGCTGCAGGCCAGCTGTCGCCGACGAGCACGGACGCGGTCAACGGCAGCCAGCTCCACGCGACGAACGACGCGCTGAACAGCCTGTCGACATCGACTGTGTCGAACATCTCTTCGCTGTCGACTGGCATCGGTTCGTTGTCGACCGGCCTCAGCACGACGAACAGCACCGTCGCGTCACTGTCTACGTCGACGTCCACGGCTATCAATTCGCTGTCGACCGGGCTGAGTACGACGGACAGCACCGTCACATCGCTGTCCACGTCGACTTCGACGGGCATCGGTTCACTGTCGACAGGCCTGAGCACGACCAACAGCACGGTCGCATCGCTGTCGACCGGCGTGACGAACATCAACAACACGCTGAGTTCGCTGTCCACGACGATCACCCACGATAGCGGCGTCGCGGCTGACCTGAACGGCACCGGCGGCGATAGTCCGACCGTTACGGCCGGATCGAATTCGGTCGCGATCGGCCGGAACTCGACCGACGGTGGGCGCGAGAATGTCGTGTCGGTCGGCAACGATACGCAGCAGCGCCAGATCGTCAACGTCGCGCCGGGCACGGAAGGGACCGACGCGGTGAACGTGAATCAGCTGAAGCAGGTGCAGACGACGTTGTCGTCGGCGCTGTCGGACGAGCAGACGCAGATCAATTCGCTGGGATCGCAGCTCCAGCAGACTGACCAGATGGCGAAGGAAGGCATCGCGGCCGTCGGCGCGATGGCATCGATTCCACAGCTCGATCGCGACGCCAATTTCGGGATGGGCATCGGTACTGCGTCGTTCCTCGGTCAGAAGGCCATGGCGGTCAGCATGCAGGCGCGCATTACCGAGAACCTCAAGGCGTCGCTCAACGGTGGCTTCAGCGGCAACCAGAAGGTGGTCGGCGCCGGGATGCTGTACCAATGGAAGTAGCGCCGCATGGGTTCGGGTTCTTCCGGCGGCGGCTCAGCAGCGGCTACCGTTGGATACTCGAATGACGAACATCACGTCGGCCAACGCACGTGCACGTTGCGCAGGATGTCTCGCAACCGGCCCAACAGTGCGTCTCCGGGATAATCGTCGGGCGTTCGCATACCGAGCAGGCGGTCCGACACGCATCCGTCGGGCCGAAACGGCTGGAGTACGAGTTCGGTTATGCCGCGATCAGCCAACGCTTGCGCGATGCCGATCAAGTCGGCATCGTCGAGAAGCGCGGGGTGGATCGTGGTCCTGCACTCGAACGTCACGTTGCTTGCAAGCATCAGTTCAAGCGAGCGTTGCGCCGCCTCGCCGCTGCGGGGGATCCGAGTGATGCGATCGTAGGTCGAGAAGGGGGCTTTGACGTCGAATCCGATCCACTCGATCAGCGGCAGGCATTGCGAAAGACGATCGGGATACGCGCCGCCCGTATGAAGGGCGATCGACAAGCCGCGCGATTTCGCGTGCGCCATCATCGTCGGCAGATGCCGTTCCACCAGCGGCTCGCCACCGGAGAACACGATCGCATCGAGCAGTCCATTGCGCGTGTCGAGCCACCTGAGAATGTCGTTCCATTCGATCGAACCGGTTTGGCGGTTTCGCACACGTAGATGCGGATTGTGGCAATAGTGGCAATGCCACGGACATCCTGACACGAACACGACGCATGCCAGTCGACCAGGGTAGTCGCATGATGAAAACGGAACGATGCCACCGAGCTTCGGCCCGTGCGATCGGCCGGCATCCATTGTCAGCGCCGCTCCAAGAAGAACACGCGTTCGGCAAATTCTCCCTGTTTGCCGATGTTGAAGGCCGACACCGGACGGTGATAGCCCATCACACGCGTCCAGATTTCGCAGCGGGTGCGTTCGTGATTGGGCAGCGCCGCGGCATGCGCACGCTCGGTGGGTTGTTGGGTCGTGTCGGGACGAGCGAGCATGTTGGCAATCCTCCAGAATGGTTGTGTGGGCGAATCGTCGTGTGACGCCGTCAGCGGAGCCGGCAATCGCCGCCGGATCGATGGGCGCCCGACGACGCGAGTTTTTCGGCCAGCAGTTCCGCGTCGCACTTCGGGCAGAATTCGTGCTTGCCGCTCAGGTAGCCATGCCTCGGGCAGATCGAAAACGTCGGCGACACGGTGATGTACGGCACGCGAAAGCGGGTCAACGCGCGCCGTACGAGCGTCCGGCAGGCGTCGACCGACGAGACGGCTTCGTTCATGTACAGATGCAGGACCGTGCCGCCGGTGTATCGCGACTGCAGCGATTCCTGGCGGGAAAGGGCGTCGAATGGATCGTCCGTGAAGCCGACCGGCAACTGCGTGGAGTTCGTGTAGTACGGTTTCTCGCGCGTGCCTGCATGAAGGATGTCCGGATAGCGGAGCAGGTCCTCCTTCGCGAATCGATACGTCGCGCCTTCGGCCGGTGTCGCTTCGAGGTTGTACAAATGTCCTGTTTCTTCCTGGAAGCGCGCGATCCTGTTGCGAACATGGTCGAGCAGACGCTCGGCCAGGCGGTGGCCGGCCGCCGTCGTGATGTCGTCGCGATCGCCGGTAAAGTTGCGGATCATCTCGTTGACGCCGTTCAGGCCCAGCGTGCTGAAGTGATTGCGCAGCGTGCCGAGATAGCGACGCGTATAGGGGTACAGCCCCGAGTCGATCAGGCGTTGAACCAGGTTCCGCTTGATCTCCAGGCTTTGCCGTCCGAGTTCCAGCAGCGCGTCGATGCATGAAAACAGCCGCGTTTCGTCGTGACGGCACTCGTGGCCGACGCGCGCGCAATTCAGCGTGACGACTCCGACGCTGCCGGTCTGCTCGGCGGAACCGAACAGGCCGTTGCCGCGTCTGTAGAGTTCGCGCATGTCCAGCTGAAGCCGGCAGCACATGGAACGCACGTCGCGCGGACGCAGTTCGCTGTTGACGAAGTTCTGGAAGTAAGGCACTCCGTATCGTGCGGTCAATTCGAACAGCAGCGTCGCGTTCGGATGATCCCAGTCGAAGTCCGCGGTAATGTTGTAAGTGGGAATCGGGAACGTGAACACACGGCCGTTCGCGTCGCCGGCCGTCATCACCTCCAGATACGCTCGATTGACCATCTCCATCTCGTTCGCGAGGTCGCCGTAGGTGAACGGCATCTCGCGGCCGCCGACGTGCGGAACCTGATGGCGGAGGTCATCGGGGCAGGTCCAGTCGAACGTCAGATTCGTGAACGGCGTTTGCGTGCCCCAGCGGCTCGGTACGTTGAGGTTGTAGACCAGTTCCTGGATGCATTGCTTGGTCTGCGCGAAGTCGAGCCGGTCGGCGCGGACGAACGGCGCCATGTAGGTGTCGAACGATGAAAATGCCTGTGCGCCGGCCCATTCGTTCTGTAGCGCACCGAGGAAATTCACGATCTGGCCGATCGCCGACGACAGGTGCCTGGGTGGAGCGGACTCGATTTTGCCTGGCACTCCGTTGAAGCCTTCATGCAAAAGCTGCCGCAGCGACCAGCCTGCGCAGTATCCGCCCAGCATGTCGAGATCGTGAATGTGCAGCGAACCCGAGCGGTGCGCGTCGCTGATCTCGGGCGCGTATATGCAGTCCAGCCAGTAGTTGGCCACGACTTTTCCGCTCGTATTCAGAATCAAGCCGCCGAGACTCCAGTCCTGATTCGCGTTCGCATTGACTCGCCAGTCCGAGCGATCCAGATACTCGTTGATCGTGGCGGCGACGTCGATCGTGACGCGCCGTTCGGCCGCAGCCGCATCGTCGCGCGGTATGAAACGCGGGCGGACGGCTTCGATGCGATCGTTGGCGAGCGGCGCCTGTTCGGAAAGTGCGCGCGTCCTTGAAGTGTCCGGAGCGGCGATCGCTGCTTGCGCCAGACTTGATGCGACCTGTGCTGCGAGTGCCGCCGCTTCATCGTCGTCGAATTCGCGCGTCGCGCGGGCCGCTGCAGCGATCGCCCGTGTTAACCCGGTGAGATCGAAAGGCGCCGCGCGACCGTCGCGCTTGCATACGTATGAGGGCTCGGTTGGCATCGTCATTGGTCAATATCTGGTGTTGAGACTGGGTGAGAACAACTATATGTCGTATGGGCTGGTGTCGAAAACCGGAACGAACGGCGGAGTTGTCCAACGTCATCCGGTTCGAAGAAATGCGGCAGCCGTATCGCTTCAGGTGCCGCGCTTACCGATACTGAAAGCTGCGATCGACATGCCGCGACAAGGCGCCCGTGTCACGCGATAAGTCGTCTTTCGCTTGCCGAAGGCGGCGTCGCCCGATTGGATCGATAGGCTGTTTGAGGACAATCAACCTGATACGCGACGCGTAAGCGATCTCGAGCAGGGAGATGCGAAAGTAGCGGCGATGACGCGTCGCATTGATCGCCGGCTCGACTCGTGCACACGATGCCTGTGACGCACGTTGCGTCATTCGCGTGAAAGCGGCGACGGTCGATAGGGCATCACGACCGATGTCGGACTCCGAACGGCGAACTCCGAACTCCGGACTTTCGCAAGCGGGAACATGACGCTGCGATGCTGTGCGCCAAAGCGCAGCGGCGGGCCCGACGCTGCTTTGATCCGACGTCGTCGACGAGCCGGCGCACCGCGTTCGTCCACGCGACGAGACGAGAGGCGCTCGCGGCCGAATGCCGCTCCTCGCGACACATGGCTATCGATGCATGTCGCGGAGCGGCTGGCGGTCGTATTGCCGGCCGATCGCTTTCGCATTGCCGTGATATCACGACACTTCGGCGAAGAGATTCCGGCCGACGATGTGGCGAACAGACTGGGCATACCGATGCTCGCTTCGGAGCGCCATGCGATGCTGATCGTCGACTACCTGATGGAGCTTGAGAGAGCGGCATGGTCGTCGCTATATCACCGGCTCGCCGATTCCGGATTGCGCATGTCCGAGAAGGAAGGGGTGTAAAGCGGCCGCCTGTTGGCCGGCTCGTTCAAATGCGGTCGAACGGTGCGTGACGACGGGCCGAAACAGAGCTCCGACATTAGTCGCGACGGCGGGCGATCAATCGCGCTTGAAGCCGGCACCGGCGCGGGCGCGCCGAAAAATGCTGCGCAATTCATGACGATACCGCGCACCGATCACCGGCGACGTCGACGACGTGCCGAGATTCCAGATCGGCGTATCGATGAGTGCCTGCTCGAAGTCGTCGAGTAATCGGGCTCCATGCGGATGACTAAGGGCGGCAATGGATAACGCAGCGGCAAGCGCCACCGTATGAGCGAGCTCTGTGCCGATATCGTGCGCTGTCTCGAATGTCATGGTGCTTGGATAGTATGTAGACGGACGGTCGATTCGATGGAAAAAGGGCCGCTCAAAACATCGCGACGCGGCCGCTGACAGATCGCCATCGCGACGGGCTTAGAACCGTTCGGCCCCACTGTTCGATCAGGCGCTGGAGTGTCGGCCGCATCGAGCGAACGTCGATTAGGGGCCTTCTACGTGCGCGTCGAATCGTTGCGGTATCGGAAGACTGGTTGCGGTTCGAGGGCGCGGGCCGACAGATAGCGACCGGAGCGCGACCGTCGCGCTCCGTGACTCGACGTCAGAACACGTGGCGCATGCCCGCCGTGACGGCGACTTGCTTGTTGTTGGACGACGCCGAGCCGACGCCGATGATGTCCGCGCCGAGATCGAGGCCGTTGGTGTTGACCTTCTGAAATTCTCCCTGCACGTACAGCTCGGTCCGCGGCGACAATGCATAGGCCGCTTGCAGGTTGAACTGGTTCCAGCTCGGGTCCTGTCCGGCGAGGTGACCGTTGGTATAGGTATAGGAGCCGGCCAGCGAAATGGCCGGCGTCACCGCATAGCGCGCGTTGACTTCGTAGTTGTTGAAGCGCGTGGTGCCCGACAGACCCGTAATACCACCGGCGACGCCGGACTGGCCTGCACTGATTGCGCGGCTGTCGTTCAGGCTGGTTTGCGTAAACACGAATCCGGCGGTTGCGGGGCCGTAAGTGTAGTTCAGGCCTGCGCCCCATACGCGCTGACGGCCGGCCGCGAACGTCCAGTCACCCGCAACCGCACCCGCATCGGCCGCATCAAGCGATAGCGCGTTCACATCATTGTTGATCTGAAGATAGGCGGCGGCCGCTTTGAGGCCCTGGTAACTGTAGGACGCGCCGAAACTATACGCGCGGTTGTTCGAGAAGCTCGTCGAGTTCGAAAACGCATAGAGCGCGCCAAATTTCAGGCCGTTGTAGTCGACGCTCTGATACTTGACCGCATTGCTGATACGGAACGAGTCGTTCAAGTTGTCGTTATCGAACGGGTGGGCAAACTGTGTCCCGCCATACTGGCCGCCGGTCAGCGAAAGCGGACCGAGGTAATCGACGACGCTATCGTACTGCCTACCGACGGTGAGCGACCCGTAATCGTTATGCGACAGGCCGACGAACGCCTGACGGCCGAATATGCGGCCGTTTTGCCCGGTACTTCCGTTATTGATATTGAAGCCGCTCTCCAAGACAAACAACGATTTCATTCCGTCGCCGAGATCCTCGGCACCGCGGAGTCCCCATCGGCCTCCGTTGTCCGCTCCGCTCGACTGCTGCCAAGCACTGCGGCCATGCTGGTTGTTCGTATACGTGACGCCTGCGTCGATCAAGCCATAGAGCGTTACGCTGCTCTGCGCGTGGGCGACTGTGACGACTCCGCTGCACAGCGCGGTGATGATCAGATTTTTTTTCATTGATTAGCCTCCGGGCATGGTAATGGACACGGATTTGCGGCCGGGTCGCCGTGAGCGCGCCATGGGCGGCGCGGCGCGAGCCGCACGTTTCATCGGACGGGTGAGACGATTCAGTTTAAGAAGCACTACCGACTAAGTTCATGACCGGGCGCAACACATATCGATCTTCCGATCGTGTTTCACCGATATGACCTGCCGAGTGGTCGGGTCCGTTTTCAGGACCGAGCACGGGTATAGCTCATCATGCATGTGGCCAGGGTGCCGATGGGCCGGTATCGCGCACGTAAACGGGAACGGGCGGGAGCAACGCGTGCATTCCTGCCTGCACGGCATCGTGCGATCGCGCGAACAGGTGGAGAAAACGTTGCATGTACTGCAGACGATGTACGGAACCCGTTTTCGATTCGCCGGCCAGCAATGAACCTGCGACGTAAACGAACACAGCCACTGTCACGGCGGTGATGATCTGCGTTTGGATCGAATTTTTTCGGATAGGCATGGCGTGGACTCCCGTCAGTGCAAGAACGGTCGATGGATGACGCGGCTAACGTAGGCTGCATGGCGTGCGCGACGGACGACGTGGCGACGACGAGCGCGCCCGTTTGTCTGCCGTGCGCGAACTTGGGCCTCCGGACAAGCGTGTTGTCCGTCACATGACGGCATGCGGCCGCCCGCGGCGGCGCGCATGCGTGTTTCTCGCCGTCGTTTACTTCGCGATGGTCCTGTCCAGCTGACGGCCGGTCTCCATGTTGAACTGCTGGACATAGTCGTCGACCAGCTTGCGAACCGCCCGGCCGATCTTCCGATAATCCGACTCGTTCAAGTTCGCGAGGGAGACGCGCCCGGACGGATGTGGCGTCCCGAAGCCGCGTCCCGGCAGCAGCACGACGTGAGCTTCTCGCGCCAGGCGAAACAGTAGTTCCGAGGGATCGACCTGCTTTAGCAGCCAGTCGACGAACTCGCGTCCGAATGCGCGCTCCCCGAGGAACTCTAGATCCAGAATCGTGTAGTAGTCGACCTTGTTGGGATCGGTATCATCGTACGAGATGCCGATTTCCTCGTACAGCGCGCGCTTGCGGCCGCGAATCAGCCGCTTCACGGCCTTCTTGTACGCATCGGGTGTGTCCATCAACGCAAAGAGCGAGAACAGAACCATCTGGACCTGCTGCGGCGTACTGAGGCCCGCAGTGTGGTTCAGCGCGACGGTCCTGCTGTCGGCGACGAGGCGATCAATGAATTTGAGCGAGTCGGGATCCGTGGAAATCGATTCATAGCGTTTGCGCAGTTCGTGTCTCTTCTCGTCGGGCAACTCGGCGATCAGCTTGTCGAGCACGTTGTCGCGGTGCATGGCAATCGCACCCAGCCGCCAGCCGGTGGCGCCAAAGTACTTCGAATACGAGTAGACCAGGATCGTATTGCGCGGCGCAAGGGCGAACAGCGACAGGAAATTGTCGGCGAACGTGCCGTAGACGTCGTCCGTGAGCAGGATGAGGTCCGGGCGTTCCCGCATGAGGTCGGCGAGATGAGCAAGGCTTTCGTCGCTGAGGCGGACCGACGGTGGATTGCTGGGATTGACGAGAAAGAACGCCTTGATCCTCGGATCCCGCAGCTTGTCGAGCTCTCTCTTCGAATATTGCCAATTGCTTTCGACGGTCGAGTTCACATGCACGACATCCAGCTCATAGTCGTTGAGTTTCGGAATTTCGATATACGGCGTAAAGATCGGCATGCCGAGAGCAATTGTGTCGCCAGGCTTGATCAGATGATTCTCGCGCATCGTATTGAAGATGTACGTCATCGCTGCCGTGCCGCCTTCCGTGGCGAACACGTCGAATTCGCCGACGAACGGATGCTTGCCGATCATCTCCCGTCTCAGATACTGACTGACTATGGTCTCCGACTGCTTTAGCATCCGGTCGGGAACGGGATAGTTCGCGCCGAGGATGCCTTCGCACATCTCGTAGAGGAAGTCCGTTGCCGACAATCCGAGCTGATCGCGAACATACGACAGCGCACCGCGCAGAAAATCGATGCCCTTCGTTCCTTCGCGTTCGTGAAGAAACTGATCGAACCGCTCGACGAGTCCCTCCCGCTCGGGAAAGCCGCCCAGCCCTTCGGGAAGGTAGGCGAACGTGCGTTCCGACTCGCACATCGCGAACAGCCCGAGTTGCCAGAAGCCATGACGCGGCGTGGTGGCAAGGAAGTTCGGGTTGCCGCGGCCGGCATTCAGCATTGCCGTATCGATCGATCGAACGGATGGGGCGCTGCCGCGGGCCGCCTTGATCAATTCGTCTTTCAGTTCGAACGGACTGAGTGCCGCGAGCTGTTCGTGCTGGTTCAGCGTTTTCATATGAGTTCTCCGTCAGGAAAAAGCGGCCCACGGGGGCTGCGTGATGGGCGATGTGAAACTCGGACGGATGTCATCGGACGAGGCCGACGACGAGCGGGCCGAGCAACGTCAGTAGGACGTTGGCGAGCGCGTAGGTGATCGCGAACGGCACCGTAGGGACCGAGCTCTCCGCCCGGTCCAGTACGCCGCCGAATGCCGGATTTGCACTGCGGGATCCGGCTAGCGCGCCGGCGAGCACTGCTGCGTTGTTGTAGCGAAGCACGTAGCGGCCGAACAGCATCGTCAGCAGCATCGGGACGAGCGTGACCACGATCCCGAGCAGGAAGATCGTGACGCCGCTCTGCTTGATGGTGACGACTGCCTGCAGGCCGGAGTCGAGACCCACTACGGTGACGAAACCGGCGAGACCGAAGTCCTTCAGCAGTTGCGACGCCGGTCGCGGCATCACGCCGTACAACGGACGCTTTGCACGCATCCAGCCGAATACGAGTCCGGCGAGCAGGCAGCCGCCGCCGGAACCGAGCGTCAGCGGAATGCCCGAGACGCGTACGACCACGAAGCCGATCAGAAGGCCGATAGCGATTCCGACGCTCATGTAGATGAAGTCGGTCTTGATCGTGTACGGCAGTTCCTTGCCCGCTGCGGCAGCAGCCCGCTTTGTGTCGCTCGGCGAGCCGTAGAACGTGATGACGTCGCCGTGCTGCAGTTCCGTATCATCGAGCAGCGGAAGTGGATGATCCGCTCGCGTGGCGCTTTCGACGTAGACGCCGTGGCGAACGTCGCGATCGACGCGTGCGCGCACTTCGCCGAGCGTCGTCCGCTCCATGTCGCGGCGCGAGAACACCGCCTGACGTGTCTGCATCACGAGGCCGAGGCCTTCGCATGCGGGCAGTTCGGGGCCGATGGACTTTGCTGCGGCGACCATCCATTCGCGGTGGCCGATCAGCACCACGATGTCGTCGGTCTGCAGCACCACGTCGGGGGACGGCGCGATCGTTTGCCCGTCGCGACGAATGGACTCGATCGTCACGAGATCATGCTGAGCAAGCTCGATATCGTTGACTGTCCGCCCGGCAGCCCGTTCGACGCGAAACGCGCGATTCACGAGGTCCGGGAGTGCAGGAAGCTCGCCGGGGCCGAATGCCGGTTGTCCGCCGGACTGTTCGCGTTCGACGTCGCGCGACGCGTCCTTGAGATCGCGTCCCATGAATTTCGGCAGGATGTTGACGCAGACGATGATTGCGCCGACCGCCCCAAACACGTAAGTGACGGCGTACGCGATCGCGACATCGGCCTGAAGCGCCTTGACCTGATCCGGCGGCAAGCCGAGGCGGGCGATGGTGTCACCCGCGGTGCCGATCACGGCCGACTGCGTCAGCGCACCGCCGGCAAGACCCGCGGCCAGCCCCTTGTTGAGATGAAAGAGCTTCGCGCAGATCAGTACGGTGATCAGCGCCGAGATCGCGAGAAACAGCGCCATCGCGATCTCTTTCAGGGTCTTTCTGTTCAGCGAGTGGAAAAAGTCCGGTCCGGACTCGTAGCCGACCGCATAAATGAAGACCGCGAACAGGACTGCCTTGACGCCGTTGTCCACATTGACGCCGATCTGGCTGATCACCACTGCGGCGATCAGCGATCCGCCGACACCCCCCAGCTGAAACTTGCCGAACTTGATTTGGCCGATGTAGTAGCCGATTGCGAGAGATGCGAAAAAGGCGATCTCCGGCGATTCCTGAAAGAGGTGATGTATCCAGTTCATTTTTTCCTCGATATCAAGGTAGTGATGGGCGGACTCTCAACCGATCCTTGCCGCCAGCGCGACCATCACGGGCCCCGCCAGCGGCAGAACGACGTTCGATATCGCGTAGGTGATCGTGTAGCCGATCAGCGGCGCCGAATTGCCCGCGATGTCGATGAGGGCACTGATCGCCGGCGTGCTGCATTGTTGTCCGGCGATGCCGCCGAGCAGCATGGGCGCTTCGAGTTTCAGCACCGTCGTGCCGATCCACAGCGAAAGCACGCCTGGAACGAGCGCCATCAGGACACCCGCGACGGGCAGCGCAACGCCGTACGACCGAACGAGATGCAGGGCGTCCGGCCCTGCGGACATGCCGATCGCGGCGACGAACGCAGCGAGCCCGAAGTCCTTCAGAAACTCGGCGGCGGCCGAGGGCAACTGGCCGGCCAGCCGACGACGTGTGCGGAGCCAGCCGAACAGCAGCCCGGACAGCAGGCAGCCGCCGCCGGCGCCGACAGAGATCGACATGGCGCCGGCGTGAACGGTGACGTGGCCCAGCGCCATGCCGGTCAATACACCCAGTGCCAGCGAGCCGATGTCGGTACGGTGCGACGCAAGGAAGACGTCGCCCAGATGTTTCGCGTGATGCTCGATCGCGTACGGCGACCCGGTGACCGTCAGCAGGTCGCCGCAACGCAATACCGTTTCGGGCCGGAGGGAAATGCTCGCGCCATTGCGCGACAGGCTTGCGACATGCAGTCCGCGCGCGACTTTCGATGGCACCGGCGCATACAGATCCAGTAACGCGAATCCGTCCAGATCACGTCGCACCACCACGTCGGCGCGCTTCGCCTTCAGCGTGCCGAACGCGTCTTTGCCGGCGATCTCGTCTCCAATGTGCGGCAGCGCGGCGACAACGGCATCACGTCGCCCGGTGATCAGCGCGACGTCGCCGCGCTGAAGCGTCACGTCGGGATCTGCGTCGATACATTCGCCGCGGCGCAGGACGCGCTCGATGGTCAATCCGCCGCGATATCGTTGTTCGACGCACTCGATTGTGCAGAGGGAGCCTGCGCCGACCGTGACGGCGCGGCTGACGATGGGCGGAAGCCCCGCCAGTCCGTGCTCGCTTATCGCGTTTGCACCGACGAACTTGTGCCAGACGCGGCCGGCTTCGGATTTCAGATCGATGCGGAGCAGAAACGGCGCAAGCTGGCTCGTGAACACGAGGATCGTCAACAAGCCGAACAGATAGCAGATGCTGTATGCGGTCGCGATATTCGCCTGAAGCCGGCTGACGTCTGCAGCGGCGAGGCCGAGCTTGGAAACTGCGTCGGATGCCGTTCCGATGACCGCGGATTCGGTCGCTCCGCCGGCAAACAGTCCCGCTGCGGTACCGGGGTCGAGACGGAGCACGATCACCGCACAGCAGGCGACGATCACGGTCGAGACCACTTCGATCAGCGACAGTACGCCGTAGCGCCAGCCGCGTCCGATATTCGCGAAGAACTGCGGTCCGCCGAGGAAGCCTAGCGCGAAGAGGAAGAGTGAAAACGCGATGTTGCGAAGGTCCGGGGCGACGCGGACACCGGTCTGTCCGATCGCCAACGCGGCGATCAACGTGCCGCACACGTTGCCTGGTGAGATGGGACCGATACGGATCAGGCCGATCAGGTAGCCCACGGCAATGCACGCGAACAGCGAAATTTCCGCCTGATGGCCGTGCACGAATTCAATCATGGTGCGCCTCAATCGTTGACCGACGACGCGACGTTCTCGATCGCGGAACGAGCGCGAATGATATTGCGAACTGCCGCGACGAGTGTCGTCTGTGCGCGCAGCGGGCCTGTTTCGATGGTGCCGACATCGCAATCGATAAGCATGTCGGCATGAATCGATCGAAATCGGACATGGTCGATATATATAAATAGTTGATGTAAATAAACTATAAGACGTGCGAATCGGCGAGCCGAAATTAACCGGGAAATCCGTGACGGAAATCAATATCGGCGTGAAATTAAAGCGGCTCGAAAGAAGTGATCGGCGCATTCGATGCGCGCGGATGAGCTGTACGGCAATTTCCCGACTCCATCGCATGTTGAGCGCGCAACGATCGGAGCAGAAGCGTGACGCGACTGTTCGGCGAACTGCATGAATGCGATCGTTTTATATCGATCGATACGGGATAAATGACAGTCGTGTCGCGGCTTGCGACGGATCAAGAAGCGGGGGACATCCGGCGATTAGGCTGGACGGAAGCTGCTGTCGGCGCTTGCGTTTGCGTGGACGAAAGCGATCCTCGCCGGAATGCCGATCGTTCCGTGATGCTTGTAGGGAGAGTCTTGGTCGGCACTCGACATTACGAACGCAATGAGGGGTGAACGAATGAAAAAGCGCGTTGGATTACTTGGAGTCGTGCTGGTGGCATGCGCGATCGCCTTGTTCTGGATCGTCACATCGCCGCGATTCTGGCACGCGGTAAAGCCGGTTCGGGATACCGTCGGATCGGATACGGTCGATCTGCGTAATGGCAGGACGTTGTTCCTTGCAGGCGACTGCGCGACGTGCCACGCATCGCCCGGCGGGCATCGACAGACATTGCTCGGAGGCGGCCGATCGCTGAATACGGCGTTCGGGACGTTCCGCATGCCGAACATCTCGCCCGACGTACACGACGGTATCGGTTCGTGGACGCTGTCGCAGTTCGTTACTGCGATGCGTGAAGGCGTGCTTCCCGACAAAGGGAATGCCTATCCGGCGTTTCCTTACACGTCTTACCAGCACATGAGTGCCGACGACCTGCGCGATCTGTTCGCCTATCTGAAGACATTGCCGCCGGTCAAAGGGCGGCAACCGGCCCATGATCTCAGGTTTCCGTTCACGATTCGCCGCGGCATCGGCATCTGGCGGCTCCTATTTCTGTCCGGCAAACCATTGCCGGTTGAAAGCGGGAAGAGTGCTGCGTGGCTGCGTGGCCGCTATCTGGTCGAAGGGCCGGCGCATTGTGCCGAATGTCATTCGCCGCGGAACTTTATCGGTGCGATTCCGGGCGATAAACGTTTCTCTGGCGGACCGAATGCGGAAGGAACGGGCTACGTGCCGAACATCACGCCCGACGAGACCGGAATCGACTATTGGACGGTCGACGACATCGTCGCCTATCTGAAAGACGGCGTCACGCCGATCGGCATTCGCGCGGGCGGTGACATGAAGGAGGTCATCGAGAACACGTCGAGATTGTCGGATGCGGATCGACTCGCGATCGCGACCTATATCAAGGCGTTGCCTGCCGTCAGTGCGCCGAATCCGTCTTTGCCGCAGCCCAATCATAGCGAGCAGGTGGTACTGCTGCAGAAGAATGCCGACTCCGCGTCCGCATCGAGGGTCGGTGCGCTTGCCGCGGCACCGACCGAACTGGCGAAGACGAGTACTGCTTATGTGGTGTCGACCAAACGTATCTATCTCGACAAACCGGTGAACGGAGCGGAGCCACAGGAGGACGGGAAACTGCTGCCGGCGACCCAACTGGGCGTCATCGCGCGGGACGGCGACTGGCTGCAGGTTCGCGTACATGGATGGCAGTCGCAAGGGACGGAAAGCGTGCTTTACGCGCGGCGCGGTCAACGGATCATGGAGGCGGTACTGTCGGACCGCGCGGTGGCGCATATCGTCTCTCGCGGATCCGAGCGCGATCCGGATACCGGACAAAGCTGGAAGCAGGGCGAACTGACGGTATGGACGCGAAGCGACGGGCTCGGCACGAATCTCGGACAGATCTGGCGCTACAGCGACGACCTGATGGCCCATACGTGTACGGTCTGCCATGCACGTCCGGACAGCGGCGATTTCCTGGCCAATCAATGGATCGGTACGCTCGGCGCGATGCGGCACTTCACGTCGCTGGACGACGACCAGTACCGGTTGCTGTTGGCGTGGCTGCAGTACCACGCGAAGGACGCCGGTGCCGAAACCGGACAGGGGGCGCGATGACAGACGAGGACCGCGAATTCCGCGCGATCGTTGCGGACTGGCTCGCGAATCTGCTGTCGCGACCGTTCGATGCGGCCGCCGTTGCACGGTATCGCAATCCGGAAACCGTTGCGGTGTTGAATGCGCTTGCCGCCGAACTCGACTGCCGCGACGTAGCCGCGGCGATGTGCGCCGCACTCGCCAAGGAGGCGCCCGCGGAAACCGTGGCACTCGATCTGTCGGTGCTTTATACGCGCCTCTTCGATGGAGTGACCGGGCATGTGGCGGTCCCGTTGTACGAGAGCGCCTATACGGGAACGCACCTGTTCGACGAGGCTGCGTGCGAGATGGCCGAACTGCTTGCGGCCATCGGTATGCGCGTCGGCAGCGGCTACCGTGAGGCACCGGACCACGTGTCGGTCGAACTCGCGCTGCTGGCCAGCCTGCTGCGAAGCAGCGATATCGAAAGCAGCGCGCGGATGGAGGCACGCCTGAGCCGCTGGATACCGCTTTTCGTCGCCGCCTGCAGCGAAGCGGACCCCGACGGTTTTTACGGAGGCGCCGCGGCGATGCTCGGCAAGCTGTTCGGCGTACCGCACAGCCGACGGAACGACACAAATATCGAGAGCGCGCGAGCTGACGAGCTGCGCGAGCCTCATGCCGATCACTCAGTAAATACAGGAAGTCACCATGTCCACGAAAAATGATTCGGTCTTGGAGACCGGCGTGTCGCGACGCGCGTTCATTAAGCGCACACTGTTGGCCGGTGCGCTGGGTGCGGCCGCTCGTTACGGATTGCTGGAGCAGCGGGCGGCAGCGACATCGATCGACGCCCGCGAGATTCTCACCGGGTCCCACTGGGGCGCATTCCGGGCGACCGTCAGGAACGGGATCATTACCGGCGTCAAGCCTTGGGAAGGCGACCCGCATCCATCGCACCAGCTGTCCGGCGTCATCGATTCGATTTATTCGCCGACGCGCATTCGTTATCCGATGGTGAGACGGGCCTGGCTTGAACACGGCCCCGGCGCCGACGTCGAGGGACGCGGGAAAGGCGATTTCGTTCGCGTAAGCTGGGACCGCGCGCTTGAACTTGTCGCGAAGGAGTTGAAGCGCGTGCGGGACAAGTACAGCGCGAGCGGAATCTATGCCGGCTCGTACGGTTGGCAAAGCCCGGGAAAGCTGCATCCCCCGCGTACGCTGCTCGCGCGCATGATGAACGTCAACGGTGGCTTCGTCGGATACAGCGGCGATTACTCGACCGGTGCGGCGCAGGTCATCTTGCCGTATGTGGTCGGGTCGATCGATGTTTACGAGCAGCCGACCGTGTGGCCCGTCGTGGTCGAGCATACGGAACTGATGGTTTTCTGGGCTGCCAACCCTGTGTCGACGAACCAGATTGGCTGGCTGGTGCCCGACCACGCCGCGTATCCGGCGATGGAGGCGCTGAAGAAGAAAGGGACGAAGGTCATTTGCATCGATCCGTTTCGAAGCCAGACATGCGATTACTTCAACGCCGAGTGGCTGGCACCGCGTCCGCAGACCGACGTCGCGATGATGCTCGGAATAGCACATACGCTATACGCAGAAAACCTTTACGACAAGGCGTTCATCGAGCGATACACGACGGGCTTCGATCGATTCGAACCATATCTGACCGGCGCGTCCGACGGTGTACCGAAAGACGCTGACTGGGCCTCGCGAATCTGCGGCATTCAGGCCGAGACAATCCGCTCGCTTGCCCGCGAATTCGCGTCGAAGCGCACGATGCTGGCGGCGGGCTGGTCGATTCAGCGCCAGCATCACGGCGAGCAGGCACACTGGATGCTGGTGACGCTGTCGAGCATGCTCGGACAGATCGGCTTGCCGGGAGGCGGATATGGATTTACTTACCACTATGCGAACGGTGGCAGTCCAGCCGCGACCAGCCCGGTGCTGTCCGGTATCGACGCCGGGACTGGCAAGCTCGAATTCAGCGGCGATACCGCACGAAAGATCCCGGTCTCGCGAGTGGTGGAGATGCTGAACAATCCCGGCAAGCCGTTCGATTTCAACGGGACACGCGCACGCTATCCGGACATTCATCTGGTGTACTGGGCGGGTGGCGATCCGTTCGTCCATCATCAGGACCGTAATGCGATGATCGAGGCATGGAGGAAGCTCGATACATTCATCGTGCACGATTTCCAATGGACGCCGACGGCCCGCCATGCCGACATCGTGCTGCCCGCGACGACGTCATACGAGCGTAACGACATCGAGCAGATCGGCGATTATTCGAGCACGCACATTCTGGCGATGCACAAGGTGGTCGAACCGCTGTACGAATCGCGCAGCGACTACGACATCTTTGCAGCGATCTGCGATCGACTCGGCACACGCAAGACGTTTACCGAGGGCCGGGACGAGATGGAATGGATCCGGGTGTTCTATGAAGCCGCGCGCGTCCAGGCACGCGGCATGTCGATGGAAATGCCCGTGTTCGACGCATTCTGGCGCAGTACCCAACCGCTCGCGTTTCCGGTGGGCGAAGACGCCAAGCGATACATTCGCCACAAGGCGTTTCGCGACGACCCGCTGCTCAACGCGCTCGGCACTGCGTCAGGCAAGATCGAGATCTACAGTTCGGCGATCGAGAAGATGAAATACAACGACTGCCCTCCGCATCCGACGTGGATGGAACCCATCGAGCGGCTCGACGGGCCCGGCGCGAAGTATCCGCTTCACGTCGTAAGCCCGCATCCTCACAGTCGGCTGCATTCCCAACTTTGCGGCACGGTGTTGCGCAGGACCTATACGATCCGTGATCGTGAACCTTGCCTGATGAATCCGGCGGATGCGGCGGCGCGGGGAATTTCCGACGGGGACGTGATTCGCGTGTTCAATGGGCGCGGTCAGATTCTCGTCGGCGTCAAGGTGACTGACGCAATAAGGAAAGGCTGCATCCTGATCCATGAGGGCGGCTGGTTCGATCCAGCGTCGCCAGGGCGTGCCGGGAGCCTGTGTCGATATGGGGACGTGAACAACCTCACGGTCGGCGTGGGCACGTCGCGCCTGGCGCAGGGGAACTGCGGACACACGGCGATCGCTGACGCGGAAAAGTTCCGCGGAGATCCGCCGATGGTCGACGTGTTCGAGCCGCCGAAGGGGGCCGCGTAGCGCGTCGCCCGGTGCATCGCGGTAACCCGCACGACGGATGCACGGCGCGATTCGCGCCGCGCATCCGACTCGAGCGGTCCACCGTCGCACTCAGTCAAGCAGCTCGTAGCGGACGGGATTGTCGTCGCACTGGCCGACGCCGCATTCGAGCAACGTCGATGCTAAATTCGCGATGATCAGTATCGCGAAGACTGCCACAGCGACATGATTGAATATCGTCCCGCCGCTGCGGGCCGGTGTGGCGTCCACCCGTCGCAGCGCAAGCAGTGCCGCTACGTACAGCACCGTGAGCGACGCTGCGATCGCAGCCCACGTATAGAAATGGAGCCCCCACAGTGTGGAGCCGTAACTTCCCGTGCCCGGTGCGATATGCAGCAGGACCTGACGAAGCGCGACCGCGCCGGTCGCGATCGCGCTGACGACGACAAGGCCGTAATGGGCGGCGCGCGCACCGAAATGAATGTTCAGCGAGAATCCGAGCCCGATCAGGATGAGCCCGGCACGCTGCAGAAGACAGAGAGGACAGGGCAGTTCGTGCAGTACGAGCTGATAGTAGAACGCGAGCAGAAGCGCGGCGTCGATGCCCAGTAAGGCTAATGCGTTCAGCGAACGATCCGGCAAGATGAGCGATTCCATGCGCTTGCGTGTGATGCGTGCATTCATCGGAGAGACTCCCGTTAAAAGGACAGGTTGAGCGAATCGGTGACGTGATGCGAGAACGAGGCCACGGTCATCGCGAGCGTGACGAGCAGCAACAAGATCGCGCGTCGCCGGTACTTGCCACGGACGGTTTCGGCAAGCGTAATAAGAGACAGCAGGAATGGGAGAAACATGAACATGTCGGACCTCAGGGATCGGAACGATTGAAGATGCCGGCGCACCGCAATCCGCGCACGCTTGGTCGCTTCTTGCTCGGTGCGTCGGCAGGAACCGGCGCTGGCCGCGCCGGCGTGACTACCAGTCGTATTTGGCGGTTGCGAACACGGTGCGCGAATCGCCATAGAAGCAACGGTCATCGCTCTGGCAACTGCCGATGAAGTGCCGGTCCAGGAGATTGTTGACGTTCAACGCGAATGCCCACCTCCCGCTGTCGAAATGAATCGCGGCGTCGAACAGCGTGTAGGACGGTGCGACGAGCGTGTTGGCGGCATTGCCCGGCATATCGCTCTGGTAGCGAATGCCGGCACCCCATCCCCAGCCGTCCAGTGCGCCGCCGTGCCACGACCAGTCGAGCCACGCCGACGCGAGCTGGCGCGGCAGTGGGTAGGTGGTCGGCCACTTTCCGGCGTACCGGTCGCCGGCACCTGTATTCTTGACGTCCTGATATGCGTATGACGCGATGATCGAAAGATTGCGCGACAGGCGTCCGACGGCGCTGAACTCGACGCCGCGTGATTTCACTTTTCCCGTTTGCTGCTGGTGGAGCGGATCGCTCGGATCGGGAACGAGTACGTTCGTCTGCTCGATCTGATAGACGTCGGCGGTCAGCATCATGTTCTTGTGCGGCACCTCCCAACGCAGGCCCGCTTCCACCTGGCGGCCATGGTTCGGCGCCGCGTTGCTTCCGTTCGACAACGTGACGATCGACTGCGACGGGTTGAACGAGGTCGAATAGTCGACGAACGGTGAGAGGCCGAACGGGCCGTCGAAGGTCAGTCCGACCCGTTCCGAGAATCCCGATTCCGTATGGGACTCGTGCGTGCCGCGCGTCAGCGCGTCCTCGTCGACGCGATTCCAGTCGTAGCGCCCGCCGACAGTCAGCGCCAGACGTCCCCACTTGATTTGATCCTGCGCATATACGCCGAGATCGTCGAGCGTCGTCCGATCCGACAGGCGTCGCACGGCGGGGCCTGAAAAAATGTTCGGGGAAACGATCCCGTAAACCGGATCGAACAAATTCAGATCGGGGCCGGGCGCGCTCCAGTCGCTGTCGGTCGAGCGCTGGCGATCGTATTCGAGCCCGAACAGGACGGTATGCTCGGTGGGGCCTGCACCGAACCGCGTCTGCAGCGTGTTGTCGACGTCCACCCGGTTGTAGTGCGGCTGACTCAGTTCCGCGAGTCGCTTCAGGTGCGAACGCGTCGGATCGAGCGGGTCGAGACCCTGGCCCCACAGTGCAGCCGTGTCGAGCGAGACTGACAGATAGCGGACTTTCTGACTGAACGACACGTCCGGAGAAAACGAGTGATCGAGCGTATAGCCGACCGACCATTGCTTCTTTGCGTAGTGCGCGAGTGACGGGTCGCCCGTATACAAGTCGTATGGAATCTTGCCGTTAGGATTGGGAAGGACCGTGCCGGCCGCCGGCAGGTAGTTCGATGTCCAGTCGCCATGATCCTGCAGATACGTGGCGTCGAATACGATCGACGTGTTTGCGTCCGGCTGCCAGCGAAACGACGGCGCAAGCGATACGCGCTGTTGGCCGTTCGGTCCGGTCGTCATGTTGCCGTCGCGCAGCACGCCGACGAAGCGATAGGACAACGATCGAGCTTGGTCGATTGGCGAGCCGAGATCGAACATGAACTGCTTGCGTGCGTAGTTGCCGATCTGGAAGCCGGTCTCGCGGTAGCGTTCTCCGTCGGCCAGCTTGCTTTTAATGTCGACCAGTGCACCTGGCTGACCGGGCCCGTATAGCGCCGATGCTGGCCCGCGTAGCACGGAGATGCTATCGATCATGTACGGATCTACGCGCCACGATGCGCGCAGTTCGGTGCTCGGAACCTGCATGCCGTCGACGAACACGTTCGGTGCGAAGCCGCGTATGCCCGTCAACCAGTCCGTCCGGGTGTCGACCGAGTACGCCGAGAATCCCGGCATATAGCGAAGCGCGTCGCCGACGCTCGACGATCCGGTTTCCTCTATTTGTTCGGCGGTAATGACATTGATGGTCTGCGGGATCTCGCGAATCGGTACATCGGTCTTGGTTCCGATGTTGGTCCGCTTGCCGACTAGACCGACATAGGGTGCGGGGCTTGCCTGACCCGTCACCTGAATCGGCGGGAGCACCGCGGCCTGGCTCGGGCCGGCGCTCGAAACGCCGGCATCCGGCTCGGAAAGGGAATCGGCCATCGCGCGTCCGGCGAGCAGCAAGCCGCAGCAGGTAAGCTTACGCCAGACGTCCGACAGCCGCTTGTTGGGGCGCGCATACGGGCAATGCTGTCCGGCGCGGTGTCGATGCTGCCGCGAGTGGCGTCGCAAGGAAACACGGGAGAATAGGCGAATCATCTTCGTACTAACCTCGATAAGTTGATTGAACGGGGGGCGTCGCGGCGGCAAGCCGCGCAGTCCTGACATCGATCAGGCAGAGGTATTGCGGGGAGATGACCGGATAGCTTTTTGTATGAACAGTTGGGGGTGGGTGACGCCGGATATCGTCACCATGGCGCGGCCTGCGTGGCGTGGCGGCCGCCGATGTTGTGTCGTTTGCGTGCGAGTGCCCTTTTGCGGCTATATCGGCGCGGCCGGACGCGTTCGGAATCGTCGTGCCAGAAAACGAGTCCCGATCATGCATGACGTAACGAACAGCACCGACGTACCGCACGCGACCGTATAACCGGAGAAATGCGAGGTCGTCCAGTACAGAATTGGCACCACCGCGAAATGCGAAGCTAGATACGAGAGGCCGGACGCACACACCATCGCGCCGATCGATCCCGTCGTGCTTCCCGTTTCGATCACCGTATCGGTCGCGAACGCGCTGAAGAAAAAGTATCCGCACTTCAATGCCATAAAGCCGGCAACCGTGACGAGCGGATTGCCGGTCACGCTTGCACCGGTGAGTAGAACGACGGACAGGGCCGACAGCAGTCCGCTGATCGATTCCAGATGCCTGCACGTGAAAATCCGAAGCGCAGGCACGATCTGGCCGGCCGCGAGAATACAGAGCACCGCGATGCCGATGCCGACCGTGGACAGGCCGACGCGAGCAAGCGTGACGCCCTGAGACAGCAGAAGCGGTTGCGTCACGCGAAAGGCGAGATCAATACCCAGCCAGCCGAGCGCGATGACGACCACGTAGTAACCGGTTTCAAGCGTACCGAGGCGTCGCGTGTCCGAAAGCGCCGGAATGGGAGCCGACGACTCGCCGTCGCCCGGACGGTGCGAGCCGATCGACATGTCGACGCAGATCGGCATGGCCAGCGCCGCGAGCAGCGCCGCGGTCGTCAGCAGCACCGATGGGATGCCGTAACGCGCACAAAGCGCCAACAGAACGCCACCCGTCAGTGTGGACGCGAGCAGGACGCCGAATGCTTCGTATAGCGACGCGCGCGCGCATTCGAGTTGCGCGTGCGCGCGCGCTTCGAGCATCGCCGACGCATCGATCAGCCCACGCTCGATGCCGGACAGCAGGCACACGGCCACGCCGGCCACGAACAGAATCCGCTCGAGATCCGCGAAGCTCGAAATCGAGATCGTGACGAGCGCCGTGCCGATAAAGATAGCCACAATCGCGACACGCATGCATAGCAGAAGCGCTACCGAGCGTCGCAACGGGGCAGTTTTGGCGATGAAGCGCAGTAACGGCGGAACGATCGCGCACCGAAGGCACCACATCAGCGAAAGCGATGCAAACATCGGCAACGTAACGACGGACGCATGGCGCGCTTTCAGAATGACCGGTACGGCCATCGAAAAGAACTGAACGGCGATTTGGTTTCCCAGATATGCCGCTTTTACGGAATTGATATAGCGTCCTTGCATCGTTTGTCTACCGATTGATGCGGTCGCGCCGGCGCTGCTTCGCGCGACGAGACCGTTGTGAAAGCGTCACTTTTCCATGATCTTCTCGATCAGCATCAGCAACGTGTCGACTTCGTCCGACGACAGCCGATTAAACGCGCGCGGCGGCTGATCAAGAATGCTCCGTGCGGACTTCGCGAGTTCGCGGCCCTGATCGGTCAGCATGATCAATTTGCTTCGTCGGTCGGTGGGAGACGTGACGCGCATGATGCTGCCGTCGACCTCGAGATCACGGAGAATCAGCGATATGTACGTCTTGTCGGACGCGAATCGCTGTACTAGATCCGACGCTGACTCCGAATGCTTGAGGAGGCTGATCAGAACTTTGACCTTGAAATACGTGATGCCCAGCGCATTCGATACGCGCTTGCGCGGATCGTCGTCTTCCAGAACCAGGTCGCGTAACTGGATCCATGCGCGCTTGGCGGCGGCGGATGTCGATGTTGCCATGTCAGTCTCCTTTGGTTTGAACGTTCTCGAAAGATGTTTCGGATGGGCTTTGCCTGTCGACCAGCACGCTCAATGCACCGATCAGCAACCCAAAAATGAGGATTAGAAGCCACATCGGGCGCGATGCGTCAGTGCTGCTGGCGACCGCGGCGCCACCGTCATGCGCACGGCACGCGATGATCGAGCCGGCGATCGCGACGCCGAGCGACGTACCGGCTTGGCGGCCGGTCGATGCAATGCCGGCGGCGACGCCCGCCTGGCTCGGCGGCAATCCCGATACGGCGGTGTTCGTGATCGGGGCATTCACGAGACCGGACCCGATTCCGAAGATCGCGTAAATCAGCATTACATAGGTGAGCGACGCTTGATCCGGCAGTAAATACAGCATGATGGCAGCCAGCGCGAACGAGAGGCCGCTTGCCGCTAGAGGCATACGCGGACCGGTGCTGCCGACCAGCTTGCCCGACACGGTGGAGAACACGATCGTCATCAGCGCAACGGGCAGCGTTGCCGTGCCGGCCGCAAGCGGGGGCAGTCCGCGCGTGTTTTGCAGGTACAACGTATTCAGGAACATGAAACCGCCGATCGACGTGAATGCAACGACACAACAGGTGATCGCGGCCGAAAAGCATGGATTTCGAAAGTACTTGAGATCGATTAGCGGCTCGGTCGCCCGCGCCTCCCATGCAAGCAATACCGCTAGTGCGGCGATCGCGAGCACGGCGATCAGCAGGACGTGCGGGGAGAGCCAGCCGATCCGCGGCCCTTCGATAATCACGCCGATCGCACTCGCGAGGAAGACGAGCATCGACACCTGCCCGGGAATGTCGAAGCGGCGCGGTTTGAGCGCTTTCGAGTTCGGCACGAACAGAAAGGTGAGAACGACGCCCACGAGCGCGATCGGGACGTTGATCCAAAACACCGACCGCCATCCGAGCATCGACACGAGCAGGCCTCCCAGCAGCGGACCGGCCGCCGTGCCAAGCCCATTGACGGCGCCCCAGACGCCGATGGCCATGGCGCGTTCGCGCTCATCGGTGAACGTGTTCGCGATGATCGACATCGCGACCGGGTTGAGCATTGCCCCTCCGACGGCCTGGAAGATCCGAGCCGCGACGAGCAGCGACGGACTCGGTGCGAACGAGCAGAGCAGCGATCCGAGCCCGAAGATCGTGACGCCGCTCATGAAAACCGGTTTTCTCCCGAAGCGGTCCCCAAGACTCCCGCCTAGAATCAAGAGCGACGCGAGCACGAGCGTATAGGCGTCGACGATCCATTGGAGATCGGTGATGCGCGCGCCGATCTCCCTGCTCATTGCGGGCAGAGCGACGTTTACGATGCTGTTGTCAAGACTGACGAGGAAGAGGCTGATGCAGCATATCATCAGGATTCCGTGGCGATGACTGAAAGCGTCACGGGTACGATGGAAGATCGGCATGGCGGCACCTATGTTGTTGCCTACGCAATAGTATATATACTACAACTAAAATGCCGTTGTGACAATGGCTTTGCAAGCGGATGCTTCAGAGGAGGCGTGCGGCAAGACGGTGCGCGTATTGTGTGGAGGCGGAGCCGGAACATTGACGGCGTGCAGGCATGGCACGGTCGGGAGCGATCGCGACTGGTCGCTATTTTCGTGATTCTTTTGATAGGGAATCGATGTCTGGTTGCTTCGTTTGACGTCAATCAATGCCGTAACTGGCCGTCGTTCGTCCGACCCGCGTCGTTTCTCGGGGCGCGGTGACAGACGGCCGTATCAACTCTGGCAAGCGTTCGCATCGACTATGTCGGAGGCGACGTATGCGCTCCCAGACCATTCGGCGATCGACGATTTCCACCTGTCTTCCCGGAATGGCGTGGCAAAGAAACAAAACCGCGATATCTCGGCGCGAAGTCCCAGTGCCCGAACGCGGAATCTGGGAGCATGGCCGCGTCAACCGTGGCTGCCGGAATCGGCGCGACCGTTACGGACCGATTCGAGAATGGCCAGAATGATGGCGTCGATCATCGGGTCGTCGCTATCGATGCACATAGCGCCGATTGCGGAAGCCGCATGAGACAGCCTCAGCGGGATCACGCCGAGCGGTGGCGCATCGATGCGCGCGGCGAGGCTCGCGCGCGACGTGACGAACAGGCACGGAATCTGACGGGCGACTGCGATATTGGTTTGCAGTGAATGAGATTCCAGGACGACTGGCGGCATTCGCAGACCGGCATGAGCGAATTCCATCTCGATCGCTATCCGCAACGGTGCACCCGTCGACGGAGCGATCCATGGAAACTCGGCGGCATCGCGCCATGTGATGTCCGATCGAGCCAGCAGCGGATGATCGGGCCCGCAGACGATCGTGAACTCGTCGTCGTAGAGCCGGCGAATTCGAAATTCGGTATTGAGCGCATTGGCATCGAGCCGACACACCAACAGATCGAGTTCGTGACGCTGCAGTTGCGGAAGCAGAACGTCGAAGGTGTTCTCGTTCACGTGTATTTGCAGTTCGCCGTATCGGCGGGTGGACCATCTCAGAATGGGCGGGACGATAACCTGGGATGCGCCTGGGATGATGCCAAGGGACAGCGTGCGCCCGATACCCGACTGCATCGCTTCGAGGCGCGGCGGCACCCGGCGCAGTTCGGTCAGGATGCGGTCGACGGCGGTTAGCACGAGCTCGCCGCATGGCGTCGTGGTCATGCGGCGCGTGGTGCGCTCGAACAGCGATGCACCGAGTGCACATTCGATGTCCTTAAGCCACTTCGACAGCGCTGGCTGGCTGACGGCGGCCGCCTCGGCTGTTCGTCCGATGCTGAGATTGCGGCCGAGACACGCCAGCATTTCAAGATCGCGGATTCGAAGCTTGCGTAGCGCGGTCGGCAGCGCGTGTTCGGCATGGAGGCGCTCCGGAAGCGTGGCGTGCGGGCGGGATGACGAGAACACAGGATCTCCGGCTGATGAGCTGCAAGTTATGAGTGTGCAAATCATTTCATGAAAACGATTGGGCATCGTGTTCACAATGGATAGTACATTATATACAACGGTTGTGTAGTATAAACCATATGCGCATCGTCATGAAACGAACGAATAGGAGGACGTATGACAGAGCGAAACCGGAATGGCGGCCGGAATGGGCAATCGAAGCGCCTCAACGGACCGGAAAGGGAAATCAGCTCCGCGCGTCGGGGCTTCTTGAAGTCGGCCGGAGCCGCGATGGCTTCGGCCGGTCTCGGCATGCCGCTGATAGCCGAATCCGGTGATGCAGTCGCCGCTGCCGTGGGGGCGAGCAAGCCGGTACCCGACGCGCCACCGGCCGGATTCAACATTCTGTTCATCCTGACCGATCAGGAGCATCACTTCGATCGCTGGCCGTATCCGGTACCGGGTCGCGAACGCCTGAAACGGGAAGGGACGACGTTCACGAATCATCAGATCGCGTCCTGCGTGTGCTCGCCGTCGCGGTCGACTGTCTACACGGGGCAGCATACGCAGCATACGCGTGTGTTCGATAACGCCGGCCTGCCGTGGCAACCAGACATGTCGACGGGTATCCGTACGATCGGGCACATGATGCGCGATGTGGATTACTACCCGGTGTATCTCGGGAAGTGGCATCTGAGCGGGACGTTGCATGAGACGTCGAGCGCTTACAACGCGCCGGTTCAACGCTACAGCACGGCGATGAAGGAATACGGATTTGACGACTACTTCGGCGTGGGCGATCTGATCGGCGGTGTGCGTGGTGGGTACGACTACGACGGTGTGACGACGGCATCGGCCGTCAGCTGGCTGCGGCAGCACGGCGTGCGCCTGCGCGACGAGCGCAAGCCGTGGTTCATGGCGGTCAATATCGTGAATCCGCACGATGTGATGTTCGTCGACACGGATCCGGAAGGTATCGAGCAGCAACGTGCGAACCGTCCGTTGCTTGGCGCCGCAAGGCCGCCGAAAGACAGGCTGTACGACGCGCGATGGGACGATGTGCCGCTTCCGGCATCGCGTCACCAGCCGTACGACGAGCGCGGTCGTCCGGCCGCGCAAGGCGTGTTCTTTCGTGCACGCGAGAATCTCGTGGGGGTATATCCGCTGACCGACGAGCGTGTCCGGACTTACCGGAACTACTACTTCAACTGCATCCGCGATGCCGACACGCACATCGTCAGACTGCTGGACGAACTCGAGTCGCTGCACCTCGACCAAACCACGATCGTCGTGCTGACATCGGACCACGGCGATCATGCGGGCGCGCATCAATTGGTCTGCAAGGGTGCGACGACGTACAAGGAACAGAATCACGTTCCACTGATCATCCGCCATCCCGCGTACCCCGGTGGCAGGACGTGCGCGGCACTGACGTCGCACGTCGACCTCGTGCCGACGCTGCTTGAGCTGACGGGCCTCGATCACGCTGCTGCGGCGCGTGTCGCCGGACCCGCCGCAAAGGGGCGAGGTTTTGCGCGATTGCTGCGCAATCCGGATCGTGCGGCAATCAACGACATTCGGCCCGCCGCGCTATACAACTACGCGATGCTGCTCTACTACGACAGCGACTGGATGCTGCAAGAGTTGCGCACGCTGATGGAGAAGGGTGTCCCCGTCGAGGAACTGCATCGTCTCGTGCTGGCCCGGCAGCCCGATTTCCGCTTGCGCGGCGGCATTCGCAGCGTGTTCGACGGGCGATACCGGTTCAGTCGGTACTTCTCGCTGATGCACTTCAATCGTCCCACGACGATCGATGCGTTATTCGCAAACAACGACGTCGAACTGTATGACTTGCATGCGGACCCGGGCGAGACGCGCAACCTGGCAGTCAAGCGCAAGGAGAATGCTGATCTGCTGACGCGCATGAATGCGCTGCTGAACGACCGGATCGACGAAGAAGTCGGCGAAGATCGGCCGGATGTGATGCCGATCAAGGACGGCAGGGTTCAGTTCACGTTTCGATCCGACGCGCATATCTGATGGATACGCGACGCAATGACGGTGGCGGGCGAAGGTCGTCACCGTCGCAGTTCAGTTTCCAGGGGGGGGGGTGATGAATTCAATGGCTCAGCGAACGGTGCGGTTCGCGTTCGTGATCGGCATGGCCGCGGCATCGTGCGCGCAGGCGTCCACCGACAACTCGAATGCGAGCAACAACCCGCTTACGCATAGACGTGCATTCAACATTCAGAATTACTTCGTGCCGGGCGGGTACGGAAACGCAGCGGGGCAAAACGATGCGATGCTCCGTTTCATGGAGCCGATCGCGCCGAATGCGGTTGTGAGGACGCCGGAACTGTTTCGGCTCACGGTGCCGATAAGCACGCGTCGGGCGGCCGGACGCGGCGAGATGACCGGGATCGGCGACATCAATCTCTTCGACATCTTCCTGTTTGGCGATGGCAACACGAAATTCGGCGCGGGCCCGCTCGTGACGGCGCCGACCGCTACCGATCGGGCTTTGGGAACCGGAAAATGGCAAGCCGGGCTTGCCGCGATCGCGATCGATACGAGCGAGCGCGGGCTGCTGGGCGCACTCGTCCAGTGGCAACACTCGTTCGCCGGTAACGGCGAGCGGCCGGCAGTCCAGACGCTGACCGCGCAGCCGTTGTTCATTCTGAATCTTAAAGAGAACTGGTACTTCCGCTCGACCGCGATCTCGACGTTCGATTTTCAGCACGGCGCTTACGTGGTGCCGATGGGTGTCGGCTTCGGGAAAGTGTGGGACGAACATGACGTCATCTACAACTTGTTTGTCGAGCCGCAGTATGCGCCGTTGCGGCGCGGGAATTTTCCGAGACTGCAGGTTTATGCGGGCTTGAACATGATGTTCAAGAAGTAGAGCGCGGCGAAATCGCCCGCGGGTATCGTCAGATCAGGTCTGCTGAATGTGTGCGTTGCATATGCGGAAGGCGCGTGAAAACAATTGAGGAAACGATTGAGGTTGAGAATGTATGTAGTGCGAAAAATGGTGGTAATGCTGCTCGGCGTTTCTATGTGCCTGTCGGGCTGCACGACCTATCAACCGATCGTTCATCGCGCCGCGAAGCAGGCAGATGCCGAAACGGTGGTGCGCTCGACGTGTTCGGACCTGTCCGTGGATCCATGGCACGACGTGAAGGTGGGGGACGATATCCGATTCACGACTTGCGACGGTCTTTCGGGAAGCATGAAAGTGGCTACGATCGACGGTACGCGAATCGCCGACGAGCGCAACGAAGTGGACGTACGGAACATGAGCGAGCTGCAAGTCAAGTCCGTTTCGGCTGGGCGAACAGCGCTCTTCGGCCTCGGAATGGGCGTGACGGCGGCAATCGCGATCGCGATGGTTTTTAGCGTGGGAGCGATGGCAGCGATGCTCGGGATGCTGCATGCGTGACGACGGCGCCTGACGCGCATCGGCGTATGCATGGGGACGACGATGGCGTTGGCCCACTGATCACGCCGACCGTGCGCGGCTCCGTGATCCATGCAAGAGGAAGGCGATGCACAGCGTTCATCGTGTCGGAGGGAGCGGATCAACTGGAGTTCCATATGTTAGACAGGACCGCGTATGTGGCCGCGGTGCTGGCGCTCGCGCATGCAGGCGCCGCATCGGCGCAGAGCAGCATCACGCTGTTCGGGGTGCTCGATAGCGGCGTGAGTTACGTCAGCAACGAAGGCGGACACGACAACGCGAAGTTCGATGACGGCATTTTTACGCCGAGCGTAATCGGATTGCGCGGCAATGAGGATCTCGGCGGCGGCATGCATGCGGTCTTCGGGCTCGTTAGTCAGATCTCGACCGGTAACGGCTCGATCGTCGGCAACGGACTGTTTTCGCGAACCGCGTTCGTCGGGCTGCAGCAGGAACACTTTGGGACGCTGACGTTCGGCAACCAATACGAATTCATGACCGATACGCTGTTCTTCAGCGGTGTCGATGCGGCTTTCCGCGTCGGCGGGCTGTACAACCTGCGCAATGGCCCATTCCAGAAGCTCGCGCTGCCGAACAACCCGACCGGCGCGTTCGACTGGGACCGGCTCGGCGGCAGTCAGCGTGTCGCCAGTGCGGCGAAATACGTGAGCCCCACGCTCGGCGGTCTGAAATTCGGCGCGCTCTATGGGTTCGGCGGCGTGCCGGGAAGCATCGGCGCCAACAATACCGTTAGCGCCGGCGCCGATTATTCGGCGGGGACGTTCGGCGCGGCCGCTGCCTATACGAACGAGAAATACGGTGCCCAGCCCGGCTCGCCGGCCACCAGCGTCTTGGACTGGGGCGCGGGCGTCCGCTACCGGCTCGGCGCGGTGGATCTGAGCGCACTGTTCACGACTGTGCGCAACGCCGTGTCCGGTGGTGCGGTTTGGATGAGCGAATTCGGCGGCGCGTGGAAGCTGACTGCTGCGACGACCGTCGGCGCGGACTACATGTATATGAAAGGCAACGCGGCGCTCGACAACAATCACGCGCATCAGATCACCGCGACGATCGGCTATTCCCTGTCGAAACGAACGATGGTGTACGCAAGCGGCGTGTGGCAACGTGCGAACGTTGGTGCACATGCGCAGATCGGTGGCGTGATGGATCCAGACGGCGCATCGTCTGGCGCAACCCAGGCCATCGCGCGCATCGGCGTCAATACGGTTTTCTGATCACGTAAAACGCAAGAACCTTGCACATCAGGCTACAACATCGAGCGAAAATCTCAGGCCATCGAAATAACATCGGAAATCGCCTTATCGTGATGCGAAGAATGAATCATTCATCGGACGCTTTCGAGAATGCCTCAACGCACTTTGGTTCTTGTCGCTTGAGAGGCAATCGTTCTCTTCCTGCAAAATCTGGCGGTTTCGCCGCGATACCTTGTGTGACTGGGCCTTGCCGTCGATTCTGACTATCGTCGATTGGCCTGGCCGGGATCGACGATCTCGGACGACATGCATCCTTTAGCGTCGGCGGCACGCATTGCGTGGATGCCGCGTGCGTCGGGCATGACCGCGCACGCACGTTGGCAACCGCGCCGCCGACCCGGACACCGGATCATCCGGCTTCATCCGCTCGTGCGACTGGCGCTTCGTATTGACCACCGCGCTCGGCCGCAGAACCGTGACTCCGCCGGGAAGCGATGTTGGCCCCGAGCGCGCGGAGAATCGATCGGCCTTTCTTCGTCAGATACGCGCGTCGGCGGCCGGGGGCGCCGTGCTCGAGCATGACGAGTTGCCGTTCGAGCAACGCATCGAGTTCGGCGCGATCCGTGCCGGGCGGCGCCGCGTCGATCGCGAGCCTGGTACTGACGACCGATGCGACCGTCGCGCAAGCGCCGAAAGAGGACAGCGCCGAGCCGGCCTCCGCGCCCGAACTCGGCTACTGACCTGCGTCGCAGGCCCGCCTGCGATGGTCGAACAGCCGCTGGCCGGAGCGGCTTTTGCCGGCGCGCGCGACAGCGGGGGCGCGTCGCGCCGTTTTTCCATGTTTGCGAGACCGACGATGAAGCTCGAACTTTCGATCGACTCCAGGCCGCTGAACGTCGAGATCGACGACGTGATCGCGGGCCTGCTCGCCGCGCGGCTCGGCCTGCCTCCGGACGGCGACCATCGCGGCGCGATCGGCCGCTACCTCGAAGGGACGCGAACGGAGGCGGAAGGGGATTGCCTGACCGTGCTGGGCGGCGGCCTGGTGTGGACGGCCGTGCACTGGCTGCGGCAGGGCCCGACGCGCGAGCATCCCGACGCGATGGCCGCGCGCATGGCCCGCACGTCGGCGACGATCCTCGACGCGTTCGACCTGACGCGAGGGTTCGCGCAGACGCGCTCGAATTGACCGCGGCGGCCGCGCGCGAAGGCGGCTCCCCCGTCGGTTGCGCGCCGGTCATGAGTTCCAGCGCAAGCTGGCCGCGTACGGTATGCGCTGCTCGATGAGCCGCATGGGAAATTGTTGGGACAATCCCCTGTGGCGTATCGTGCCGGTCTCCCGATACGGTCAGGCTGCCGGTTTTTCAACCTTGGCCCTCCCCGCGACGATCGGGCCTTCAGGGCTGCACAATCGCAAGCAATCAAGCGCGGTCGAGACGGCCAGACGGTTTGCGCTATCCGGGTGCCAGTACATCGACACCGCACCCTGGCCTTCGAGCTGCATCGGCAGGATGCGGATCGCGTTCAGTTGCGCGAAGCGCTGCGCAGCACGGTGCGATGCAACGCCTAGCAGGTCGGTATTGTTCAGCAGCGTGATGTTGAGGATCGACGAATTCGATTCGACGCAGTGCGGCGGCCGCACGCGACCGGCGGCCGTCAGCGCGGTCTCCAGCGCATTGTGCACGGGCGTGCCCGACGGCCACACGATCCACGAATAGGCGAGCACGTCGTCCCAGCCAACCGACGCCGCATCGGCGAGCGCATGGCCGGGCCTAGCGACGAACACGACGGGATCGACATAGAGCGCCTCGGCATGCAGCAGTGGATCGACGGAACTCGACCCCGAGCGGCCCACGACGATATCCAGTTCACTGCGTGCGAGCTGCGGCATCAGCTGGTTCATCGTGCTTTCGGTCATCCGCACCTGCGCGCGCGGCATCCGTTTCAGCAACTGCGACACCGCAAGCGGCACCGTGTCGGCTGCCGCGACGCCCGACGTGCCGATCGTCACGAGGCCGCTGCCGCCCTCGCGCAATGCAGCCATGTCGTCGCGCGCGACGTCGAGCTGCGCTTCGACGCGGCGCGCATGCTCGATCAGCGCTTCGCCGTACGCCGTCGGCCGCAGGCCGCGCGCATGCCGTTCGAACAGCGGCAGCCCGACATCCTCTTCCAGTTCCTTCAGCCATTTCGACAGCGCCGGTTGCGTGGTCGCGAGCGCGACCGCCGACTGGCTCAGATTGCCGGTGCCGGCAAGGCTCAACAGTATCTGCAGATGCCGCAGCCGCAGCCGGTGGGTCCAGTCCATTGCATGCCTCGTTGCGAGAAGGTATATCCAGGAATATATGGATCAGATGATTTGACCATTTTACCGGGTATGTCTGCGTCGAATATAAATCTGCTAACGGACTGCAGCACGGTCCCCACCCGACATTGCGCCGACGCCGATCGGCCGCCCCGAAGGAGACATCATGACGACCCATCCGGACGCGACGCGCGCCGCTTACTACGCTCGGATCTCCGAGCAGCGCCTGGCGCCGCTGTGGGAATCGCTGCACAACCTCGTGCCGACCTCGCCGCATCCGGCGGCGCAGGCCGCGATCTGGAAGTATGCGCAGATACGCGACCTCGTGATGCAGGCCGGCAGCGTGATCAGCGCGGAGGAAGCGGTGCGCCGCGTGCTGGTGCTGGAGAACCCGGGACTGCCGGGCAAGTCGAGCATGACGCCGAACCTGTACGCAGGATTGCAATTGATCCTGCCGGGCGAGATCGCGCCGAGCCACCGTCATACGCAGTCGGCGCTGCGTTTCATCGTCGAGGGGCGCGGCGCGTGGACGGCCGTGAACGGCGAGCGCACGACGATGCATCCGGGCGACTTCATCATCACGCCGTCGTGGGCGTGGCACGACCACGGCAATCCGTCGACGGAAGACGGCGGCGAGCCGGTCGTGTGGCTCGACGGGCTCGACATCCCGTTGCTCGCGAACCTCGACGCCGGTTTCGCGGAGAACTCTCCGGAAGCCGTGCAACCGGTGAATCGGCCGGAAGGCGACAGCTTCGCGCGCTTCGGCCACAACATGGTGCCGGTGCGGCATCGCGTGAGCGACCCGACGTCGCCGATGTTCAGCTATCCGTATGCGCGCAGCCGCGAGGCGCTCGACGCGCTGTACCGGAACGGCGAACTCGATGCGTGGGACGGCGTGAAGCTGCGCTACGTGAACCCCGCGACGGGCGGCTGGCCGATGCCGACCATCGCTACCTTCATGCAGTTCCTGCCCGCCGGCTTCGACGGCCGCCCGTACCGCAGCACCGACGCGACGATCTATTGCGTCGTGGAGGGCAGCGGCACCGCCTTGATCGGCGAGCAGGCATTCGCGTTCGCGCCGCACGACATCTTCGTCGCGCCGTCGTGGGCGCCGGTGCGGCTGTCGGCGTCGCGCGACAGCGTGCTGTTCAGCTATTCCGACCGGCCGGTGCTGTCCGCGCTGAATCTGCTGCGCGAAGCGCGCGACTGACGCCGGCTGCTTTCGACGATCCGTTTTCCGTGCGCCGCCGAGGTCGCGGCGCGCGCCCCTTCATTCATGCCCACACTGGAGCCGTTCATGACTTTCGTATTCCCGCCCGAAGCGCCGGTGGCGCTGCCCGTCGCCGGCAGCGACGCCCGATTCGCGGTACGCCGCGTCTATTGCGTCGGCCGCAACTACGCGGCCCATGCACGCGAAATGGGCTTCGATCCCGATCGCGAGCCGCCGTTCTTCTTCTGCAAGCCGGCCGATTCGATCGTGCCGGTGGCGTACGGCGACACGCTCGAGCTCGCCTATCCGTCGCAGACCCGGAACTATCACTACGAAGCCGAACTCGTCGCGGTGATCGGCAAGAGCGGCTCGGACATTCCGCTCGAGCACGCACTCGACCACGTGTGGGGTTACGCGGTCGGCCTCGACATGACGCGCCGCGACCTGCAGATGAAGATGCGCGAGATGGGCCGGCCTTGGGAAATCGGCAAGGCGTTCGATCGTTCGGCGCCGATCGGGCCAGTGCATCCCGCGAGCGACGTCGGTCATGTCGAGCAGGGCGGCCTGTGGCTGACCGTCAACGGCGCGACCAGGCAGAAGAGCGACGTGTCGCACCTGATCTGGTCGGTCGCGGAGACGGTGGCCGACCTGTCGAAGTTCTTCCGCCTCGAACCGGGCGACGTGATCTTTACGGGCACGCCCGAAGGCGTTGGCGCGGTGGTCGCGGGCGACGTGATGAAGGTCGGCGTCGAGCGTCTCGGCGAACTGACCGTGCGCGTGGTCTGACGCGCGTTCGTCGATTTCCTCGAAAGGTCACATCGTGCAACTGCATAGCTTCTTCAATAGTTCGACCTCCTACCGGGTGCGCATCGCGCTTGCGCTCAAAGGGTTGCCGTACGACACGTTGCCCGTGAACATCCGCTCCGGCGAGCATCGCGACGCCGATTACGTCGCGCGGGTGAACCCGTCGGCCGCGGTGCCGGCGCTGACCGACGGCGATTTCCGTCTCGGCCAGTCGCTCGCGATCCTCGATTACCTCGACCAGATCCGGCCGACGCCTCGGCTGATTCCGCTCGAACCGCGACGCCGCGCGCGCGTGCTGGAACTGGCGGCGCTGATTGCCTGCGACATCCATCCAGTCAACAACCTGCGCGTGCTGCGCTATCTCGACAGCGAACTGCACGTCACGCCGCAGCAGAAGACAGCGTGGTATCGGCACTGGATCGCGGAAGGGATGGCCGGCGTCGAGCGGCTGCTGGCCCGCGCGGACGAGGGCCCGTGGTGCTTCGGCGATACGCCGACGCTGGCCGACGTGTGCCTGGTGCCGCAGGTCGCGAACGCGTTGCGGATGAATTGCGACCTGAGCGCGTATCCGCGCTGCCTCGCGGTAGTCGAGCACGCGCGGCACGAGCCGGCGTTCGAGGCCGCGCAACCCCATCGGCAACCGGATTACATCGTGTAACACGAATCATGAGCCAGACAAAAGACAACGGCCGGCGCGTGCAGGTGAGCGGCGGTGGCATCGGCGGGCTCGCGGCGAACGTACTCAACGCGCTCGACGCGCTGGGGACACCCATCGCGCAACGTCGACAGCGACGATGGGTCGGACGGCGGACTCACGCGGTCGCCCACCTCAAATGCCGCGCCCACGGGATTTCCGACTTGCGTGTCGTCGACGGGCCCGCCTTTGCCGCCGCTGTTTCCACTCCGACCGACATCACCACCATCGCGACGGCGGAGCACATCGCCCATCGCTTCCCCTGAAAGGATTCTCATGACCAACATCACGCAAGCCCTGCACTGGATCGACGGCGCATGGCTGGATACATCCCGTCATAGCGATTCCGTCGACCCCGCGACCGGCGCCGTCATCGGCCAATACGCGGACGGCGGCGAAACCGAAGCGCGTGCGGCCGTCGATGCGGCGGTCCGCGCGTTTGACGGCACGCCCTGGAAGCGCGACGCCGCACTGCGCGCCAGGGCGCTCGAAGAACTCGCAACGGCGTTCGAACGCCACACCGACGAACTGATCGAACAGCTCGCGCTCGAAAACGGAAAAATCAAGCCGGAGGCGCGCTTCGAGGTCACGATGGTGCCGTCGAAGCTGCGTTACTACGCGGCGCTGACGCTGGCGGAACGCGGACACAGCGGCACCCCGAAACCGGACGTCGTGTCGATCGTGCTGCGCGAGCCGATGGGCGTAGCCGGCATCATCGTGCCGTGGAATTCGCCGGTCGTGTTGACGGTGCGCTCGCTCGCACCCGCCCTCGCCGCCGGCGCGACGACGGTCATCAAGATGCCCGGCCAGACCGCGCAAACCAACTCCCTCGTCGCGAGGGTGATCTCCGAGGCAGCGTCACTGCCTCCTGGCGTAGTCAATCTGTTCAATGAATCGGGCGCCGATGGCGCGAAGTTCCTTGTCGCGTCGCCCGACGTGCCGGTCATCAGCTTTACCGGATCGACGGCCACCGGTCGCGCGATCTCGGCCGTCGGCGCGCAGCGCCTCAAGCGCTTCGGACTCGAACTCGGCGGCAAGACACCGCATGTCGTGTTCGATGACGTTGATCTCGACGCCGCACTGCCAGTGCTGGAGAAATCGCTGACCGTGTTCGCCGGGCAGTTTTGCATGACCGGCTCGCGGCTGCTCGTGCAGCGCAGCGTGGCCAACACGTTGCGCGCGCGTCTGGCTGAACGGCTGAATGCCGTGCGCGTCGGCCCCGCCGCCGATCCGCTCAGCGACATGGGACCACTGATCGACAAGGCAAACGTCGAGCGTGTGAATCACGCCGTCGAACAGGCAATCGCGGCCGGCGCAAAGGTCGTGCTGCGAGGCGGCCCCGTCACCGAAGGCGCCCTCGCCGCGGGCGCGTTCTACCGCCCGACCTTGCTCGAAGTCGACGATCCGAAGCTCGACATCGTGCAAAAGGAAACCTTCGGTCCGGTCATGACGATGCAGGTGTTCGACACGGAGGCGGAAGCGATCGCCCTCGCGAACGACAGCGAATATGGCCTGGCTGCCGCGGTGTGGACACGCGACGTGCAGCGTTCGGTTCGCGTCGCCCGCGCGTTGCAGGCCGGGACGGTATGGATCAACGACTGGGCCAAGGTTTACGACGAATTCGAGGAGGGCGGCTACCGCCAGTCCGGCCTCGGACGCCTCAATGGCGCCGCAGCCATCGACGATTTTATCGAATACAAGCACATCACGCTCAACACTGGAGTTTCACAATGAAGGACAAAATCGTTCTTGAAGAACATCTGACCACCGAGTTCAACAACGGCCTGTGGGATGCATCAGGCGAAGCCGCGCGTAACGGCAAGGCCTACATGGAAGACGTCGATGCGCGGTTGTTGGACGCGGACCGGCGCATCGACGAAATGGACCGCAGCGGAATCGACATCGCCATCCTGTCGCTAACGTCTCCCGGCGCGCAAGCGATCCTCGACCCGCTGAAGGCGGTCGATTTCGCGAAACGGACCAACGACGAGATCGCCGAGCATTTCACGTCTCGCCACCCGCAGCGACTGCAAGCGTTCGCGACCGTCGCGCTCCAGTCGCCGCGCGCGGCGGCCGATGAACTGGAGCGCGCGGTAAAGGATCTCGGCATGAAGGGCGCGCTGATTAACGGCTATACCAACATCGGTAACGCCGACACTGCGCAGTATCTCGACGAACCGCCTGTCTGGGAGTTCTGGGAGCGCGTTGCTGCGCTCGACGTGCCGGTCTACCTGCATCCGCGCGAACCTCTGCCGAGTCAGCAGCGCATTTACGCCGGTTACGCGTCGCTGGTGGGGTCCGCTTGGGGTTTCGCGCACGAAACCGCCACGCATGCGATCCGGCTCATGCTCAGCGGGCTGTTCGACCGCTATCCACGCCTGACCGTGATCCTGGGCCATCTCGGCGAAGGTCTGCCGCTGATGCTGCCGCGTCTCGAGCATCGACTGGCCATGCAGCGCAATGGTACCGGGCTGGGGAATGCGTTACGACCGGTGAGCGAATACTTCAGCGACAACTTCTACATCACGACGAGCGGACATTTCCATACAAAGGGCCTGCTGAACACGATCAGCGAAATCGGCGTCGATCGCGTGCTGTTCTCAGCCGACTATCCGTACGAAAGCATGGAAACCGCTTCCGAATGGTTCGATAACGCGCTGGTTAGCGAAAACGATCGCACCAAGATTGGCCGCACGAATGCAGTGCGCTTGTTCGGGCTGTAACGGCCGTACGCGCCCACCGAGAAGTCGGCACCTCCATCCCCAGGCAACCATCGGGGCATCTCGCACTACGCCCCGACGGCCCGACCTACGGGCTCGGTCAATCTCGACACCGGCAGGGCACGTATTCGTCGGCTTTCTTCGGCATGATCTGCACAGGGTGAAAGACGAACCGAACCTCGCCCTCCCACATCTGGATCTCATCCCCGACTGCCAGAAGTGGGGCAACCAGGGCGAAGGTCGCCTCGGGGTGAAACGGACAGAGCATGCCGCTTGAGGACCTCGTTGGCGATACGCACCCGACCGTACGTCTTGGGGGCCACCGCGGAAAGCCTTGCGGGCATTGGGTGGCAGCACGGCCACGATTCAAAGTTAAATGAATCGTGATGTTTGGCCGGCGGGGGCGGCCAGACGGGCGCCTGAGCGATTTCATGCGCCGCCCGGAGCGGCCCCCTGCATCGAGTGCCGAATACGACCGACTACAGCGCGGAGAGCACCGCGTCCAGCTCCGTCAGCAGACGGTCGGCGTCGTTGGCGCCAAATACCAGCGGCGGCCGGATCTTCAGCACGCTCGCGTCCGGTCCGGTTGCCGAAATCAGCACGCGACGCTGGCGCAAGCCATTGACGATCTCCAGTGCGGTCGCGATGTCGGTGTCCTTTTTCGTGCGGTCGCGTACGATTTCGACGCCGAAATACAGGCCCGTGCCGCGCACGTCGCCGATACATTCGTATTTCCGTGCCAGCGCGTTCAACCCCTCCAGCAGGATTGCACCGACCCGCTGCACGTTGTCCAGCAACCGTTCGTCGCGC
The DNA here is from genome assembly GCF_030504405.1 of Burkholderia sp. AU44665. Classification (NCBI taxonomy): domain Bacteria; kingdom Pseudomonadati; phylum Pseudomonadota; class Betaproteobacteria; order Burkholderiales; family Burkholderiaceae; genus Burkholderia; species Burkholderia sp. AU44665. Next base: position 12,179 of record NZ_JAUJRI010000025.1, on the reverse strand, counting down.
AGCACGTCGAGCGTGGCCTGCGCGGCGGCGATGGCCACCGAATTGCCGCCGAACGTGTTGAAGTAGCGCATGTCCTGGCCGAATCCCGCGACGATCTCGGGGCGCACCACCAGCCCGGCCACCGGATAGCCGTTGCCCATCGGTTTGCCCAGCGTGACGATGTCGGGCTCGACCGCGTGACGCTCGTGCCCCCACATATGCGTACCGCTGCGCCCGAAACCCGACTGCACCTCGTCCGCGATGAACAGGCCGCCCGCGCGGCGTACGACTTCGGCCACCGGCGCCAGCACGTCGGTCGGGTACGCGAATACGCCATCCGACGAGAAGAACGAGTCGGCGATGAACGCTGCCAGACCGCCGCCGTGGCGGCGGATGTCCTCGATCTGCAACGCGACTTGCTCGGCCATGCGCCGGCCGATCTCGGGCAGCGGCACACGGTAGGAATCCGGAGCAGGCACCGTTCGCACATAGGGGCCGAGCAGCGCCTTGCGACCCAGCGACGGCGAAAAGCCCGAGGTGAGATGCGAGTTGCCGTGATACGCCTCGCTGGTCACGATGACGCCCGTCTTGCCGGTGTAGTGCATCGCGATGCGCATGGCCAGGTCGTTGGCTTCGGAGCCCGTGCAGGTGAACATCATCTGGCCGTCGCGAATCGACGTATTGAACGTCGCGCGCAGGGCCTCGGCGTAGTCGAGGATCGGCTCCTGCATGTAGCGGGTATGCGTGCAGAGCGTCGAGAGCTGACGGGCAATGGCGTCGACGATGCGCGGATTGGCATGCCCGACGCAGACGACGTTGTTGTAGGCATCGAGATAGTCGTTGCCTCGATCGTCGTACAGATAGACCTTCTCGCCGCGCACGATCTTCACCGGCTCGGCGTAGAACAGTCGATACGACGGGCTGAGCAGCCGCAGCCGGCGAGCGATGTGCGCGTGCGTGGCGGCGTCGAGGTGGGAGATCGCCGACGGATTGAAGCCGTTCGGCATGTCGCCGCGCAGCGCGTCGGGGGCTTTGCTCGTATCGGCGGCTTCGGCCGGCGTGGTCGGTGTCGATGTCGTGTTCATAGGTCGATGAGGGCGGGTGAGGTGAGCGGGCGAAGGAAAAACTAGAGCAACGCACGCGAAACGGTTTCGTGGTCGCGCTGCATGAACCAGCGCAGATGCTCCCATCCGGGACGAGTGAAACGCAGGATGTACGCTTCGTTTTCCGGAAACAGCATCGCACGCCATGAAGTGAGCAGCGCGCGCGCCGCGACGCGCGCCATGGCCAGGTGTGGAATCAAGGCCAGTTCTTCGGCACTCAGCTGAGCATGCACGAGATAGCCACGCAGAAGCTCGCGCGCCTGAATGAACAGGTCGTGCGGGGCGTCGGCGTCGAAGTCGAGCGGAAACTGGTTCATGACCGCGGTGGCGACGTCGATGGCGACCGCGGTGTGCACGGTGTCGCCGAAGTCGATGATCCCGTTGACGAATTGCGGGCCGCCCGGGTTTGCGACGATGTTCGAGCGGTTAAAGTCGTTATGTACGACCTGCGTGCGACAACCCCGAAGGGCAGGCTCGATCATCGCGAAGCGGGCGAATGCCTGCTCGATCAGCGAGCGGTGCAACGGGTCGGCGATATGGGTTTGCAGCCCTTTCAGGCTCGACAAGTGCTTGACGTCCCACGCCAGTACCCGATGCTCGTTTGGATGACGGAAACTGGCGAGCGCCCGTTGCAACTGCGCCAGCACTTCACCGATCTCGTAATGATCGACCGTGTCGGCATGCAGCTTGTCGAGCGGCATGCCCTCGAGGTAGCTGTAGAGCCTCGCCGTTCGATGCGGATGGGCCGGTAACGCGAGCGGGACGACAAGCTGCCCCGCCGTACCGGGTATCACGCGCGGCACCGGCAACCGCGGCGCGACCGCGCCGACGTGCCGCATCGCGGCGACCTGCAAATCCAGCTCTTCGACTGTCTCGCCCGGATTGGAGACCTTCAGTACGTACCGCGCGCCGTCGCGGGCATCGATGCGAAAGGTGTCGTCCTTCTCGGTCGAGAACCGTGTGGCCGATCCGTCGATGCCATAAATGCGGCGTGTGATCGCGACCGCGTCCGATTCGTCCAGACGGGTGAAGCCCACCGACAGGCCGCTGCCCGGCAGTGTGTCGGCGGCAGCCGAAGCAGCGCGGTGCGTGCCGCCGGAAGCAGGGGACGTGGACAACGGCGGCTCCGTGCGAGAGAAGTGGACGACACTGGTGCGGGACATTTTTGACGAGCGATCGGCCTGGGGAACGGCATCATTGAAAACGTGCGAGGCGAGCCCGCGGCAACCGTCGGAGACGGCGCCGGGGCGGTGCGACTTGCTCACAGGCCGAGATGCTCGGCCAGTTCGATGATGCTTTTGACGGGCGTGTAACCGTATTCCGGCGCTTCCGGCTCATGGCCGCGCAGCACATGGGCCTTGTGGACGATACCGAGGTCGTGCGCGGTCATCAGGTCGTAGCGCGGGCTGGACGAGACATGCAGGATTTCGTGAGGCTGTACGTCGAGCTTCCTGAACATGTATTCGAATCCTTGCATTCGCGGTTTGTAAGCGCCGGCGTCTTCCGCCGTGATGACCGCATGAAACGGCGCCCCGAGCTTCTCGATGTTGCTCATGATCTGCGAGTTGTCCGCGTTGCTCAGACCGACCAGCCTGTATTTCTTCGCGAGGCGCGCGAGCCCTTCGGGCACGTCCGGATGCGGTCCCCAGGATGGCACGGCCAGATAGAACTGCTCGGCCTCCCGTTCGACGAAGGCGACGCCGGTGCGCTCGCACGTGCGGCGCACCGAATTGACGACGACGTCGCGAAACGGTTTCCACGCGCCGAGCACTTCGTCGCGACGATAGGCGGCGAACAGCTTGACGAAGTTTTCCATGGCGTCGCCGTGCAGACGATCACCATAGATTTCCCGAGCCGTGTCGGCCATTCGGAAGTTGACGAGGGTGCCGTAGCAATCGAAAGTTATGAACTTCGGCTCGAAGTCGATCATGTCGTCAATCTCGATGAGTGGCGAATCCCCATGAGGAATTCTTGAGTGAAGAGGATTGCCGCGAGCCGCTTCGGGCAAGCGTCGGTGGCAACGTCGATACGTGAAATTTAAACGGGGGCGACTGCGCTATTCAGCCGAATTGCGCGGCGAGAAAAACAAGATTCCACGCGTTTTCGACGCGATCGACGGCAGCTTCTGCGGTGTGAAACGGCGCGCTGCCGGGTGCCGGGGACAGAACGCAAGATCGTAATTTCGTCATGCCGGCCGGTCGGCTACTATCCGTCTTGGCGCGAGTGCGAAGGCACTCGTCCGGAGGCACCCGACTGAACGAACGCAGGGCGGAGATGAAAGCGGATTGCACACTTGACCGGCTGGACTTGCGCATTCTGGCCGAGTTGCAGGATCACGGTCGCATGACCAACGTCGAGCTGGCCGACGCCGTCGGGCTTTCGCCCAGCCCGTGCCTGACGCGCATCAAGCGGCTCGAGAACGCGGGATTCATTACGGGCTACGGCGCAACGGTGCGGATCGAGAAGATCGGCGCGTTTCAGATCGTGTTTGCCAAGATCACCCTCACCGACCATCGTCGCGAAGACTTCGTGCGTTTTATCGACGCCATCAGCGACATCGACGAGATCATGGAGTGCCATCACGCGACGGGCGGCTACGATTATCTGCTCAAGTTCGTCACACGCGACATCGACCACTTCCGCGACCTGATGGAAGGGCTGGTGAAACGCGATATCGGTATCGAAAAGTATTTCAGCTACGTGATCATTGCGTCGCCGATCGTAAAGAGCGGCTTTCGTCTGGACGCGATCTCTGCCGCGGAGTGAAGCAAGCGGTGCACGATCCGTGGCTGAACTGAACGGCAGCGCGGGTTTGCTTCGAGCGAAGTAGCGTGGGGGCGGCCGGTTGCCGGATCGCGTGCCGCTCGTGTCGAGCGGCACGTGTCGACCGGAACCGCGTTCGGGCGCTGCCATGCTACCCGTCCGCCATCCAGGCACCGCATCATCCGGCCTCGTCCGATAGTGCGACAGGCGTTTCGCCTTGACCGCCGCGCTGCGCGGTAGGCCCGTGGCCCTGGCGCGAATGGATGTCGGCCCCGAGCGCGTGGAGAATCGATCGGCCTTTCTTCGTCAGATACGCGCGTCGGCGGCCGGGGGCGCCGTGCTCGAGCATGACGAGTTGCCGTTCGAGCAACGCATCGAGTTCGGCGCGATTCATGTCGAGCTGATCCGGCGCCTGGCACACCAGCATCAGCGTCGCGAATTCGTGCGGGCTCAACATGGTCGCCCCCCGTCGCGCGCGGAGCCGCCCCCGGCGAGCGTGACGCGGAAAAACGAAACAGGGTGCAGCAGGCGTCCGGGCGCGGCGACCCGACGGCGCGGCGGCTTCGGCCGGCCGATCGCGGCGGGTTGGCCCGCGCCGCGCAACACGAATGGCTTGCGTGTCAAACGTATCCGGGCGCCGGTCGGCGCGAAGCGACCGGTGCCGTTGCGCGCTATCCGCAGGCCGGCCGGCAGACCCGTGACGACGCGGGCGGCGCGTCGTGGTCGGCGGCCGGCCCCCGGCAGCCGATCGAAGATGAAGAAAGGATCGTTCATGATTCGCTCCCGGTTGGACCCCGCACGGAGGACGAACCGGACCACGCGCTCCAGTTCGTCGATCCGCGAGCGGTCTCGCTGACAAACAAATCGAAACACGCAGCGCGTAAGCCGCGGCTGCTTGAGCGATACCAAAATAGGACGGGACGCGCGGATTTCAAGCGTCGTCGCGCGACGATTCGCGTGGCCCGGAGCGCCGACCGTCGACGCCGTGTCGACGCTCGTGACGGGGGCGTCGCGGGAACCCCGACCGTTGCGCGAACGTCGCTTTCGCCATGAAACATTTTGTTACATATGCGCATTCATCGCCCTCTTGAAGCGCGCTTCCCACGCCACTATTTCGCTTTTCGCCAAACGACGGCACGCCGGCGCAGCGCAGCCTTTGCGCGTGCGGGCGCCGGCGGATTCCCTTTTCCAGGTGATCTCATCGCTCAGGAGATGAAAATGCAGATTCGTCCCCTCTACGACCGGGTTATCGTCAAGCGAATCGAACAGCAGCGGACGACGGCCTCGGGCATCGTGATTCCCGATTCGGCCGCCGAACGGCCCGAGCAGGGTGAAGTGATTGCGGTCGGCAGCGGCAGGCTGCTCCAGGACGGCTCGCAGCGCCCGCTGCAGCTCCAGGTCGGCGACCAGGTTCTCTTCGGCAAGTACGCAGGCCAGACCGTGAAGGTGAACGGCGAGGAACTGCTCGTGATGCGCGAAGAGGACGTCATGGGCGTACTCGAACCCGAATCGCAGGCCGCCAGGAAAGCGGCCTGAATGCCGATTCGACCGCGTCGCACGGGTGTCTGCCCGATGCGCGCGGCATCCCGTTCAACGACTGTATCCGGAGCAAGAAAATGAGTGCAAAAGACGTGAAATTCCGCGACGGCGCCCGCCAGCAGATCGTCAAGGGCGTGAACGTGCTGGCCGACGCGGTGAAGGTGACGCTGGGCCCGAAGGGCCGCAACGTCGTGATCGAACGCGGCTTCGGCGCGCCCGTGATTACGAAGGACGGCGTGTCGGTCGCGAAGGAAATCGAGCTGAAGGACCGCTTCGAGAACATGGGCGCGCAGATCGTCAAGCAGGTCGCGTCCAAGACGGCCGACGTGGCCGGCGACGGGACGACCACCGCCACCGTGCTCGCGCAGGCGATCGTGCAGGAAGGCATGAAGCACGTCGCGGCCGGCATGAACCCGATGGATCTGAAACGCGGCATCGACAAGGCCGTCGGCGCGGTGCTCGACGAGTTGCGCAAGCTGTCGCGGCCGATTTCGACCCACAAGGAAATCGCGCAGGTCGGCGCGATTTCCGCGAACTCCGACGACGCGATCGGCAAGATCATCGCCGATGCGATGGAGAAAGTCGGCAAGGACGGCGTGATCACCGTCGAGGACGGCAAGTCGCTGGAGAACGAACTCGACGTGGTCGAAGGCATGCAGTTCGATCGCGGCTACGTGAGCCCGTATTTCATCAACGACCCGGCGAAGCAGGCGGCCTATCTCGACGACGCGCTGATTCTGCTGCACGACAAGAAGATCTCCAGCGTCCGCGACCTCCTGCCGATCCTCGAAGCGGCGTCCAAGGCCGGCAAGCCGCTGCTGATCGTGGCCGAGGATGTCGAGGCCGAAGCGCTCGCGACGCTCGTCGTGAATTCGATGCGCGGCATCCTGAAGGTCGCCGCCGTCAAGGCGCCCGGTTTCGGCGACCGACGCAAGGCGATGCTCGAGGATCTCGCGATCCTGACCGGTGCGACGGTGATCTCGGAGGAAACCGGCAAGCAGCTCGACAAGGCCACGCTCGAGGATCTTGGCAGTGCGAAGCGTGTCGAGGTGCGCAAGGACGATACGATCATCATCGACGGCGCGGGCGATGCGGCGCGCATCGAGGCGCGCGTGAAGTCGATTCGCGTGCAGATCGACGAAGCGACGAGCGACTACGATCGCGAGAAGCTGCAGGAGCGCGTCGCGAAGCTCGCGGGCGGCGTGGCGGTGATCAAGGTCGGCGCGGTCACCGAGGTCGAGATGAAGGAGAAGAAGGATCGCGTCGACGATGCGCTGCATGCGACGCGCGCCGCGGTCGAGGAGGGCATCGTGCCGGGCGGCGGCGTCGCGCTGCTGCGCGCGCGTGCGGCGCTGTCGGACATCCGCGGCGCGAATGCGGACCAGGACGCCGGCATCCGGATCGTGCTGCGCGCGCTGGAGGCGCCGCTGCGCGTCATCGCGGCCAATGCGGGCGACGAACCGTCGGTCGTGATCTCGAAGGTGCTCGAGGGCAAGGGGAACTTCGGCTACAACGCGGCGACCGGCGAGTACGGCGATCTGGTCGAGGCAGGCGTGGTCGATCCGACCAAGGTCACGCGTACCGCGCTGCAGAACGCCGCGTCGATCGCGAGCCTCGTGCTGACGACCGATGCGACCGTCGCGCAAGCACCGAAAGAGGACAGCGCCGAGCCGGCCTCCGCGCCCGAACTCGGCTACTGACCTGCGTCGCAGGCCCGCCAGCGATGGTCGAACAGCCGCTGGCCGGAGCGGCTTTTGCCGGCGCGCGCGACAGCGGGGGCGCGTCGCGCCGTTTTTTCATGTTTGCGAGACCGACGATGAAGCTCGAACTTTCGATCGATTCCAGGCCGCTGAACGTCGAGATCGACGACGTGATCGCGGGCCTGCTCGCCGCGCGGCTCGGCCTGCCTCCGGACGGCGACCATCGCGGCGCGATCGGCCGCTACCTCGGCGACGCGGCGGGGCCGTGGACGCTCGACGACGACCATATGCGCAAGCGTGTGATGCGCCGCCTGATTCTCGACATCGCCGATCCGACGCTGGTCATCCAGTATCTGATGGCGGACCAGGGCGACCAGAGCCGGTCGGGCGAAACGGGTGCGTGATGCGCGCCGAACGCGCCCGCCCGCCCGTTCGGCGAGGCGTCGGGCGCGCCGTTGTTCCTGCCGCTTCGCCGGCGCGTCGGCGTCCTCGTCGTACGGCCGGACACATCCGTTCAGGCACTGTCCGGCTTGCCCGGCTTGCGGCCCTGAGGAGCCGGCTGCCCCGCGCCGAGCTCGGCGCCCGTCACCGGGTCGCTGTCCGGATCGGACGCGAGCCGCTGCGCCATCGCCTCGATGGCCTCCGCTTGCTGCGCGTCGAGCATGCCCTCGGCAATTCCGCTGCCGCCGTCGACCGCCGGTTCCGCGGGACGGATTTCCAGTTCGCCGCCGTGGTTCCACGGGCCGACCAGCGGCGCGGCATCCGGCTGCATCCGGAAGTACACGTGATCGTACGGCGCCTTCGGCGGCAGCTTGCCCGGCGGGAAATTCGCGGTGATCGCATACAGCGCCTTCTCGAACGACATCTGGTGCGACACCTCGCGTGTCATCAGGAAGCCCAGCGCGTCGCGAATGTCCGGATCGTCGGTCACGTTGATCAGCCGCTCGTAGATGATCTTCGCGCGTGCTTCGGCCGCGATGTTCGAGCGCAGGTCGGCCGTCGGTTCGCCGATCGTGTCGATGTACGCGGCCGACCATGGCACGCCGCCCGAATTGGTCAGCGGCGCGCCCGCGCCGTACAGCACCTGCGTCACGTGGCTGTCGTTGCCCGCGCCGTGCAGCTTGCGGTACAGCTCTGCCTGTTCGTCGACCGCTTCGGCGAGTTCGCCCTTGGCGCCGCGGTTCAGCATCGCGGCCATCGAGCCGATCACTTCGAGGTGGCTCAGCTCCTCGGTCGCGATGTCGAGCAGCATGTCCTTGCGGCCCGGGTCTTCCTCGGTGATCGCTTGCGTGAAATAACGCATCGCGGCGGCGAGTTCGCCCTGCGGGCCGCCGAACTGCTCGAGCAGCAGATTGGCGAGGCCGGGGTTCGGCGCGCCGACGCGCACCGTGTACTGAAGCCGTGTGTTGTGGATGAACATGGCATCTCCGTGGAAAGGGATTGTGCGGGATTCGCGGTGTCGAAACAGCACGAACCGATCCCGCGGGCTGGCCGACGATCCCGGGCATGCGCGATGCTGGCCGCTGCCGGCTACGGTGGACGTGGTGTTGTCGCGAATGCCGAGGCGTGGGTTGTACAACGTGAATGCATCGAGCCAGCCGGCAATGGCGGCGCGGCGCGGGTGGCGTCTGGCGCCGCGGGCGAACGGTTCGGGAGGGCCGACTTCTCGCGGCGAAGTGGCCGGTTGCCGCCGCAAGCGCGCGGCATGCGCAAGAGCGGAAGCAGTGGTGACGCGAGCGCATCGTTGTGACCTGCAATCGTCGTTGCGGGATTTTCAAACGGTTGTCATTTCGGCCGCATGGGCCATGCCATGCCGGCGCGGATGCGGCGCGGCGTGTCGGCGGCGGGCGGGGCGAACCGCGTCGGCGGCGCGCGATGCCGGTTTCGTAAAGGAGTGCAGATGGCCACGCTCGACAGGAACGCGGCGACGGAGCGCACCGCGGCGGACATGCGCGCGGTTTTTGCCGGCCGGCGACGCGGGCCGCTGGCGGCGCTGCCGTTCGCTGGACCGGCGATCGTCGCGTCGGTCGCCTATATGGATCCTGGCAATTTCGCGACGAACATCCGGGCCGGCGCGCAATTCGGTTACGCGCTGCTCTGGGTCGTGCTGATGGCGAACGGCATCGCGATGTTGTTCCAGTCGTTGTCGGCGAAGCTCGGCATCGTCACCGGCAGCAATCTCGCCGAACTGTGCCGCGTGCATTTCCCGCGGCCGGTGGTCTTCGGCATGTGGGTCGCGAGCGAGCTGGCCGCGATGGCCACCGAGCTGGCCGAATTCCTCGGCGGCGCGATCGCGCTGTCGTTGCTGTTCGGCCTGCCGACCTTCGCCGGGATGTTCGTGATGGCGCTCGCGACCTACGGCATCCTGCTGGCCGACCGGAACGGGTTCCGGCCGATGGAAATCGCGGTGGGCGCATTCGTCGGCGTGACCGGTCTTTGCTATCTCGCGGAACTGTTCATCGCGCCGGTCGACTGGGCCGAAGTCGGGCGCCATATCGTCGTGCCGGAATGGCCGCGCGGCGAGGCGTTGACGGTATCGGTCGGCATCGTCGGCGCGACGATCATGCCGCATGCGCTGTATCTGCACTCCGGGCTCACGCAGCGACGCGCGTCGGGGCTCGACCACGCGCAGCGCCGGATGATGGTGCGTTTCTCGAACCGGGAAGTGCTCGTCGCGCTGTCCGCCGCCGGCGCGATCAACATGGCCATGATCGTGATGGCGAGCGCGGCGTTTCACGCCGGCCATCGCGATGTCGCGCAGATCGAATCGGCGTACCGGATGCTCACGCCGTTGCTCGGCCAGGCGGCGGCGGCCTGCTTCCTCGTATCGCTGATGAGCGCCGGCATCTCGAGTTCCGTCGTCGGCACGATGGCCGGGCAGATGATCATGCAGGGCTTCGTGGGGTTCCGGATTCCGGTCTGGCTGCGCAGGCTGGTCACGATGGCGCCCGCGTTCGTCGTCGTCGGGATGGGCGTCGATTCGATGCAGGCGCTCGTGATCAGCCAGGTCGTGCTGTCCGTCGTATTGCCGGTGCCGATGCTCGCGCTGGTTTACTTCTGCAGCCGCCGTGACGTCATGGGCGCCTTTGCGAGCGGACGCATCGCGCGCCGCGCGGCGCTCGGCGCGACTGCCGTCGTCGTCGGGCTGAACGCCGTTTTGCTGGCGCAGCCGATCGGCGCAATGGTTTCGCGATTGGGCGGCAACTGAATGGCCGGGTGCGTCAGCGCCCCGACGGACATGGCGGCCCGTGTTTCGCGCGATGCCGCGCGTGCCGAAGGACGACAGGCGCGCGGGCCGGCTGGCGCTGGCCGGCGTGCGGGGTCATCGCGCTTTCAGCATTTCGTCGGCGAGCCGATAGGCGCTCACCGCGCGCTTCGATTCGTAGTCGGCGATCGTCGACACGTTGCGCCCGGCATCGCGCGACAGCAATCCTTGCAGTGCGGCGGCCGCGAAGAAATCGCGCAGTTCCGGCATCGCGGATTTCGGCTCGGGCGGCGGGGCTTCGACGAGCGGCCCCGCTTTCCAGAACACGGGCGACGGCGTGGCTGCCTTGGAGACGGCGGCGGTTTGCTTGATGCTCACATCCTGGGAAAACGGCGTCATTTCTTCCCCTTCGATCACGTATCCGTTGGCGAAACAGCGTAACGTCCCCGACTGCATGAGCGAGCATCGTCTCGTGTTGTTTTTGAGCGGTACTAACTGCTTGATCGACGCGAATATTCGCTGGTAATACGGTATTCGTCAAAGAAAATAAATTGGATCCGGGTGGCCGGCGTGCGAGCACGATTCGTTCCCGCTCGCCGCGGAAGGGGGCAGCGCGTCTCGCGAACCACGGTGGAGGGTATGTCGGTGGGAATGACGTTCCGGTGAAACGAAAGCGGGCGACGGGTCGATGCGGGGCCGGAGTGCGAACGCGCAGCCGCTTGGCCGTTATTGTTCGGGCCGCCCGCCGCTCGTGAGGCCGTTCGGATCCCGCTGCCGGACTTCGGCGGGCGAGCCGGCCGTGTGCATCGCCTGTTCGAGAAGGGCGTGCGCGGCCTGCCACGCGCGGCCGGCCGCCGCGGAATCGTTGAACGCCCGGGCTTCGACGGTGGCGCCGTCCAGCAGCATCATGAAGACGGTCGCGAGCCGGTTTGCCGTTTCGGGCGGCACGAGCGCGGCGATCAGTTCTCCGATCCATTCAATCATCTTGCGGCGATAGCGAATCGCGACGTCCGAGATCGGCGCGTAAGCGGTGCCGAATTCGGCCAGCGCCCGCTCGAACAGGCAGCCGGCGAATTCGGGCGTCCTGAACCACGCCGCGTACCAGTCGAAGATGGTCTTGACGCGTTCGACCGGATCGACGACGTGCTGCAACTGCGAGTCGATGCTGCCGACGATCAGGTCGTAGCGCTGGACCAGCACTTCGCGGATGAGCTCGTCCTTGCTCGCGAAATGCCGGTACAGCGTCATGCGGGCGACACCGGAATCGTCGATGATCCAGTCGACGCCCACCGGGTGGAATCCGTGCCTCGAGAACAGTTCGGTCGCTTTGTCTACCACCAGCTGGCGTTTGTTGGCTCGCACGAACGGCTTCCTCCTCGATGTTTCAGCAGCATAGACCGATTATTCTAGCATCATGCTGCTCGATGAAATCGCCTCCGGCTCCTGTCCGACGGTACTTCCGGCTCGGCATGCTTCACGCGGCAAACGTGTTATCGAGTCGTCTTGACTATTGGATAGACCGATATGTATCATTTGAACCGAGTGAGCCGTGGTCGATATTGCGTGGATTGAAGAGAAGGAACCGGGGTGGATTTCCGTTTGCGCTTTCCGCCCGATCCCACGCTGCAACGATGCGTCAAGCCGAAAAGAGAACCTGAGAGAGCCTTGGCACGGGGCCCGCGGACGATCTTCACCGCGCCCCGCACCGGCCGGGGGCATGCTCGCGGGGCGAGCGCGCAAAGCAATACGGCGCCAATAAAACTTGAGGATAGTACCCATGTATCGCCGTTTACTCGCACCGGGGCTGCTGTTGCTGTTGGCCGCCTGCGCGCAGGATCCGTCCATCACCAGCAGCACGGTACGGATCTGCGACGACACGGGGTGTTCCGA